>DATMGZ010000102.1:0-5110 GCA_035555155.1 Solirubrobacteraceae bacterium | reverse complement strand
AGGGACCCCCAACCCATCCCCGGCCGCTGATTACGCGCGCGCTCCGTACCCCACCCCGTTCTGCGCCCAGCACTCCCCGCGCTCGAGTCCGCTGATCCCCGTCCACAAGAGGTCCATGGCCGCGATCACGAGCTGCTCGCGTTCGACGTCGGGATGGGCGTGCCACCAGCGCACCGCGCCGTGGAGCGCGGACTGCTGAAGCGCGAACATGGCCTGACCGACCGTGCTGGCGGTATCGATCCCGGCCCGCCGGGCTTCCGGGGCCAGCATCGCCGCCATGAGGCGGTTGGACTCCGCGCGCAGGCGGTGGTGGTCGGTGGCGACCTCGCCGTCGACCGGGGCCCGGTCCGGGAACAGCAACTTCCAGGCCTGCGGCTGGTGCTCGGCGAAGGCGAAGAACGAATCGAGCCCGCGACGCATGCGCTCCTCCATCGGCACGTCGGCCGCCATCGCCGCCTGGAGGTGGGAGAGCAACGAGGCGTGGGTGTCGGCGAGCAGCGCCGCGAACAGCGCGCGCTTGGAGGGGAAGTGGTCGTAGAGCACCGTGCGACTGACCCCGGCGGCCGTGCCGATCCGGCCCATCGACGTGCCCTCGTAGCCGTTGCGCGCGAATGCGTCGAGCGCGGCGTCGACGATCAGGGCGCGGCGGGCGGCGGCGGGAAGGCGGCGTTTCGAGGTGCGTGTCGTCATGGCGGTGTGGGCTGACGGTACCGCCCGGCAGCGCTCGGGCGTATTATCCGACATGGGTGTCGGTTGCCATCAGGAAGCGAACCCGCCGGGCTGACACGGGCGTTACGATCGTCCGCGCCGCACGTGAGATCTAGCGCGCCGTGAGCGCGATGACATTCGAACTGTGAGGAGTAACTCGATGCCAAAGACTGAAGCGCTGGTCTTCGACGCGATTCGCACGCCCCGTGGGAGGGGAAAGGTCAACGGGTCGCTGCACGCGACCAAGCCAGTGGACCTGGTCGTCGGCCTGATGCACGAGGTGCTCAGCCGCAACGTGGCGCTCGACCCCGATCGGGTCGACGACGTGGTGCTCGGCGTCGTCACGCCGATCGGCGACCAGGGCGCCGACATCGCCAAGACGGCGGCGATCAAGGCCGGACTGCCGGACACGGTCTCAGGCGTGCAGCTCAACCGCTTCTGCGCCTCGGGCCTCGAGGCAGTCAACGTCGCCGCGCAGAAGGTCGCCTCGGGCTGGGAGGACCTCGTATTCGCCGGCGGCGTCGAGTCGATGTCCCGGGTGCCGATCGGCTCCGACGGCGGGGCGTGGGCGATGGACCCCGAGACCAACTACGACAGCTCGTTCGTGCCGCAGGGCGTCAGCGCCGACCTGATCGCGACGGTCGAGGGCTTCAACCGCGAGGATGTCGACACGTATGCCGCCCGCTCGCAGGAGCGCGCGGCGACCGCTCAGGCCGAGGGACGGTTCTCGAACTCCGTCATTCCGGTGCTCGACATCAACGAGCACGTGGTGCTCGACCACGACGAGTTCATCCGGGCCAGTACCACGGTCGAGAAGCTCGGCGAGCTCAAGCCCTCGTTCGCCGTGATGGGCGAGATGGGCGGCTTCGACGCGGTGGCGCTGCAGAAGTACCACTGGATAGAGAAGATCGAGCACGTTCACACGCCGGGCAACTCGTCCGGGATCGTCGACGGCGCGTCGCTGGTGGCGATCGGGAACGAGAGGATCGGTGAGGAGCTCGGGCTCAAGGCGCGGGCTCGTGTGTTGGCTACGGCCGTGTCCGGTGCCGACCCCACGATCATGCTGACCGGCCCGGCGCCGGCGAGCCGCAAGGCGCTGGAGAAGGCCGGCCTGACGGTCGACGACCTCGACCTGGTCGAGATCAACGAGGCGTTCGCGGCCGTCGTGCTGCGCTTCGTCAAGGACATGGGCCTCGACCTCGACAAGGTCAACGTGAACGGCGGCGCGATCGCGATGGGCCATCCGCTCGGCGCGACCGGCGCGATGATTCTCGGGACGCTGATCGACGAGCTCGAGCGCCAGGACAAGCGCTTCGGGCTGGTGACGCTGTGCGTCGGCGGCGGCATGGGCATCGCGACCGTGATCGAGCGCGTCTGAGCGCCCGCTCCGATCGCCTGATCCGACAAGGAGAACTGAGAAATCAATGAGTGAGAGCACCACGATCCGCTGGGACAAGGATGACGACGGCGTCGTCATCCTGACGCTCGATGACCCGAACCAGTCGGCGAACACGATGAACGCCGCATACGCCGCATCGATGGCCGCGACGGTCGAGCGTCTCGAGGCCGAGAAGGGCGACATCACCGGGGTGGTCATCACCTCGGCCAAGAAGACGTTCTTCGCCGGTGGCGATCTGAACGACCTCAGGACCGCGACCCGCGATCAGTCCGAGCAGATCGCCGGCTTCATCCGCGACGGCAAGGCGCAGCTGCGTCGCCTGGAGACACTCGGCAAGCCGGTTGTCGCGGCGATCAACGGCTCCGCCCTCGGCGGCGGCCTGGAGATCTGCCTGGCCTGTCACCACCGCGTCATCCTCGATGACCCGAAGGTTCAGCTCGGGTTCCCCGAGGTTCAGCTCGGCCTGCTCCCCGGCGCCGGCGGGGTGACCCGCACGGTGCGCATGCTGGGGATCGCCAACGCGCTGATGAGCCTGCTCATGCAAGGTCAGCGCGTGCGCCCGCAGAAGGCCAAGGAGATCGGCATCGTCGATGAGATCGTGGCCACCCGGGAGGAGCTGATCCCCGCCGCCAAGGCGTGGATCGCCGCCAATCCGGAGGCGGTCCAGCCGTGGGATGTGAAGGGCTACAAGATCCCCGGTGGGACCCCCAGCACACCGGCCTTGGCGCAGAACCTCCCGGCCTTCCCGGCGAACCTGCGCAAGCAGATCAAGGGCGCAAACTATCCCGCTCCGCACCACATCATGGCCGCGGCCGTCGAGGGCGCCCAGGTCGACTTCGACACCGCCAGCCTGATCGAGGGCCGGTACTTCGTCGATCTGGTCACGGGCCAGGTGGCGAAGAACATGATCCAGGCCTTCTTCTTCGACCTCCAGCGGGTCAACGGGGAGCGCGACCGTCCGGATGGGACCGAGCCGTTCCGGCCCAAGAAGGCGGTCGTACTCGGGGCCGGGATGATGGGCGCCGCGATTACCTACGTGTGCGCCAAGGCCGGGATCGAGGTCGTGCTCAAGGACGTCTCGCTCGAGGCGGCCGAGCGCGGCAAGGACTACTCGAAGGCGCTCGTCGACACGGCCGTCGAGAAGGGCCGCTCGACCCAGGAGCAGGCTGACGCGCTGCTGGAGCTGATCATGCCGACGGCCGATCCGGCCGACACGGACGGCGCCGACCTCGTGATCGAGGCCGTGTTCGAGGACCCGGCGGTCAAGGCGCAGGTGTTCGCCGAGATCGAGCCGCACCTCGCCGAGGGCGCGCTGCTGGGCTCCAACACCTCGACGCTGCCGATCACCGGCCTGGCCGAGGGCGTCTCGCGCCCAGCGGACTTCATCGGGCTGCACTTCTTCAGCCCGGCGGAGAGGATGCCGCTGGTGGAGATCATCAAGGGCGAGAAGACGAGCGAGGACACCGTCTATCGCGCGCTCGACGTCGCCAAGCAGATCAAGAAGACGCCGATCGTCGTCCACGACAGCCGCGGCTTCTTCACCAGTCGGGTGATCGGGGCGTTCATCAACGAGGGGCTCGCGATGCTGCCGGAGGGCATCCCGGCGCCGTCGATCGAGCAGGCCTGCCTGCAGGCGGGATATCCCGAGTCCGTGCTGCACCTCTCCGATGAGGTGAACCTGAACCTGATGCGCAGGATCGAAGACGCCACCAAGGCGGCGATCGAGGCCGAGGGCGGGACCTTCACGCCGCCCCGCGGAGAAAGCGTCGTGGCTCGCATGCTGGACGAGTACGGGCGCGGCGGCAAGATCGCGGGAGGCGGCTTCTACGACTACGAGCACGGCCACCGCACGTACCTGTGGCGCGGACTGAAGGAGGCCTTCGGCGGTGAGAACCTCGATGTCCCGCTCAAGGACCTCGAGGAGCGAATGCTGGTGATCGAGTCGCTCGAGGCGGTCAAGTGCCTCGACGAGGGCGTGATCGAATCGGTCGCGGACGCCAACATCGGCTCGATCTTCGGGATCGGCTTCCCCGGCTGGACCGGGGGCGTGCTGCAGTACATCAACGGCTACGAGGGCGGCCTGCCCGGGTTCGTGGCCCGCGCGCGCGAGCTCGCAGAGAAGTACGGCGAGCGCTTCGAGCCGCCCGCCTCGCTGGTCGAGAAGGCCGAGCGCGGCGAGACCTACAGCGACGAGCAGTCGCTCGTCGGCGCCGCGTAGGACACGGATGTGAGGGACCCGGCCGCTCGTTGCCCACGAGCGGCCGGGAATCCGCCTCGGCGGGCGCGGGACGGCGCGGGTGCAGGGTCAGCTTCTCGGCGTAGGCGCAGATGGCGCTCCCGCGGGTCGAGGCCGCCGCGGCGCCAGTCATAGGGACACGCGCTCGCCGAGACGGGCCGCCGAGCTCTTCGCGCAGGGCGGCGCCATGGACGATCAGGCAGTACAGGCACTCGTTGGCGGCGCTGACCACGACGGCGATCATCTCCCGGTCGGCGGCACGGCGATGCTCGCTGGGCTGACCGAGCTGGCGGTAGCGCGCAAGCCAGCGGACGGTATCGTGCCAGCGCATGGGGCAGCGGCCGATTGCGGCGCTCGCCGAGCACGCGCCGCACAACGCGATGGACGCCAGACCGAGTTCGGCGGCCGGCGCCCATACTGCTTCCAGGCCGCCGATCGGTCGGCGTCGGGCCGGTGGGAGATGTGGATGGACCGCATCCAGGCGCGAGCGGTACGCGGTCTGGACGACGGCGCCTGACCCGTCCACGCGCCGCCCGTCACCGGAGTGCGGATCGTAGTTGACCGTAAGCGTTCATTTGTGCCAGCTTCCGCGTCTCCGCGAGGAGCTGCGACCGGCGCTCAGCGCCGCGTGAGCGTCACACCCACGCGGCCCTGAGCGCCCGGTAGGACTCTTCGAGCAGCTCGGGCAGCACCCGCGCGTTCCCGATCACGGGCATGAAGTTGCTGTCGGCGCCCCAGCGCGGTACGACGTGCAGGTGCACGTGGTC
>DATMGZ010000101.1:0-4735 GCA_035555155.1 Solirubrobacteraceae bacterium | reverse complement strand
AGGTGCGCGAGTTCGGTGCGGTGAGCTCCGAGCGTGTCGTATCGGTTGCCCTCGGCGGTGTGGATCCATAACGGGCGCTCGTTTGGGGAGCGCAGGTAGGCCGCGCGTGCGATCCGCACGGATCGATCGTGGTCGCGGGGCAGCTCAACAGCCGCCGTCCATCCCCTCGCCGCCCACACCACCCACACGGACGCTCGCGCCGGATCCGTCCGACGCAAACGTGAACATCACAAGCCTTCAAACGTGAAGACCTCACAGACAGAGCCCGCCTCCGGACTCGAACCGGAAACATCTTCATTACAAGTGAAGTGCTCTGCCAATTGAGCTAGGCGGGCGTGCGGGGATGAATCGTATGGCCTCGGGGCGCGTGCGAAGGCATTGTGGCTCAGGCCGTTGCGGCCGAGAGCTCGGCCTCCCACCAGGCGATCGTCTCGCTCATCGTCTGGCGCAGCGGGATCTCGGGTTGCCAGCCGGTGGCGGCGGTGAGGCGCTCGTGGGATCCGCGAAGGTCCATCACCTCGTGGGCGCGGACGCGGCCTGGATCGACGGTGTGCTCGATCTCGATCGGGGCGATCAGCTCGGCGAGCAGCCGGACCTGGTCGCCGGCGGAGACGGATTCGCCCGAGCAGACATTGTAGACGGAGGGCTCGACGGCGCCGGCGAGCAGGCGATAGGCGCGGACGACGTCGCGCACGTCGGTGAAGTCGCGTCGTGTGTCCGGATTGCCGGTGGCGATGCGGAGCTTGTCCAAGCCGGCGAGGCGCCCTTCGGCCGCCTGCCGCGCGAGCGAGGAGAGGATGAAGATCGAGCGCTGGCCGGGGCCGGCGTGGTTGAAGGGCCGGGCGCGGACGATCTCGAGGCCGTACGCGTCGGCGTAGACGCCGGCCAGGAGCTCGCCGGCGGCCTTGGAGACGGCGTACGGGTTGGCCGGGGCGAGCGGCGCGTCTTCGGGGATCGGCAGCTGCGCGGAGGTGCCGTAGACCTCGCATGAGCTGACCCAGACGACGCGCGCGTCCGGGGCCTCGTGGCGCACCGCCTCGAGCATGGCCAGCGCGCTCGCACCATTGTCGGCCAGCGTCGTCCCGGGGTCATCCCAGGATCGCCCGACGGAGCTGAGCGCGGCGAGGTGGTAGACGATCTCGGGCCGGGCGTCCCGCACGACGGCCTGCACCGCCGGGGCGTCGGTGAGGTTGAGCGCGAGGCCTGTGCCGCCGCCCTCGGGCACGGTGCCGGTGCGCGAGACACCGAGCACGTCGTCGCCCGCACCGACACACGCGCGTGCGAGGTGACCGCCGGCGAAGCCCGAGGCCCCGGTGATCAGGACGCGCACTCGGGCGCCTTTCGGACCGCAGGCACTTCCCTGAGGGCTAGTGCACCGCTTCTGAAGTCTCTTGTGCTCCACGCCCAGCCACTCGCCAGATCATCAAGCGACTTGCTGAGCGCTGCACTACGGAGCGGGTTCGACCGAGACGGCGTGCTCGAGCGTGCCGTGGCCGTTGCTCGAGAATTCGACCTCGCTCTCGGGCGGGGTCGGCTCGGGCTCGGCGTTGAGCCGGCGCTCGAGCTCTCCGAGCACGAGGCCGAACAGAGCGTGGCGCCAGGCGGCCTGGGCGAAGCCGCGACGGTTCCCCGACAGCTTGGGCAGATCCTTGCGGGCCGGGTGGTAGCGGTCCGTGAGCGCCACCAGCGGCCACAGCCCGACATGCTCGACCATGGCCACGAACGGGCCGCGCGCGACCGGCGGCAGGGGCAGCGAGGGCGCGAGGTTGGAGTACACGGCTCCGAACATGGCGCCGTTGGCCATGTGCATCGCGAAGCCGATCGGGTACCAGCCGTCGCCGCTGGTGACCGCCTTGCCGAGCAGCTCGACGTCGTCGAAGCGCGAGCCGAGGACGAGCTTGTCGAGCGGCTGCTGGAGGGCCCAGGCAGCGGCTGCGACAGCGCCACAGACGGCCCCCCTCAGCGTTCGCGTGTGGTCGATGGCAGTGCTCAAGAAGGTCAAACTGTAACGCGCGGAGGCCGTGCGGGTACGCCTGTGTGCGATGGATCACCAAGTTCATCACCAAGTTCTTCACACGCGCGCCCGCGAGAGTGGAGCCAATCCGTTCGTGTACTGGCTCATTCGGGCGATCTTCCAGCCCTTCTTCCACATCTACTTCCGGATGAGCCGGATCGGGCGTGAGCACATCCCCAGCGAGGGTGGTGTGATCCTGGCCGCTAACCACCGCAGCTTCCTGGACCCGTTCGTGATAGGGACGATGGCCAAGCGGCCCATGTACTACGTGGCCAAGAAGGAGCTCTTCTCCCGCCCGTGGCAGGCGTGGATCCTCAACGCGCTGGGCGCCTTCCCGGTCGACCGCGGCGCCGCCGACGGGGACATGATGGAGACCGCCAAGGCGATCCTCGCGCGCGGCGACATCGTGCTGATCTTCCCCGAGGGCACACGGACGCGGCCCGGGTCGCTCGGACAGCCCAAGCGCGGAGTCGGCCGGCTCGCGCTCGAGGCCGGCGCACCCGTGATCCCGATCGCCGTGATCGGCACCGAGGCCGTTCGCCGGGGCTGGCGGATCCGCCCCCACAAGGTCCGGATCCGGGCCGGGCGCCCGCTCACCTTCCCGCAGGTCGTGGGCGCCTCGCCGGCGCTGGCCGGCGCGGTGACCGAGCGCATCTGGCCATGTGTGATGCTCCAGTGGGAGTGGCTCGGCGGCCTGCCGCCGATCCGCCGGGCCGCGATCATCGGCGCCGGCTCGTGGGGCACAAGCCTGGCGGCATGCCTCGCGGGAGCCGGCTTCGAGGTCGACCTCGGCTGCCGCAACAGGGAGCAGGCCGAGGTGCTCGCGGCGACCCGCGAGAACAGCTTCTACCTCCCGGGCGTCGAGCTGCCCGACTCGGTCCATGTGATGCGCGCGGCCGAGCTCGAGCTGGGCGGCCACGATCTCGTCTGCCTCGCCGTTCCCGCGGGCTCGCTGCCCGCCGCGCTTGCCGCCCACGCCGAGCGGATCCCACGGCGCGCCGGCGTGCTCGTGCTCACCAGGGGGCTCGTGCCCCCGCTGGGCACGCTCCCCTCGGCCTTCGCCGCGGAGCGGGTCAACGCGCGCGCCGTGGCCGTGCTGGGCGGCCCCGCGCACGCCGCCGAGGTGCTCGAGCACGGGGCCTCGGTGATCCTCGCGTCACTCGATGGCTCGTTCGCCCACCAGCTCTCCGATGCGCTCGTGCTCGCCGGACTCGACGTCTCGCTCACCAACGACGTGACCGGTGTGGAGCTCGCCGGGTGCGCCAAGGACGTCGCCGTTCTCGCCGCCGCGGCGGCGGCGCCCGCCGGTCCCAACGTGGCCGGCGCAGCGGCCGGCAAGGTGTTCGCCGAGGTCGACGCGCTCGCCCGCACGCGCGGTGGCCGGTCGGAGACGTTCGCCGGTCTCGCCGGCGCCGGCGACCTGGTCGCCACGGTGGTCGCCACGAGCTCGCGCAACCGGCGTGCCGGAGAGCTGCTCGCGCAGGGCGTCCCCGCGGCGGAGATCGGACCCGCGCTCGGCCAGGCGGCCGAGGCAGTCGACTCGATCCCGCTGCTCATCTCGGCCGCCCGCCAAGCGCGACTGAGCACACCGGCGCTCGACAGCCTCGCCGCCCTCGTCGAGGGGCGCATCGAACCCGAGCATTGGACGGCGGCGGTGACCGCGCCGGCGCGTCCGGCACCCGCACGCTCGGTGCGCGCGGCGTAGCGAAGGTACGCTCTCATGCTGTGGCCGAGCCATTACCCAGGAACAAGGCGGAACTCGACGCTCGGTTCACCGAGCTGTACCGGGCTCATCTGCGCGACGTCTACTCCTACAGCTACTACCGCGTCGGCAACCATCACGACGCCGAGGATCTCACCGAGCAGACGTTCCTGCAGGCCTATCGCCACTTCGAGCGGGCGCTGCGGGAGTCCAACGGCCGGCCGCTGCGGCCGTGGCTCATCCGGATCGCCCACAACCTCGCGGCCAACTTCTACCGCGACCGCTCACGCAAGCCGGAGTCGGCGATCGAGGACGCGGGCGTCATCTCCTCGCCCCACACCACGGAGTCACTGGTCGAGGGACGTGAGGAGCTCAAGGCCATCCTCGAAGGCGTCGCACAGCTGCCCGACGACCGGCGGGAGGCCCTGATCATGAGATTCGCGCTCGGTATGGACAACCGCGAGATCGCGCGGGCACTCGGCCGGACGGACGGCGCGACCAAGGTGCTGTTGCACCGCGCGATCCGTCAGCTCGAGGGCATGGTCGCGCAACCCGAAGTCGAGGAGGCGTCACGATGACGGCAGGAACGGCAGATTTCGAGGCGCTTCTGCGCGAGGCGCTGGCACCGGTGGATCCCCCCGCCGATCTTGCGCAGCGCCTTGAGCTCACGCTCGTGAACCTCACCGGGCTGGCGCAGGACGAGCTCGAGTCGTGGGAGCTGCGCGCAATGCGCGACCCGCGCAACTGGGTCCGGCCGGCCGCCGCCGCGGTCGTCGGCGTGACCGCCGGCACCGCGCTGGTCGTGCTGCGGGTCCGGGGTCGCCATCGCACGCGCAAGCAGCAGTCGGGCAACCTGCTCGAGCTCGGGCAGCGCACGTTGCAGGACTTCGCCGAAGAGGCGCGCCGCATCCTCCCCGATCGCTGAGCGCCGGCCGCCGCGCGGGCGGTCGCCGCAGCCCTCGCGTTCCGCTTAACCGCGGTTGCTAGCGTGGAATCCATGGCCGTCTGCTACCGCCACC
>DATMGZ010000100.1:0-31727 GCA_035555155.1 Solirubrobacteraceae bacterium | reverse complement strand
GGGCGTGATCCGCCACAGTGGTTCACGCTGAACCGAGATCGGGGAGATGAGCCCGGCCCCGTGGAGCAGCTCGAGTGCTCTGCGCACCGGCGCTAGGAGGTCCAGCGTGTCCATCTGCCCAGCACCGGGATAGCCCGCGAGCAGATAGCCGCACAGCTGCTGGGCTCTGACGCTGGTCCCATGGGTGGGGCCGTCCGGTCCCAACCCGGGCAGCACGGCGACGGCCAGATCGCCGACGCCCAGCGCCCGCAGGCGGTCGATCTCCGCCCTGGCTGCGGCCTTCCGTGCGGCCTTCTCGGGACTCCTGCGAAAGAGCGGTGACACCTTAGATCGCTTGCAATTTGTGACGGGCGATCTGGTGGCCGGCACGACCGGCCACCGAGCCGTCTGCGGTCAGCATTGATGCATCGCTGGGCTACCCTTCACCAAGAATTGTTGACGCTCACAACCGGCCAGCGGGCCTCTCCGTCGGCACCGAGGGAGGGGTCCCACCGCCGCCCCAGGAGGACGCACGTGCACCGACACACCGTACCCCGCCGGCCCGTCGGTTCGCTCGACGGGCCGTCTCGGACCATCATCGTCGAGCCGGTCGACGTCCCTGCGACCAGACCGGCGCAGCCCGCGGTCGCTCCCGAGCGAGGACCCGAGCCATCGGAGCCGACGCCCCAGCGGGAGCCGGCGCGGGCGCGGTGAACACCGTCGAGCATGCCGACGGCCTCGCGCCGGACCTGATCGTCCCGCTCGTGGGCTTCCGCCAGTGGCGTGTGGCGGACGGCGTGCTCACATCGATGTACGATCGCGCGCTCTGGCCACGGGACGGAGTCACCGCGAGCTGCGACCGGGGTCACAGCCCTGGCGAGGTCCCGGCCAAGGACTGCGGTTGCGGCGTCTACGCCTACTACGACCCGTGCCCGCGAACGGCGTCGGCCGCGACATCCGACCTGATCGGCGGCGCCGTCGTCCTGTGGGGCCGGATCGAGGCGCACATGTACGGGATGCGCGGCCGGCACGCGCGGATCGTTGCCCTCGAGCTGCCGTTCTCACGCGCACGCAAGCGGCGCGCCGTGATCGAGGCGGCTGAAGGTATCGGGGTGCCGGCCGTGCCGCACCGCTCGCTGAAAGCCGTTGCTCTGGAACACGGAGCGGTGCTCCAGCCATCGCTCCGCCCGAAGAAGACGCTGACCCGCGCCGCCAACGTGTGGGCCAGGAACGGGCCCGCCTGACCGGCCTGATCGGTCCGCTCGCGCGATTTCTCACGGACCGTCGGGGTTCCGTGGTAGAACACGACCTGGGAGAGCCGATTCCCTGCTAGGAATCTGAGAGAGTCCATGAGTAGACGCTACGTCGTCTCGATTGACCAGGGCACCGCGTCGTCACGCTGTCTGGTGTTCGACGAGTGCGCGCGGATCGTGTCGGTGGCCCAGAAGGAGCACCGACACCACTATCCGATGCCGGGGTGGGTCGAGCACGACCCCGAGGAGATCTGGCGCAACGTCCTCACCGTCGTGACGGAGGCAGTCGAGAAGGCCGGCGTCGCCGCCTCGGAGCTCAGCGCGCTGGGGATCGCCAACCAGCGAGAGACGACGGTGCTGTGGGACCGCGGCACGGGGAAGCCCGTGTACAACGCGATCAACTGGGAGGACACCCGTACGGATCGCCTCTGCCGAGCGATCACCGCTGAGTTCGGGCAGGAGCGCTTTCGCGAGAAGACGGGGCTTCCGGTCTCCACCTACTTCTCGGGTCCGAAGGTGCGGTGGCTGTTGGACCGCATTCCGGGCCTACGCGAGCGTGCGGAGGAGGGCGAGGTCCTGTTCGGCACGATGGACTCGTGGCTGCTGTGGAAGCTGTGCGGCCGTCACGTCACCGACGTCACCAATGCCAGTCGCACACTGCTGATGAACATCGAGACACTCGGCTGGGACGATGAGCTGCTGTCGATGATCGGGATTCCTCGCGCGATGCTGCCCGAGATCAGACCCTCCTCGGAGATCTACGGCGAGGCCGGCGTCGCGGTCGCGGGACTGCCGGTCGCCTCGGTCCTCGGCGACCAGCACGCGGCACTGGTTGGACAGACCTGCTTCAGCCCCGGCGATGCGAAGTGCACCTACGGCAGCGGCAGCTTCCTGCTGCTGAACACCGGCGAGCACCCGATCACCTCGCACAGCGGGCTGCTCACGACGCTGGGCTACCAGCTCGGCGACAGCGCGCCGACGTATGCGCTCGAAGGACCGATTGCGATCACCGGCGCCCTGGTGCAGTGGTTTCGCGACAACATCGGTCTGATCGGCAGCGCCGCCGAGATCGAGACGCTCGCGCTGACAGTCGAGGACAACGGCGGCTGCTACTTCGTGCCCGCGTTCTCCGGGCTGTTCGCGCCGCACTGGCGCAGCGACGCTCGCGGGGTGATCGCCGGGCTCACCGGCTACATCAACAAGGGTCATCTCGCGCGCGCGGTGCTCGAGGCCACCGCCTGGCAGACGCGCGAGGTTGTCGAGGCCATGTCCCACGACTACGGAAGCAGTCTCGCCGAGCTCCGCGTCGATGGCGGGATGACCGCCAACAACCTCCTGATGCAATGCCTTGCCGACGTCCTCGACGTCCCCGTCGTACGACCGATCGTCGCCGAGACGGTTTCGCTCGGCGCCGCGTACGCCGCCGGCATCGCCGTCGGGTTCTGGCCGGACGTGGACAGCCTCGTGCAAAACTGGCACAAGGCCAGCGAATGGCTGCCGCACATGGATTCCTCGGCGCGCGACCGCGGCTACCGGAAGTGGAAGAAGGCGGTCGCCCGGGCGGTCGACTGGCTCGACGGCGACGGTGACGATCTGGACGAACTCCCGACTCGCGATCCGCCGGCGCCCGTCGAGCGTTATCAGTCGTCGAAGAAGAGCTGAACGGTCTTGATGACCGAGCGGACGTCCTCCGTGGGGCTGATCGGATCTCCGATCTTGATGCTGATGACGTGACGCCTCGACCCGTTGTGGTTTCGACGCCGCGACGGCCAGAAGCGCCCCGGCGGCATCACGTCGTGCGTGCCCGTGATTCTGATCGGAACGATCTGGAGCTTATGACGCGCGGCGAGTACCGCCGCGCCGCGCCGTAGACGGCCGGTCCCGCCCTCGCGCGAACGAGTGCCTTCGGGGTACAGCAGGAGGTTCCAGCCACGGTCGAGCAACTGATCGACGTGGCCGACCGCCTGCTTTTCGAGACCGCCGCCTTTGCGATCCATCGGCACCGTGTTGAAGATCAGCGATACGAGGCCTGCCACCAGGCGGTTCCGGTAGAAGTAGTCGGTGGCGGCGGCGACCACGGTGCGCTTGCGAAACCGGCGCGGGAGCGCCGCCAGTATCACCGGCGTGTCGACATGGCTGACGTGGTTGGCCACGATGATGACGGGCGCGCGCAGCCGCCTGAGCTTGTCGCTGCCGGTCGTTCGCCGGCGCGTGTAGAACGTCAGGAGAGGTTGCAGCACGAATCGCAGGAACGCCTCGCGCGTCGCAACGGCCGGCGCGGAGCGTGCCCACGGCACGTCGAGCTGCGAGGCGGCCGGGAGCAGCTCCTTCGCCCGGTCCCTCAGCCGTTGGGGCGCCGACGTCTTGCGTCTCACCGGCAGAAACCTGGGCGCGGAGTACCGCATCTGTCGCGCGCCACGCTTCAGGCGCGCTGGTAGCGACGTATCGCGCCGAACGGGAAGCACGCTGGGGGTACCCCGGCCTGTAACAAACGTTACTGAGTCTGGGGCCGACTGTCGGCCGGCAGCGGAGCGGTCATCAGCTCAGGTCCAGGGGAGCGCCGAACGGGTGTTCCAGTAGTCCTCGGGTTCCTCGGCCGGCAGCGCGAGCTCCTCGTCGAGCGCATGGTCCCACGCGAGCCGGAACGCCGTGAGGTTGCTCTCCAGCTGAGCAACGGTGCTCGCTCCGCTCAGGACGGTGTCGGCCCAGGGCTGCGCGAGGACTGCGGCGATCGCGAGGGCATCAACGCCTGAGCCGAGACGCGCCGCCGCGCGCCCAAGCGGCTCCGCTGCGCCGCGGGCGGTGAGCCGCCCGTTGGCGAGCGCCTCCTTCACGATCACCCCGAGCCCCGCATCATGCGCGGACTGTAGGGCGTCGCCGGCTGAGCGCTCGAGCAGATTCCACGTCGCCTGGACCGTGTCGAACCCGCCGACCGCGATCATCCGCTCGATCGTGCCGGCCTGCTCGGTCCCGGTGACGCTCGCCCCGACGGCCACGCCGTCGCGGCGAAGCGCGTCGAGCTCACGGCGGACCTCCGCGTCGTCGAGGACGCCGCTCGAGAGCGTGGCCGAATGGATCTGGTACAGCGACAGATACGGCCCCAGCAGCGCCCGCGTCTCGTCGAGTTGGCGCCGCAACGTGTCGGCAGTGAGCTCCTTGACCTCCGGCGGGTCGGCGTCCACCTGCCAGTCCGCGGTGTACGTGTAGCCCCATTTCGAGCTGACGGTGACAGCCCCGGGCTCAACCGCTCGTGACCGCAACCAGGAACCGAGGAACTCCTCCGCGCGACCGTATGACCGGGCGGCATCGAAGTGCCGTACGCCGCCCGCGTAGGCGGCGTCGAGCACCTCGTGGGTCCGGGCGGCGAGTGCTGCCACCGAGCTGTCCTCGAAGTCGCCTCCGTGTCCGAGGTTCAGGTAGCCGGGGCGCCCGAGCGCGGCGAGACCCAGCGAGATCGCCGTCGTCGGGAGGGCGCCGGCGCCGAGGGTCCGGCGCCAGGCCGGGTGCTCAGCGACATCCATAGTGCGGTTATACCCGTCGCAGCGAGGCCCCGCCTCGAGGCCCTCGTCGCCTCAAACGCTCGGCGCCGCGCTCGATCGGCGCGGATAAGCCCGCAGCACGCCGAGCAGCTCGGGATCCTCGCCGGTGAGCGCCATCCACGCGGCGCGCATCCCTTCGCCGGCGCCGGTCCGGAGCACCGAGGAGCGATGCTCGAGTTGCCCGACGACCACCGAGCCCGCCGGGGGGCGGATCACGCACACAGCGGGGAGGTGATCGTCGTCGGCCATCTGCCCCGCCAGCTCCGCCGTGAGCGCGTCATAGCGAGCCGAACGCGTGCGGCGCAGCTCGGCCAGGTCTGGGTTGATCGATCGCAGGTAGCGATCGGTCAGCTGACCGATTGCCGATGACAGCGGAGCGTGGTGCACCCCATGCGGGCGCGTCTGGAGCACGAGCATGTCGGTGGCGGTGCCCGATGGGGCGTGCACGGGAATCGCCTCGGCCAGCGTCGCGTCGAGCAGCGTCATACCGCGGAAGCGAACCGGTGGACCGGCGAGCCACGGCAGCCGGCCCGAGGCCCGCAGCGCGCAGCGAATCTCCTCCTCGGTGCTCAGCGCGGTGAGGTCGACGATCGATGCCGTGTCGGCATCGGTCGCGGTGCAGTGAAGGTCGATCCCACACGCCGCGATCACGTCGAAGCGGAGCGGTCGCTGTCGCGTCCACACGTGGTCGATCACATAATCCATGTCAAACACGGGGCCGCCGCGCAGGGCGCGCCGAATGCTGACGAATCGCGGATCGCCGAAACCGTGCTGGTACAGGGTCGCCAGGTAGGCGGCCTGGCCCGCAAGCAGGAAGGCCGCGTTGAACGCGCCGGCCGATGCGCCGTGCACCTCGTCGAAAGCGTCACGAAGGCCGAGTTGCTCGATCGCCGTCAGCATTCCGGCCGAGACCACGCCGCGCAGTGCTCCGCCTTCGATCACCAGCGCCACCCGGTGGCCATCGGTCCTGGCCCCCGGGCGGGAGCCCTCGTCTCGGCGACGCAGGATCGTCTGCACCACCGAGTGGGCGCGCAGGTCGTCGGTCATCGGTGAGGCGGGCCGGAACGGATCCGGCGGATGGCGTCGTGGGAGCATCGGCGCGCTCAATCGTAATTCCCGGCCACTGAACGCGCCGAGCAGCACCCTTGACCTCACAGGCCCTCGCGCGACCCGTACGATACGCCGCGGGCATCGTCGATCGCTCGTTTATCTACGTGAGCCGAGTATTCATCACAGGTGGGACGGGCCTGATCGGCACGGCGCTCCTGACCCACCTGCTCGCCCGGGGCGACGAAGTCGTCGCCCTCGCTCGATCCGACGCCGCAGCCGCCGCGCTCGAGGCTCGTGGAGCCCGCGTGGTCCGTGGTGACGGCACCGACGAGGAGGTCCTGGCGCGCGGGATGGAGGGCTGCGAGCTCGCGTTCAATGTCGCGGGAGTCAACTCGCTCTGCGTCGTCGATCCACGGCCGATGGAGCTCCTGAACGCGAGCGGCCCGGCCGCCGCAGTGCGTGCCGCTGCACGTGCCGGCGTGAACCGGCTCGTGCACACATCTTCAGCTGCGACGATCGGCGAGCCGCCGGGAACGATCGGCCGCGAGCAGACTCCGCACCGCGGCTGGTACCTCTCGACGTACGAGCGCACCAAAACCGAGGGGGAAAGAGCGGCGCTCGCGGCTGCTCGCACGCTCGGTCAGGATCTCGTCTGCGTCAACCCCTCCTCGGTGCAGGGTCCCGGCCGCTCCGGCGGTACCGCGCGGTTCCTGTTGGCATTCCTCGACGGCCGCCTGAAGGTGTTCGTGCCGACGACCGTGAGCCTCATCGACATCGATGACTGCGTCGCAGGCCATCTGCTCGGAGCCGAGCGCGGCGTTGCGGGCGAGCGCTATCTGCTCAACGGGATGGCGCTGCCGATCACCGAGGCGCTCGCACTGGCGGGAGAAGTCGCCGGCGTGGAGCGGCACCCGCGGCTGGTGCCACGCCCCGTGGCGACCGCCGCCGCGGCGATCGCCGAGCGAGCGTACAAGCTCGCCGGGCGACACCCCCCGATCTGCCGCGAGATGGTCCGGACACTGCTGCACGGCCACCGGTACGACGGCTCGCGCGCCGAGCGCGAGCTCGGTTTGCGCTACACGGACCCGCGCGAGACGCTGCGTAAGACGGTCGAATGGGCGCGCCGACAGGGCCTGCTGCGCGCGTGACGCGCTGGTCGGAACTTCTTATCTGGCTCTCACCCCGGTCGCCGCGCCCTGAGCCGCCTGCGCGGACACGCTCTTACCCGTCTCTCATGGAGCACTGAGAGCCTTCTCATCAGTGGATGCTGTGATGCTTCCACACGCTTTTCGTCTTGCTAGGAGATCCGACCATGAGTTCTGCCAATCGATTCCTACCGATCCTCGCCGGCGCGGTGGCCGGCGGAGCGATCGCCCTCGTCGTGGCGAGCGGCGGCACCACGACCAAGTCGGTCACCACGACGCAGGTCATCTCATCGCCCGCCGCCTCCGTGGTGCCGACCTCGATCAGCGCGGGTCGCGGCCTGACCGTGAACCAGATCAGCCGCATGGCGTCACCCGGCGTGGTCGACATCCTCGTCACCGAGAACACGCAGGCGGGGTCGGGCCAGTTCGGCTTCGGCGGTAGCGCCCAGACGACCGGTGAGGGCGCCGGCGTCGTCTACGACAACAAGGGCGACATCCTCACCGACCAGCACGTGGTCGCGGGGGCGACGTCGGTCAAAGTCACGTTCGCCAACGGGCACAAGTATCCGGCCAAGGTGCTCGGGACCGACGCGTCGACCGACGTCGGTGTGATCCGCGTGCAGGCGCCCGCGTCGGAGCTGCATCCGGTTCCGTTCGCCAACTCCGCCGCCGCCCAGGTCGGCGACGGCGTCGTCGCCATCGGCAGCCCGTTCGGGCTCGCCGAGACGGTCACGGCCGGCATCGTGAGCGCGGTCAACCGCGCCATCCAGGCCCCCAACCAGTACACGATCACCGGCGCGATCCAGACCGACGCCGCGATCAACCAGGGCAACTCGGGCGGCCCGCTGCTCGATGCCAACGCGCACGTGCTGGGGCTCAACGACCAGATCGAGACCAACTCGGGCTCGAGCGCCGGCGTCGGCTTCGCGGTTCCCTCGAACACCGCCGCCCGGGTCGCGAACCAGATCATCTCCGGCAAGAGCGTCAAGCACTCCTACCTCGGCGTCCATCTCAACGCGACCGGCAACGGCGCCACGGTGGCCCAGGTCCAGACCGGCTCGCCGGCGGCGTCGGCCGGGATCCGCGCCGGCGACGTGATCACCGCGGTCAACGGCACGGCGGTGACCTCGACCGACCAGTTCATCTCGGTCGTCGACGGGTACGCTCCGGGCGACAGCGTGACGCTGAAGATCGAACGTGGCGGCCAGACCTCCGACATCACGGTCAAGCTCGGACTGCGCCCCTAACAGGGCGCAGTAGGGCTGCGGTCGCTCAGCCCTTCGACGAGGACATCACAGCGACGCCGAGCACGATCGCGCCGCAGGCAGCGGCGACGCACGCGGCGGCGACCAGGCCCCAGGCCACGGACGCCGCCGCGCTCCGGCGTCGCATCGCCTCCTGCAGCCCGGCAGCGCTTGAGACGCCGAGCCCGACGATCACCGCGACGCCGACGCCGAACGCGAGCGAGTACAGGGCGACCTTGCCGATCGCCGCCCAGTCGACGATCGTGGCGATCATGCCTGCGCGGTCTCGGCCGCGCGCTCGCGCCGGCTGACGATCAGCGCCGCGAGCGCGCCGACGATGATCACGGTGATCAGCAGCGGCCCGAGCGCTCCGCTGCCGAACACGTTGGCCACTGCGTAGGCGGCCGCCCCGACGACGCCGGCGGCCGGCAGCGTCAGCGCCCAGGCGAAGGCGATGTTGCCCGCGACGCCCCACCGGACCGCGGACAGGCGCCTGGCGGCGCCCGCCCCCACCACCCCGCCGGAGATCACGTGCGTGGTCGAGAGCGGGTATCCGAAGTGGGAGGAGGCCAGGATCACCACCGCGCCGGCGGCCTGCGCGGAGAAGCCCTGGGCGGAGTCCATCTTGATGATCCGCATGCCGATAGTGCGGATGATCCGCCAGCCGCCGGCGTAGGTCCCGAGCGCGATCGCCGTGGCGGAGCTCACCACCACCCAGGTGGGCACCTGCCCCGGCTTGATCGAGCCGTGGGCGACGAGCGCGAGACTGATCACGCCCATCGTCTTCTGCGCGTCGTTGGTCCCGTGGGCCAGGGCCAGCATCGAGCCGGAGGCGATCTGGCCGAGTTTGAAGCCCTTGGTGACCGGGCCCGGACGCCGCCGGCCGACGAGCCCGTAGATGAGCACGATCGAGATCCCGGCGACCACGAGCGCGAGCACCGGGGCGACGATCGCGGGCACGATCACCTTGCCGACCAGCGCGCCGGCCTGGATCCCCGAGGACCCGACGGCGGCCAGGGTGGCGCCGACGACGCCGCCGATCAACGCGTGCGAGGAGCTCGAGGGCAGACCGAAGAACCAGGTCACGAGGTTCCAGACGATCGCGCCGATCAGCCCGGCGAACACGATCGTCTGAGTGATCTCGGCCGAGTTGACGATGCCGGTGGCGACGGTGGCCGCGACCTTCAGCGAGATGAAGGCGCCGACGAAGTTGAGCAGGGCGGCGATCGCGACCGCCGTCGAGGGCGAGAGCGCGCGGGTCGAGATCGACGAGGCGACCACATTGGCGGTGTCGTGGAAGCCGTTGGTGAAGTCGAACCCGAGCGCGGCGACGATCACGATCAGGAGGAGAAGATCGCTGTGCATTGACGGTGCCGACAGTCTGCCCGTTCCCGCGTCCCGATGGGCGGCCCGCGTGGCTTCCGGACCCCGATTCGCGCCGGCGAACACAGGATGGACACGCCGGGTTCACGCTCAGGGTAAGCTCGCCGAATCGAAGGGACGGACGCATCGCGATGACTGCCCAGCGTGACGTCGGGGCCGAGACGCCGCCCAAGCCCGGAGGGGTCAGGCGGCTCAAGCGCGAGGTGTTCGAGCGCGAGCTCGAGCGGGTGCAGCTCGAGCTCGTCAAGCTGCAGGATTGGGTCAAGGCGCAGGAGCTGAAGGTCGTGGTGATCTTCGAGGGGCGCGACGCGGCCGGGAAGGGCGGCACGATCAAGCGGATCGTCGAGCCCCTGAACCCCCGCGTGTGCCGCGTCGTCGCGCTGGGGACGCCGACCGAGCGCGAACGCACGCAGTGGTACTTCCAGCGCTATGTGGCCCACCTGCCGGCGGCGGGGGAGATGGTGCTGTTCGATCGCTCCTGGTACAACCGCGCCGGGGTCGAGAAGGTGATGGGCTTCTGCACCGAGGACGAGTACCGGGACTTCCTGCACGCGGTCCCCGAGTTCGAGCGGATGCTGATCCGGTCGGGGACGATCCTGATCAAGTACTGGTTCTCGGTCTCCGACGACGAGCAGGAGCGGCGCTTTCAGGCCCGGCTCAACGATCGGGTCAAGCGCTGGAAGCTCAGTCCCATGGACCTGGAGTCGCGCACCCGCTGGTTCGACTACGCCAAGGCCAAGGACGTGATGTTCCACTACACCGACACGGCCGAGTCACCGTGGTGGGTGGTGGACGCCGACGACAAGCGACGAGCTCGCCTGAACTGCATCAGCCACCTGCTCAGCATGATCCCCTACGGGGAGATCGAGCAGCCCAAGCTCAAGCTGCCCCGCCGCCAACCGGCCGATCCCCGCTACGCGCGGCCGCCGATCGAGTCGATGCGCTGGGTGCCGCCGGTCTTCTAGTAGGCCCCGGGGAGGTGCCGAGAGCGGCTAGTTGGCCGAACTCGCTACCTGAGTGAGCGTCTTCTCCATCAGCTCGACATGGACGCTGCGCGTGCGGCCGGTGCGCCGGCTCCATTCGCCTTCGCCGTCCAGGGTCCACGAGAACGTATCGTCCCGCAGGCAGCGCTCGAGTGTGTCGTCGAGCTCGGCCTGATGCTCCCGGTTCTCCACCGGCACGAGCATCTCCACCCGCGTGTCGAGGTTGCGCGGCATCAGGTCGGCGGAGCCGATGTAGTAGCGCCCCTCGTCCCCGTAATGGAACGAGTAGATCCGCGAGTGCTCGAGGAAGCGGCCGACCACGGACACCACCTTGATCGTCTCGCTCACCCCGGGCACGCCGGGCCGCAGGCAGCAGATGCCGCGCACGTTGAGCTCGATCGGGACTCCGGCCTGGGAGGCGCGGTAGAGGGCCTGGATGCAGGCCTTGTCGACGAGCGAGTTCATCTTCATCACGATCCGCGCCTCTTCGCCCGCCCGATGGGCGGCGATCGTCCGCTCGATCTCCTCGAGCAGCGGCTCACGGAGCGAGTCCGGCGCGACCAGCACCTTGCGCTGGCGCGGCGGGTGTCCGTAGCCGGTGAGCGTGTTGAACAGGTTGGCGACCTCGTCGCCGATCTCGTGGTCGGTCGTGAACAGCCCGAAGTCCTCGTACAGACGGGCGTTCTTGGCGTGGAAGTTGCCGGTTCCGGTCATCACGTAGTGGCGGACCGAGCCGCTCTCGCGGCGCACCACGAGGATCGCCTTGGCATGCGTCTTGAGCCCGGGGATCCCGTGCACAACGTGGGCGCCGACCTCCTCCAGCGCCCGTGACCAGCGGATGTTCAGGCGCTCGTCGAAGCGAGCCTTGAGCTCCACCAGGCACACGGCCTGCTTGCCGAGCTCGGCGGCCTGGATCAGAGACGGCACGAGGGCCGAATCGTCCGAGGTCCGGTACACGGTCATCTTGATCGCCAGCACGTTGGGATCGTCGACCGCCTGCTTGACGAAGCGCTCCACGCTGGTGGCGAACGAGTGGTAGGGGTAGTGGACGAGCACATCGCCCGCGCGCATCGCGGCGAACACGTCGGCCGGCTCGTCGCCCTCGGCGGCGAGGGCCGGATGCGTGAGCGGCGTCCACTGGGGCTGGCGCAGGTCGTTGTGGCCCTGGACGCCCGCGATCTGCCACAGATCGCCGAGGTCGAGCTGGCCCTCGACGTCGTAGACCTGCAGCGGCTCGACGTTCAGCCACTCGAGCAGCCGGTCGCGCATCGCCGCGTCCATGCAGGCGCCGACCTCGAGCCGCACCACCTCGCCGAAGCGACGCCGTCGGAGCTCGTCCTCGACGGCCTGAAGCAGGTCGTCGGCCTCGTCGGAGACCTCGAAGTCCGCGTCGCGGGTGACCCGGAACAGATCGTGCCCGAGGATCTCCATGCCCGGGAACAGCGTGTCGAGGTGCTTGGCGATGATCTCCTCGAGCGCCACGAATGTGTCCTTGGAGACCTCGACAAATCGGGGCAGGACCTCCTTGGGAACCTTCACCCGGGCGAACACCTCGTGATCGAGCTCGGGGTCGCGGAGTCGCACGATCAGGCTCAGCGAGAGATTGGAGATGTACGGGAACGGCCGACCGGGGCCGACGGCGAGTGGGGTCAGCACGGGGAAGATCTGCTCGTGGAAGAGCCGCTCGAGCTCCTGCGGCGGGGCACCCGACTCCTCACACGTGACGATCCGGATTCCGTGCTCGGCCAGCGCCGGACGGACCACGTTGTTGAACGCATGCGCGTGACGACGGTCCTGAGCGCGCACCGTGTCGGCGATCCCCTGCAGCGTCTGGGTCGGCGAGAGCCCATCCGGGCCGCGGGCGTCGATCCTGGCCGCCACCTGGTCATGGAGGCCGGCCACCCGGATCATGAAGAACTCGTCGAGGTTGGTGACGAAGATGGCCAGGAACTTCAGGCGCTCGATCAGGGGCATGTGCTCGTCCTCGGCCAGCTGCAGCACCCGGTCGTTGAAGTCGAGCCACGAGAGCTCGCGATTGATGAACAGCGAGGGGTCGTCGAGGTCCGGAACCGGGACCTCGGCCACGTCGGTCTCGATGTTCACCGGCTCGAGTGCGTGCTCGGTCATGCCACCTTCTCTCCAGCCGCCGCGATCGCGGCGAGCTCTGTGGGGCGTAGCAGCGAGATCAGCTCGCCTTTGTCGATAGCGGCGAGGCCGCCCTTGCGCATCCTCGCCTGCACGCCGGTCAGGTCGTGCAGCACCAGCGAGAATGAAGGATCATGGCCGACCAGGAGCACATTGCCGAGGCCGGCGCTCAGGTCGGAGGCGTCGAACGGGCTACCCGCGAGCCGCGGCTCCATGGTGACCTCGACGCCGAGCGGCTCGCACGCCGCGCGTGCGGTCTGGAGCGCTCTCAGCTTGGGGCTGCTCAGGCACGCGTCGATGCTCACCCCGAGCGAGGCCAACGCCCGTCCGACGGCCTCGGCCTGGCGCACTCCGCGCTCGGTCAGGGGCCGTTGATCGTCAGGCGAGCCGTCCGCGGCCTCGGCATGTCTCAACAGCCAGAGCATGCCTGAACTGTAGAACCAGCGGTTCGTCTATGCCATCGGCGCACGGCGGCTGTCGCACAGGCACCGCCGGCGGATGCGCTCAGACGGGCGCGGAAGCGCGCCGACGAGCCCCTCGACGTGGTCGAGCAGCCGCACCGCTCGGCGCGACTCGCCCCAGCGGTCCTCGGCGCGCCGCGCGGCGGTCAGCCGATCAGCAGGCGGCGGCCGAACACACGCTGGAAGGCCTCCCCGTCGCCGTAGCGCTCGACGCTCCAGCGCGGCAGCATCAGGTCTCCCGAGGCCTCGAGATGCAGATCGACGCCGTGGCCGTTGGCCCGCAGCCACACCTCGCTGACCGACTGGTCGCGCCCGCGCTCGAGGTGCTCGGCCAGCCGGAGGATGACCGAGCAGCGCTCGAGCAGCTCCTCGTCTCCGCCCCGTCCGAACACGGCCAGCTCGCCGAGCTTGGGGGCTCCCTTTCGGTGGTACCGGGTCATCTGCGCGATCAGCGCCCGCTCGCGGGGATCGAAGCCCGGCAGCTCGGCGCTCACGATCAGGTAGCGGGAGTGCTTGTGGTGGTCGTCGTAGTTGATCGTCATCCCCACGTCGTGAAGCATCGAGGCCGCCCACAGCAGCTCGCGCTCGCCGGGCTTGGGCTTGAACAGCCCCTGCCCGACCAGCGAGTCGTGCATCTGCAACGAGAGCAGGGCGACGTGCTCGACGTGCGGCAGGTCGGACTCGTACTGGACGGCGAGGTTGCGCACCGCCGCCTCGCGCACATCCGGGAACAGCGGATTGTCCTCCTCGAGCAGCGTGCGAGCGAAGAACGCGCCCTCGCGCAGGCCCGCCTCGGTGGCCTCGATCCCGGCGAAGCCGCCGAGCTCCACGACCGTCGCGATCACCACCGCCGCGGCCAGGATGATGTCGCCACGTCCCGGCTTGATTCCGTCGATGGTGCCGCGCTCGGCGGCTGGCATCGCGGCCAGCTTCCCGACGAGCTCGTCGAGCTTCCCGGGCGTGAGCACGAAGCCCTGGACCCCGAGGTCGTACCGGCCCGTGGCGTGCGCGGCGGCGGCGGCGAGGTTGCGCACCGCGCCGCCCAGACCAACCATGCGCTCGCCCGACTCGGGCAGCCACGAGAGCTCGCCGAGCGCATCGCGGACGTGGGCACGCAGGCGCTGGAGCTCCTTCTTCCTGGCCGGACCCGACCCGGGCAGGAACTTCTCGGTCAGCCGCACCGCGCCGAGCGCGAACGAGGACAGCTCGGTGGCACGGCGATCCTCGACCTGGATCAGCTGCATGGATCCTCCGCCGATCTCGAGCACGACGCCGTCGGTCAGCGTCGTCGTGTTGACCGCCGCCACATATCCGTAGCGCGCCTCATCCTTGGCCGAGAGGACCTCGACCTCGATTCCGAGCTCGGCGCGGGCCTGGACCAGGAACTCGTCGCGGTTGGACGCGTCCCGGATCGCGCTGGTGGCGAACGCGTGGACGTCTCGCCGCACGATCCCGCCGGCCGCGCAGAAGCGCTCGAACACGGCGAGCGTCTCCAGTCCGCGGTCGATTGCCTCCTGGCTCAGGTAGCCCGAGGCATCGAGCCCGGCGCCGATCCGCACCGTCTCGTGGAGCTCGTCGGTTCGCTTCCACCACTCGCCGGGCGAGTAGGTGAACACGACGAGACGCCACGAGTTCGAGCCCAGGTCGATCACTGCGACCTGGCGGTTGCCGTGCTCCGTGCGCCCGGCGGCTCGCGTCGATCGCCAGCTCACGACTGGATCATCGGCGTTCGCGCGGACGCATCGACCTCGGGCTCGAAGATCAGGTCCACGAGCAGGGTGGCGAAGCCGAAGCCGCGGGCCGCCAGGCCCCGTCCCGTGAGCGGGTTGTAGTACTCGCGGAAGCCATGCCGGTCGGCCGCCTGCTCGAGGGAGGCGACGATGCGGTCGGCCTCCCGCTCGTAACCGAGCTCCCGCATCGGCGGCACCAGCAGCCAGCTCGTGTTGACCCAGGAGGGCCCGCGCCAGCAGCGCCAGAGAGCGAACCGGGGGTTGAACTCGGGCTCCTCGCGCGAGACGGACGGGATCCCGCAGGGCGCGCCGTAGCGGCGGCGGTCGAGCAGCTGCTGCTCGACGAGCCGGACCCGCACATCGGTCGGCAGCGCGCTCAGGGCCAGCGGCGCCAGCGCGGACCAGGTGGACACCGCGACCCGGCGCTCGCGGGAGCCGGCGAGGTCGAGGAACAGCCCCGTCCGCTCGTCATAGCAGCGCTCCAGCAGCGCCGCCTCGGTGCGCTCGGCGCGCGCCAGCCAGCGCTCGCCGGCGCCCGCTCCCTCGAGCCGGGCGAGGGCCCGCAATGCGAGCGCGTAGCAGACGTTCACGAGCACGTCTTCCAGGTGCTCCTCGTAGCGATCGGTCACCCGTCGCGCGTCGTAGTCGAGCCTGCGATGGCGCTCGATCAGCCACCAGTAGCCGGGGCTGTCGTGACGCATCCAGCCGAACACGTCGTCGTACTTCGGCGAGTCGTCGAGCCCCGACTCGTCGGGGTGGATGATCGTCAGCAGGCCGTCGCCGTCGGGATCGCGCTCCCGGTGCAGCCAGTCGTAGTGCCGACGCAGGCTCGGGAGCGCCTCGCGGGCGAAGCCCGAGTCATCCGGTGACGCTGCCGCCACGAGCTCCCAGGCGAGCGCGAGCAGCGGCGTCTGGATCGTCGCGGTGGCGGTGGAGCCGAACACCGAGCGCGTGCCGTAGAAGGGGGCGCGGCGCCACCGCGCCGGCCGGTCCCAGAACGCGGTGTGGGGGACGAACCCGTCGAGCCCGCCGGCCCGCAGCAGCGTGCGCAGCTCGGCGCGCGCCCGCGCCGGGTCGAAGTGGCGCCAGGCGATGGCGTGAAAGCACGAGTCCCAGTACCACTGGTGCCGGTACCGGGGCGTGGCCGGGCAGGTGAAGGCGTACGGCACCCCGTCGCGTCGCCGGCCCTCGCGCCAGTTGGCTCGCAGGACACGCTCGGCCTCGTCGCGGAGCCGTGCGCGGCGGCTGCTCACAGCAGCTCGTCGTAGGTCACCGGGTCGCGCCCACGCGCCCGGCCGAGCAGCCCCTCGAGGGTCGCCACGTGGCTGCGGTGGTCGAAGTCCGCGGGATGCACGTCGACGCGCATCACCTCGCCCGGGGTCCGCGCCGCGGCCCTGACCAGGCGCGGCGAGAGCGTGCGCTTGAGCGGCGTCGAGCTGCCCAGACACAGCGCCGGCGCGCGCAGGTTCTCGCCGGAGCTGGTGCGGATGCTGCTCAGGTCGGCGAACCATTCGAACGACTCGGCCAGCAGCCGCCGCAGCGCGCGCGTGTAGGCGTATCCGGGGGCAACGAAGCCGCGGGGATCGAGCTCGATCTCCCGCAGCAGCCGCCGGCCCGTGTCGACCCGCCGGGCGGCGTCCTCGCGGTCCAACCCCGGGAACTCGGCGGCGGCCCCGCCCTGCCAGCCGGCGAGCAGGCTGCGGGGCCAGGGGGCCACGGCGGCCGCCTTGTGGACCAGCCCGTGTTGGGCGACGGCGTCGCCGCTGGCCACCCGGAAGCGCAACCAGGCCGCCAGCGCCGGGGCGCGGGCCCCGATCGGGTGCAGGTCGGCAGCGGGGATCACCAGCAGCGTGACGCGCTCGACGCCGCGCGCGAGCAACCACGCGCGAATCTCGCGAGCGCGGGCGAAGGAGCGGGGCTCGACGTCGTGCAGCGCGACGGCGAGGCGGCCGCTCACCGCCGGCTCACCAGCCGCGTCATGTCGTCGAGCTCGGCGGCGATCGCGGCGTCCCAGCCGTGCGTGTCGGTGAGCGCTCGCGCCGCGTCGAGTCCGGGCTCGCGGGCCCGGGAACGCTCGATCGCGAGCAGCAGGTCAGTCGCATCGCCACCGCTGAAGGTGTCGACGAAGCCGTCGAGCAGCTCGGCCGACGGCGTCGTGTGGGCGGTGACCACCGGAGCGCCGCAGGCGGCGGCCTCGAGCGCGGCGAGGCCGAACGTCTCGTGGGCTCCGGGGAGGACCACGCACCGGGCGGCGGCGTAGGCCTGGGCGAGCGCGTCGCGGTCGTTCAGGTAGGGGGCGAACGTGATCCGCCCGGCGAGCCCGAGCTGGCGCGCGCGTTCGCGCAAGGTGTCGCCCGCCGGCCCTGTGCCCAGCAGCACCAGGGGCCACGGCCGGCGTGCGGCGGCGGCGGCCTCGAGCAGCTCGCGCAGGCCCTTCTCGCGCGAGAGCCGTCCCACGTAGAGGACGTGCTCCCCGCGCGCAACGTCCGCGCGAGGGCCGAAGGCCGGATCGAGGCCAAGCCGCAGGCGCAGCGTGGACGGCCGGCGAACGTCGACACCGGGATCGACGACCGACATCACGGCGTCGACCTCGCAGTAGGCCCGGCGGTACCAGCGCCGGAGCGCCTTCGTGTACACGTGCTGCGGACCGGGGAGGCCGGCCGCGTGCAGCGCCGCCGAGGAATGGTGGACGGCGATCACCGTCGCGCCGACCTCATGGGCCGCGCGGCTGGTCAGCCGCGGGGTCCAGTAGGGGTCGTGCAGCAGGACCACGTCGGGCGCGAGCGCCCGCAGCGTGGCCTGCAGGCCACCGCCGCCGAGCGGCACCCGGTAGCCGTTGGACGCGGCCACCCGCAGCGAGCGTTGCTCGTGCCGGTGGGTCGGGCCGGGGGTGAGTGCGCGATCGTGCCCGGCCGCGGTCCCGGGCTCGGATTCGGCGCTGCGGCCGGGGATGACCAGGTGATGCTCGAACGCGCCGGTCCGCCGGGCAAAGTCGGCCTTCGCCTCGAGGTAGGTGCGGATGCCGCCGCTGCGCTCGCCGTAGAACAGCGTCACGTCGGCGATCCGCAGCCGGCGGGTGCCCGGCCGGCGTCGAGCGCCGCCGGCGATCCGATCCGGTGAGCGATCCGACGGCGGATCCGGCGGGGAGGGGAGCAGGGCGGCCGACGGCTCAGGCGGCACGAGCGACCTCGACCGAGTCCGGATGCTCGAGGGGCGCGCCGATTGCCAGCGTGTAGCCCTCGGCGAGCTGTCGCAGCGAGCGCTCCCAGGTGCGCTCGCGGACCGCGACCAGGCCACCGGTCGCCAGCCGATCCCGGATCGCCTCGCGCCGCGCCAGGCCGTGCAGCGCCTCCGCCAGCGCCTCTGCGCTCGGCGCCACGAGGCAGCCGCTGCGCCCGCTCTCGATCAGGTCCGCGGGTCCTCCGGCGTCGACCGCGAGCACCGGCAGGCCGCTCGCCTGCGCCTCGAGGATCACCTGGCCGAAGGTGTCGGTCGTGCTCGCGAACATGAACAGGTCGGCGCTCGCGTACGTGCGGGCGAGCTGATCGCCGCCGACCCATCCCAGGAAGGTGGCGGCGTTCCCGAGTCGGCGGCGGAGCGCTTCCTCCTCGGGCCCACGCCCGGCCAGCACCAGGTGCAGTCGCGGATCGCGTTGGCGGGCGAGCAGGAACGCCTCGGCGAGCATGTCGATCCCCTTCTCGCGGCTGAGCCGGCCGACGTAGAGGACGTTGAAGTCGGCCGGAAGCGCGTCGGGGGCGTAGCGAGCCGGGCTGAAGCGCTCGAGGTCCACGCCGCGGTCCCAGCGCACGATCCGCTGCGTCGGGATACCGAGGCGGGCCAGCGACGCGTCGGCGGCGACGCTCGGCGAGAGCACGATCCGGCACTGGCCGTAGAACGTGGCCAGGAGCATCTGCACGATCCCCTCGACGCGCGCGTCGCCGGAGCGCAGCCGCGCGTAGCTCTGCAGCTCGGTGTGGTAGCTGCCGGCCACCGGCAGTCCCATCACGCGGGCGATCAGCATCGCGGCGATCCCGGCCGGACCGGGAGCGCACACGTGGACCAGGTCGTAGCGCCGCTCGGTGAGCGCCTCGGCGACCGCGAACAGGCTCGGCACGCCGAGCTTGAGTCCGGGGTAGAACGGCAGCTCGGCCTCGGCCACGGCCGCCAGGCGCCGGTCGACGCTGGCGTCGGTCCCGATCACCTCGATCTCGTGCCCGGGGATGCCGCGCTCGCGCAGCTGCGCCAGGGTGCGCGAGACGCCGTGGACGGAGCCGACGCCGTCGGCCACCACGGCGACCCGCAGCGGCTCGCCGTCGCGGGACACGAGCTTGGCCCGCTCGCGGGCGAGGAAGGCAGCGGCCGGGATGTACGGGACCGCGGGCAGGCAGGCGGCGAACAGCCGCGTCGCGGCAGCGTCGAGCCCATCGGTGCCGCCGGTGGCCAGCAGCTGCTCGATCGCGCCGGTCAGCTTGCGCTCGTGGACGCGCCGGGCGCGACGCTCGAGGTCGGAGTGGCTGAAGTCGTCGGCCTGAAGCATGGCCAGCAGCCCCGCGGTGTCGACGTCGAGCTCCATCTCGGCGAGCCACGCGTGCAGCAGCGCCAGGCCCTCGGCCGGGCCGAGGCCGGAGCCGACGCTCCCGGTGCGGGCGTCGCCCTCGAGCATGATCCGCTCGGCCAGCTCCATCGCCACCCGCGGGTCGGGGGCGCCAGTCGCGCCGGGGCGCGGCGCCCCGCTGCGGCCCAGCGAACGGGCGGCGAGCACGAGGGCGCTGTGGGCCCACTTGGCGGCGCTGCCCTGCTTGCCGTGCGGCGCGACGCGCCCGGCGCGGATGTGGGCCAGGAGCTCGGCCGGGGTGGCCGCGTACGGCGCCTCGGTATAGGTCCGCCCGATGTCCACGCCGGCGTGGTCGTCGGAACCGCCGACGGCGATCCCGCCGTGGGTCTCGATGTAGATCGCGGCCGGCGCGTTCAGCTCCCGCGCCCGCGCGCCGTTCCGCGTCTCCCAGACCGGGAACAGCCGTGCGAGCGTGCGGCGATGGCCCGCCGTCAACGGCGCCGCGACGTGGAAGAACGGGTGCGCGAGCGCGCAGGCGACCTCGTTCTGATGCAGGTACTCCGCGCACGCCGCCACGTCGCCGTTGTGGGCCTGCAGCCAACCGTGGTCGTCGGGGGTGATCCCGAAGCAGAGCACGTGCACCGCCTGCGGCTCACCCCGGAACCAGGCGGTGAGCTCCTCGGAGACGAACGTGTCGGGCCGGTCCTCGAGCTCGAGCGCCCCGTCGATCGTGTCGTGATCGGTGATGGTCACGAAATCCATCCCCCGCTGCTTGGCGAGCTCGTAGACCTCATGCGGCGAGGTCGCGCACTCCGGGAGCGCCAGCGCACGCTGCACGCCGAGCTTGGCGATCTCCGAGGCGGTGGAATGGCAATGCAGGTCGACGCGGACCGCCGACGGCGCGCCGGCAGCGCGCGTGGTCTTCTTCTGATCGTTCATGACCAGGAGATTCGTTCGCAATGAGCGACAAATCGTGATCAGGCGGCCAAGTTCCTGTAATCAGGCGGTGAACGGCGGCTGGGGTGTGGGCGTGAGCCGGGACCGGCGGGCTCCCGTGAGGGAACCGCTTCAGGCCTCCCGCGTCGCCGCTCGCCCCCGCGCCATCGCCGCCACCCCCATCGCCGCCCCCGCCAGCAGCGCCAGCACCGCGATCGCGGTGACGGCGTGGCGAATCGTGTCCGCGCCGGCACCCGTGCCGGCGGTGGCCCTCGCGGCGCCGGCCGGCAGTGGGTGGCCGGCGGCGGCGGCGAGGCGCTCGGTGGCGGTGACCGCGGCGGTCCCGAGGCCGTCGGGACCGGCGCCGATCGGAAGGCCGGCCAGCGCCGTGGTGGCGCGGGGCTTGCCCTGGACCGCGAGCCCGAAGCCGGCGGGCATCACAACGAGTACCGGGCCCGGTACCACGCCGGCGAGCTCAGCGGAGAGGAACTGGGCGTAGCTCGAGGGCTTGCCGAAGAGCGACGGCACCACCCCGAGGTCGGTGGTGGCGCTGATCAGCGCGACCTTGAGCGGGTAGCCGGCGCGGCGGCCCGCGGCCGTGACCGCGTACAGGCGCTGCTGCACGGCGGCGGAGACGGGGCTGTAGGGGAGGAACACGTCCTGGCCGAGCAGGACGTCGCTGGCCGGGTCGCCGTCCGCCCGGGCGCTTGCGGGGAGCACCGCCGCGCCCGCCCCGAGCGCGAGCACGACCGCCGCCACCGCCGCCACCGCGACCCGGGTCCGGCTCATCGCCCGGGCTTCTCCTCGCCGGGCGGTGCGGGCTTGCCGGGCGGTACCCGCGTGCCGTGCACCCGCTTGCCGGGCGGCCGGCTGCCCTGGCGTTTGCGTCGCCGCGAGTCCCGCCACATGAAGCCGATGATCAGCAGCGACGGGACCGCGAAGGCGATTTGCACGTACCAGTGACCGAGATGCGCATACGGGATCAGAAGCGCGAGGATCATCCGCTGGGGTCCGCCCGCAGCAGGCGCACGGTGGTGAGGACCGCGAGGATCGTCATCAGGACGGCACTGCTGACGCACCATTGGCAGATCGCCTTGATCGTGAACAGCTCCCGGTAGGTGAGATAGGCGCTGAACAGGAAGCCGATGATCGCCACGGCGCAGGCCGCCATCCGCGCCGTCTCGCCCCGGATCAGGAGCAGGATCAGGATCGTGATGTAGCCGAGCAGGCCGAGTACGGCGACGGGGATCCCGGCCAGCTTTGCGTAGCTCGAGCTCTGCACCGTCTCGCAGTCGCCGCTGGAGATGCACAGGACCTTGATGCCGGCGTAGTGGACGTAGGTGAGGTAGCCGGCGACCCCGATCCCGATCAGGCACAGGATCGCGATCGCCGGTGTCAGCCAACCGTCCGGCTCGCGGCGCAGCGCGCTCACGCCACCTGCTTGATCGCCGCCTGCAGCTCCGAATAGGGCGGTACCGCGTCAGGTGGCTGCACCTTGCCCTTCGGGCCCTGGAAGACGAGCGTCGGGGTGGAGTTGAAGCCCTGCGACGCTGACTGTGCCTGGTCGCTCTGGACCTGCGCGGCCAGCGTCGGGTTGCTGCGAGCGGTCGTCCACGTGGAGACGTTGAGCCCCGGTATCTGTCGGGCGAGGCCGTCCAGGTAGGTCCCGGTGACATATCCCGTGCCCTCGGTACCCTGCTGCTTGTAGAACAGCTCGGTGTAGTTCCAGAACTTCTGCTGCTGGCCCGCGGCCAGCGCGGCCACCTGCTGCGTCGCGAATGTCGCCGGGTCCTGCGTCGCGGTCTGGAGTGAGCGGTAGATGACCTGCACCTTCCCCGCGCGGACCTCGTTGGCGATCAGCTGCGGGAGCGAGCTGACCGAGAAGTCCTTGCACACCGGGCACTGCAGGTCGCCGTAGTAGTAGAGCGTGACCGGCGCGTTCGGGTTGCCGAGACGGGCTCCGGATTGCGGGATCCCGGACAGCATCGCCTCGACCGACGCGGCGGTCTTCTTGGCCGCGGCTCCGGTGGGCACCGACGGCGTGCTCTTGTTCGAGGAGATCGCGATCAACACCGCGACGACGGCGACCGCGCCGACGGCGATCCCGCCGAGCATGCGCAGCCGCCGCCGGCGCCGCTCCTGTTCTGCGCGCGTCTGTTCTTCGGCGAGCCGCTTGGCCCGCGCCTCTTCACGTTGTTGCTTTCGAGAGCTCATGCGAGTGCGTCCTTCATCAGCAGAATGGCGATCACGAGCGCCGCGGCGCCACACGCGATCGCAATGATCGCCGCGGTCAGCCGGAGCCCGATCTGGCCTCTGGTCGTTGTGGGTTCTGTCATCCGTTTGCCTGGTCGACGATCAGCGCGCTGAACGCGGGACCGGTCCTGGGGGCGATCTGGAACGAGAGGCCCCATTTCCCGACCATGATCAATGCCGGTGCTGCCCGAGCGTAGATCCCCGGGCCCGTCTCCGTCAGCTGGTACTCCTGTTGGGGCATCTGCATCTCGAGGTGGTTGAAGGTCAGAGTGACATTGGCGCCGCGGACGGGCTGTCCTGCTTTGGTGATCCGCAGCGCGAACGAGTCGGGGGCGGCGGCCTTGTTCGGCGAGACGAGCACCTGCAGCTGATAGCCGCTGCGGTGTACCGTCTCGGCGACGCGACCCGGCCCCACCGAGGCCAGCGCCGAATTCTGCAGCGCGAACGCGGGCGGTGGCGGCGCCAGGCTGGACAGGACGGCGGCGGTGAACACGGCACCGGCGACGAGGACCGCCTCGGCGCCGACGACGCGGCGCAGGAGCCCCGATGCTGGCCTGCCGCGCTCCTCGTCGCCCGCGGCCGCGGCCAGCTGGGGCTTGGTGCGCAACAGGTTGGCCGCCGCGAGCGCCATGGCGGCCGCGAGCAGCCCGATCTTGACCAGGATCGCCCGCCCGTAGCTCGTGTCCCACAGTGCGTTGACCGCGGGCATGTGGACAATGGTGGCCCCGGTGCCGGTGGCCAGCAGCACGAGCACCGAGACCAGCGCGACGTTGGAGAACCGGGGCACGACGACCGACAGGGCCCGCACGCGCCCGCCGGTCGCGACGCCGGCCCACAGCACGAGCAGTCCGATCAGACCTCCGATCCAGATCGAGCCCGATGCGAGGTGGGCCCAGTCGAGCACGACCGAGAGGCCGCGCGGCGAGGTCTGGGCGGCGTGCCCCGTGGCCCCGGGCACGACCAGCACGGCGGCGGCGCCGAGCACCGCGCCGGCGGTCGCGATCAGCGCCGCGACGGAGCGTCGCCCGCGTTCGGGCCGGTCGAGCCACAGGGTGATCCAGGCCGCCAGGCAGAACAGGGCGAAGCACAGCTCCAGGTCCACGTAGCCGCGGCCGAACGCGGTCACGCGGTACAACGGCACGAGCGCTCCGAGATCGAACACGGAGCGCAGCGAGTCGTTGGCAATCGCCACGTCGAGGTAGATCGGGATCGCCAGCAGTCCGAGCACCGCAGCGACCGTGAACGCCCGGGACACCGGCCTCAGGCTCGTTCCCGGCGCGCGCCTGACCACCGGACGGGCCACGAAGCAGCGCAGCACGAACAGGCCGATCGCGCTCATCACCGACAGGAACATCGCCCACCGGACGGCCAGGAGCCCGGGCGTCACCGCCGTGGCCGAGACGTGCGGAACCGGGAACTGCGGCGCCGGACCCGGGTTCGGCCCGACGGCGTAGGTGAACGCCCCCTGCACCGGGTGGCCGTCGACCGAGATCGCGCGCCAGTAGATCAGGTACCAGCCCTCCGGCAGGTTCGGGCGCAGGGGCGCGACCAGCGTGTCCGGATTGGCGGCCGACCGGCCCACGGGTCCGCTGGTCTCCTGGTGGCCGCCGGCGTCGGTGACCGAGATGATCGCGAACCGCGGCTCGACCGGCTCGTCGTAGGTCAGCGCGACGCTGGGCGGCGGGCTGTCGAGCACGCCGCTGGCCACCGGGACGGTCCGGATCAGGTACGCGTGCGCCGAGGCCATGCCGGGCAGGAGCACGCAGCCGGTCACGATCGCCACCACGGCGACGACGATGCGCACCGCTCCGCTCACGCCCGCCGCCGCCTGTCCGAGCCGCCGGTCACGACACCTTGAGCGTGTACGGGACGGTGACGACATGCCCTCCCATCAGGGCCTGCAGGAACAGCTCCCACGTGCCCGGCACCGGCAGCAGGATCCCGAGCGTCAGCTTTCCGGGTGCGGTCGAGCGGCCCGAGACCCGCGTCGCTCCCAGCACGCTGGTGCAGTTCGGGGCACCGGCTCCGCAGACGTGCGTGTGGAAGTAGTCCAGCGAGCCCTCGTGGAAGAAGATCGCGTGCGCCAGCGCGCCGTACCAGGGCACGAATGTGACCTTGTGTCCCTGCGGATCGGTCACGTCGATGTTGACGAAAGCGGCCTGGATCGCGTGCAGCGACGGGGCTCCGCCGGCCATGTCGAAGTGGTAGCCGTCGATGACCTGGTTGGCCTTGAAGGCGGGCAGCGGCCGCGGGTGATAGGCGCCCGCCACGGTGATGCTCTTCAGCAGCTGGAAGTTCGGCTGGCCACCGGGGATGTTCGGATAGACGTCGACGAGCACCCGGTAGGGGCCCGGGGCGGGAAAGGTGACGGTGTCATGCAGCACGCCGCCCGCTCCCACCGGCGGGTGGTGGTGGATGATGAAGGCGAGGTCGTCGCGGACGATGATCAGGTGCACGCCGGTGTGCGGGCCGCCGCCCGTCTTGTAGGCGGTCAGGGCGTTGCCGCTCGGCTGCTGGACGGTGAACGTGACCGGGACCGGACGGCCGACCGGCACCGTCGTGCTGGGCTGAAAGCCCGCGAGCTGGAACGTGCGCGCGGCTCCGACCGTGATCGCCTGCACGCCCGAGCTCGAGCTGCCGCAGCCCGCCACCGCGAGCAGGGCGGCGATTGCGATCGCGGTGAGCGAGATGCGCCGAGCGCTCATCGCAGTGCCGCCTGCAGTGCGCTCGTGACCTCATTGACGCCGAACGCGCCCTCGAGCCGGGCCGTGATCACGCCCCGGCGATTGACGACGAACAGCCACGGCTCGGTCTCGAGATGGAAGGCCTTGAGCTGCGGGCGCAGGCCTTGCGAGGGCTGGTTGTTCACGTAGACCTCCTGGTGGATGAAGGTGACCCGGTTGCCGAACTGGTGCTGGACCTGGACGGCGATGTCGGTCACGGGGCCGCACACCTTGGAGACGCAGAGCTGTGGCGTGGAGAACAGAAGCGCCACGGGCTGCTTTCCGAGCACGTCCTTGAACGACACGGCATGCATGTCCTCGGGCGGGATCCGCGTCGTCAGCAGGGCGGTGTTGCCGCCGACCGATGCCGCGGTATCGGTGGCAATCGCCGGCGGCCGCTCGCCCACGTTCGGGATCGGCGAGGATGCCGCCACGGCGATCTGTCCGGGGGCGCCGATGAACGTGTTGCCGTAGCGGGTCAGGGCGAGGATGGTGTAGGTGCCGGGGTGCGGGATCGGGACGTTGGCGGCGTAGATGGCCTGGATCCCCCCGGGGCCGGAGTTCTGCCGGCTGCGGTACTGCGGCTCCACGGTCATCGGGTCGGCCGGGGCGAGGAACGGGCCCTGCGCCGGCGATGACGGGCTGGTCGCGATGTAGACGGCGGTGGGCGCGTAGACGAAGCCGCCCGCGCTCGTGTTCAGGCCGAAGGCGACGCGTCGCGTGCCCGGCGTGAACACGCCGGTCGCGGCGCCGAAGGACACCTGTCCGTGGGCCACGGTCGCGACCTGCTGCAGCGTGCGACCGCCCGCGGCGGGGAACGTCCGCAGGCTCGGATGCTCGGCGAGTGCCAGCCCCGGTGCGGGTGTCGCCGCGGCCTGCGTCGAGGTCGTCGTCGGCGTCGAGGTCGAGGCGCTGGACGCCACTGCGCTCGACGAACTCGAGCTCGACGAGGAGCCGCAGCCGGCGATCGCCACGGCAAGGACGCCGGCCAGAGCGAGGGGGCCGGCCATCGCGGGCCGGCGGCGGCGAGCGTGTGGGTGGAGTGCTGGCATGGGGTGGGTCATCGCCTTTCGATCAATGCAGGGAAGTCGTTCGAGAGCGTACGGAGGGTGGGTCGGCGGGCCGGATCACGTGTTCACCGCCGAGAGCAGCCATAGGCCCAAGCAGGTGAACGTGACCATGACCACGAGCATCCAGCGCTGGGAGTGCGCGGCATCCTCGGGGTCGCCGTAGACCACGAGCGCGCGGTCGTGGGCGAGCGCCAGGCCGGACACGTGCCCGCCCACGAGAGCGGCGACCTGGATATACCAGATCGCGGCGGCCGACACGAGCCCGTAGTCGATCCGGAAGCCGGCGGTGCCGAACAGGTCCGAGCCGGTGCCCATCGGGTCGGAGATCAGATAGCCGGTCGCCTGCCCCTGGGTGACCAGGAGCGAGAAGTAGTGGGCGACGAGATACCCGAGGGCGATCGGCACCAGGGAGAACACGAAGGCTCGGGAGAGCTCCTGGCTGCGGTGCCCGGGGGAGACCGACTCCATCCCCTTGATCCCGAGCCAGTAGAGGCCGCCGCAGAGCAGGATGCAGAGCGCCATGCCGAGCGTGAACGTCAGCTCGACCGCGGTCGTGCCGCCGAACCCGAGCTGGGTGAGGTCGCTCACCGCTCCCGGGGCGATCGCCCGCCACACCGGTCCGTTGGCCGTGCCGTCGAAGGTGGTGGTGCCGATCATCGCGCACAGCAGCGCGACCGTTCCCGGCAGGGCTCGCGCGTCGGCCAGACCGGACAGCGGCGGGCGCAGCCGGACGGTGCGGTCGCGGTACTCGAGCGGCGATAGCCTCGAGAAGAGGTTGAAGGCGACGCCGAACGCATCGCCGCGTTCGCTCCAGCGCTCGATCCCGAAGAACGACATCCCGACGAGCTGAACGAGGGCATAGGCCACCGCGAGCACGGCCAGCGTCGCCGGATGCTCGCGGTCGACGAACACGAGCTCGAGCCAGGCGAAGCCGATGATCCCCGCCACGGCGGGCCAACGGCCGAGCCGATCCGGGTAGGGCAGCGGCGCCCGCCCGAACGAGCCGGCCAGTCCGGAGCGCCGTGATCCCCAGGCCGCGGCACGCGCGAGCGCTCGCCACGGGTTGACCGGTCGGAACACGTCCCCGAACAGGGCGCTGAGGATCGGGACGCCGACCCAGAACAGCACGTAGACACCGGTCGGCGCCAGGTTGGCGGTCGGAATCTGGCTCCCGCGGATCCCGCTGATGACGACGATCACAAAGGCGATGACGCCGAGCAGGCCGAGGATGGGCTCGAGCAGCGCCGGATATCCGAACAGGCGGCGGGTACGCGGGCGCTCGAACCGGGGCGAGGACCACAGGGCGGCCAGGCCGACGAACGAGAGCACGAGCACGAGCCCGGCCGCCCACGCGAACAGCCAGGCCGGCACGGGCAGATAGGCGCGGCCGACGAGCCCGTGCGCGGCGGCCGGATCGGGCCACTGCAGCCACGCCGCGCTCAGGGCGGCGACGATCGCGCCGGCCGGCAGCGGCCGCCGCGAGGGGCGCGTCTTGATGATCGATCCACGGAGCGCACCGAGCGCGCTCCTGACCGCCGGTCTCACGGCAGTGGTCATTCGCTCCTCGTCATCGGGTTCCGGCGCGCAGCCGCGGCCGGCGATCGTCTAGGTCCCGATGACGAGAGGCGGAGCGCGCCCGGCCGCCACGCCGGCGCGCGGGTGCAGCCGCCAGTCGGCCTGATCCGGCACGGCGTGGCGCGGTACGAGGGTCGTGAGATGACGCCCGGGACGCCGGCGCGCCCGAGCGACGAAGGCGACGAGCGAGCCCGCGACCCTGAGGGTCGCCGCGAGCGCCGCGGCGACGAGCATCGCGAGCGGCGCGGCGAGCCAGCCCCCGTGGCCGAGGATGCCGGCCAGGCCGGCGGGGTGGCCGACGGCGAGGGCGCTTTCGATCAGCTCCTGCCCGCAGTAGACGGCGAACAGGACCGCGGCGCACAGCGCCCACACACGCAGGAACCGTCCGCGCCGGGGTTCGGTGCCGCCGGGCTCGCCCCCCTGCTGCCAGCAGCGCGCGAGCCGGCCCACGAAGCCTCCGACGGCGAGCGCCGCGATCAGCAGCGCGATCGGCTCGGCGCTCGACATGTAGGAGTGACCCTCGCGCGCGAGCCACATCGGGCCGTCGCGTCCGAAGGCGAGGTAGAAGCGCAGCTGGTGCACGAGGAGCGCGCACAGCGGCAGCAGCATCGCTCCGCGCATGCGCGCGTCCTGAGCGTAGGACGGCCGGGGAGAGTGGGCCCGCATCGCCACAGAGCGTACAGGCGCCCTGACCCCGTCGAGCTGCTGCCGGGTGCGCTCGTGGCGCCCCCCGCGAATACGCCGCTGTGCAGCGGTTACGTGGCCGGGGGCACCCGCTCGGGGGCGAACCGGTAGCCGACCCCGAAGTGGGTGTGGATGTAGGTCCAGCCCGGGGCGGCGAGGTCGAGCTTCAGGCGGAGCTTGCGCACGAACACGTCGACGGAGCGGTCCCGATAGGCCATGCGCCGCTTCCACACGAGCTCGTACAGCTCCGGCCGGGCGATGACCCGGTTGCGTCGCTCGGCGAGGGTCAGGAGCATCTGGAACTCGCGCGCGGTGAGCGCCACGTGGCGCCCGTCGGCCACCACGTGCGCACACCCCGGGCGGATCTCGAGGTTGGCGCAACGCAGGACTCCCGTGGGCGTAGCGTTGCCGAGCTGCGTCGACGACATCGGATGCCGCGACCCTAGACCGGGTCGGCGGGTCTCCGGTGAACAGCACGTGACCGCTTGGGGAAGACACCCCCCCCAGCGACGACGACCGGCGCGAGGTCCACAAACCCGTCGATCCTGCCCCGGATTGACGCAGTTTGCACGTAAAGATCCTGTGACCGGATACGATCCCGGGCCAGGCGACCACACGTTCGACTAGAGTTCCGGCCATGTTGCCCGATGGGAGTGAAATCCGCGCAGGGAATGCGGTGACCGCGCAGCGCACGGAGAACCGGCTTCGGCTCGCGGTCATCGATCGTGATCCCGGGTTCATGCAGGTGCTCGGAAACCGGCTCGATTCCCTCGGCTGGGAGTACCGCGCGCTGTCGAGCGCGATCACCGCCGACGCGCTGGTGGCGATGCGCCTGAACGCGCTGGTGCTCGACGTGACCGTGCTCGGACCCGGTAGCTGGGAGTACCTGGAGCGCGTCTGCGCCCGCCTGCCCGGCCTGGCCGTGATCATCTGCACCGGCCCCTCGTCCGTCGCTCAGCGCGTGCGTGGCTTGCGCCTCGGCGCCGACGCCTGGATCACCAAGCCCTGTCACGCCGAGGAGCTGATCTGCGTGATCGAGGCCGCGATCCGCCGGCACCGCCGCAATGACATGCCGGCGCTTGAAGCGGCCGCCGAGGTCGGCGAGATCACGGTCCGCCCCGACCTCTATCAGGCCTATGCCGGCGAGGCGAGCCTCGAGCTGACCGCGCGCGAGTTCGAGATCCTGCACCTGCTCACACAGTCCGACCGGGTGCTGCGCCGCGAGGAGATCTACGAGCGCGTGTGGGGCTACGCAATGGCCCACGGCGACCGGTCGGTCGACGTGTTCGTGCGCAAGCTGCGCCAGAAGCTGCGGACCGCATCGCCCGAGTGGAGCTACATCCACACCCACTTCGGGGTCGGCTACCGGTTCGCGCCCGAGCGAGACGACGGAGCCGGCACGGAGCCGGAGCACGTCGTCGAAGAGCTCACGCCGGATCCCCAGCTCAGCCTGCGCTGAGTCGCCCGTCGCCGGCCGGCGCCCGCCGTATGCCGGCGATTTCCAGGCGATCACAGCTCATTCACACTCCGATCACAGGTCGTTAACGTCTGACGGCCTCGTTGAGAGCACCATGCCCGGCGGATGACGGCGACGAGAACAATGCCTCGCGGTGAGGTGATCGAGGTGGGCCCGCTTCAGATCCTGCCCGAGGAGCACCTCGCCCGGGCGGCTGGGCGGCCGCTGATGCTCTCGATCCGCGAGCTGCGCCTGCTCACCGAGCTGGCCCGTCGCTGCGACCGGATCATGGGTCGCGACGAGTTGTTCCGGCTCGTGTGGGGGCGGGAGATGCGCCCGGGCGACCGTTCCGTCGACGTCTACGTGCGCAAGCTGCGGGTCAAGCTGCGCCAGGCGCTCCCGGATTGGCGCTTCATCCACACGCACTTCGGCTTCGGCTACCGCTTGACCGCCGAGTCTTCACAGGAGTCGAATGACGCGTTCACAACCGGATAACAACAGCGGACTGGGATCGGCACAGACTTGCCGCTTACCTCGATTGAAGGAGAAAACGTTGCGTAAAAGTCGCATCAGCGCGGTCGCCGTAGCGGTCCTCGCGTCGCTCGGAGTCGCCGCCTGCGGCTCGAGCAGCAGTAGCAGTTCGAGTAGCAGCGCCGGCTCGAGCTCGAGCTCGAGCAGCCCCGCCGCCAGTGGAGCGTCGGGCACGATCAACGGCGCCGGCTCGACGCTCGCCGCTCCCATCTACCAGCAGTGGGGCTCGACGCTCTCCTCGCAGGGCGTGACGGTGAACTACAACCCGGTCGGCTCCGGCGGCGGTGTCGCCCAGCTCCAGGCCGGTACGGTGGACTTCGCCGGCAGTGACGGGGCGATCAAGCCCGCCGAGGTAGCGAAGGCCAAGGGTCCCGTGTCCCAGTTCCCCGTCGCGTTCGGGGCAATCACCGTCTCCTACAACCTGCCGGGCATCAAGAGCGGCATCAAGCTCGACGGCCAGACGATCGCCGACATCTACGCCGGCAAGGTCAAGACCTGGAACAGCTCGGAGATCACGGCGCTGAACCCGGGCATGAGCCTGCCCAGCACGGCGATCGCCGTCGTGCACCGCTCCGACTCCTCGGGCACGACCCAGGGCTTCACCACCTTCCTGGCCGACACCAGCCCAAGCTGGATGTCGAGCGTGGGCAAGGGCAGCAAGGACGTCAAGTGGCCGACGGGCACCGGCGCCGCGAAGAACTCGGGCGTCGCCGCGGCGATCAAGCAGACCACGGGCGCCATCGGCTACGTCGAGCAGGCCTACGCGCTGCAGAACGGCTTCACCTACGCATCGGTGAAGAACAAGTCGGGGGCCTATATTGCGCCCTCGATTCCCGCCACGTCGGCCGCGGCGGTCGGGATCCCGGTCCCGGCGAACTTGGGGATCTCCACGATCAACTCGCCCAACCCGAGTGCCTACCCGGTCGTCTCGCAGACGTTCCTCATGGCCTACACCGACATGTGCAAGGCCGGGATCAGCCAGTCGGCGGCGGGTGCGGTGAAGAAGTTCCTCACCTATGCCTTCGGGCCGGG
>DATMGZ010000099.1:0-12636 GCA_035555155.1 Solirubrobacteraceae bacterium | reverse complement strand
AGCAGCGTCGTCTTGCCGCAGCCGCTGGGGCCGACCACGGTGACGATCTCACCGGGGGCGGCGCGCAGCGACACGTCGCCCAGCGCGTCGACGGCCGCAGCGCCGTTTCTCGTGAATGTCCTGCTCACGTGCTCCACCTGCACCGTTGCGGTGCCGCGGAGCTCGCTCCAAGGCCCCGTGGGCGGAGCCTCGATCATCGCTTCATCTCCCTCCGCGGGCATTACCCCACAGGTTCGAAGGGTCAGCGCCGGGTCGGCTGTCACGGAGACAGGCGGGGGACGCTATCTCAGCCGGCGTGCCCGCCAGCCCCCCTGGGTTTGCTCGTGTGACGGCGATGCTACCGCGACCGCTAGACGACCACCGGCTGGGCGAGCGCCTTGACGAACTCCTCCAGCTGGTCGGTGCGCCAGCACTCGAAGGCGGTGCAGTACTGGGCGTAGGCGGAGATCACCGAGTCGCCGTAGTTCCAGTACAGGCGCGGCTCGGGGTTGAGCCAGAACGTGCGCCCGGCCTTGGCGGTGATCGCGGCGAACACGTCATCGCGGGGCGGCCGGCCGTTCGTGCGCGCGTCGCCGAGCACGATCACCGTGGCCCGAGGGTGCAGCTCGTCCTCGATCAGGGTCAGGAACTCGGTCCACACCCGGCCGTAGTCGGTGTAGCCCGAGATGTCGGCAACGCCGGCGTCGCGGCCGATCGCCTCGCTCGCTGCGCGGAAGTCGCGCTCGCGCTCGAACACGTCGGTGACCTCCGAGATCCGCTCGATGAACACGAACGAGCGCAGCTTGCGGAACGAGTCGTGCAGAGCATGCAGCACGCTGAGGAAGAACGTGCTCGCGCTGGTGACGCTGGTCGAGACATCGCAGAGCACGAAGATCTCCGGCCGGCGGGGCCGCTTGGGGCGGTACTTGAGCTCGACCGGGACGCCGCCCGTCTGCAGCGAGGCCCGCATCGTGCGGCGCACATCGACGTGCGCGTGACGCTTTCGCCCGCGCAGCTCGTGCCCCTGCGTCGCGAGCCGGCGCTTGAGCTGGGCGACGACGCGATGCACCTGGGCGAGGTCCTGCGCCGGCCCGGTCGGCAGGGCGCGGTCGAGGTCGTTGAGCGGGCGCTTGGGGGGCAGCGAGGAGGTCCGCTCGATCAGGCCGCGCTCGAGCTCGCGGCGCAGATGCCCCTCGAAGCGGCGCAGCTCGTCGTGCGGGATGCCGTCGCGGCGAGGGTCGTCCTCGGGCAGGTCGGGTTGGGGCTCGGCGCGCAGTCCGAGCTGGCGGCGGATCCGCTGCACGTCGACGCCGAGTACGCCGGAGCCCTCGCCGCGCCCGAAGGCCGCGATGGCCAGCCGCGCGAGGTCGCGCATGGAGCCGTCCTGGCCGTCGCGCAGGGCTTCGGCGATCTGGCGCCGGAGCGTGTCGAGGTCGATGTCCTCGGCCCCCTGGAGCCCCTGGCCCTCGGAGATCTGCTGGCGGGTCGCCTCCGCCTCCGCGGCGCGGAAGAAGAAGCGCTCGAACACGAGCTCGAACACGCGCCGGTCCTCGGGGGACTTGGCCAGCGTCGCCGCGAGCGCCTCCTTGAAGTCGTCGCGGTCGGTCCACGGCACCTCCTGCAGGGCGCCGAAGGCGTCGAGCATCTCCGAGGTCCCGATCGCGACGCCCTCCTCGCGCAGGTCCTCGGCGAAGGCCAGCAGCTGACCGTCGAACGAGCCCGGGCCGCGCTCCGGGATACCGCCGTAGATGGACCGCCTAGGCGGCTGGGGCGGCGGCATCGCTCAGCTTGACGCCGACCCGGGATGCGACCGTGTCGAGGTCCGTGCGGTGCTTGACGATCACGCTCATCGTCTCGGTGAACGTGGCCGCGTCGATGTCACGCGAGCCGAGCAGCAACAGCGCGCGCGCCCAGTCGATCGACTCCGCGATCGAGGGCGGCTTCTTGAGGTCGAGCTCCCTCACCTCCTGGACGATCTCGACCAGCTTGCGCGCCAGCGTCTCGTCGAGCTCGGGCGAATGCAGGCGTACGATCTCGAGCTCGTGCTCGAGCTCGGGGTAGTCGAGCCACAGGTACAGGCAGCGACGCTTCAGCGCCTCGGTGAGCTCGCGGGTGTTGTTGCTGGTGAGCAGCACCACGGGATGCGTGCGCGCCTCGATCCGGCCGAGCTCGGGAATCGAGATCTGGAAGTCGGACAGCAGCTCGAGCAGCATCGCCTCGAACTCCTGGTCGGTCTTGTCGATCTCGTCGATCAGCAGCACAACCGGCTCGGGGGAGGCGATCGCGGTCATCAGCGGCCGCTCGAGCAGGAACTCCTCGCCGAAGATGTCCTCCTGCACGTCCTGCCAGCCGGTGTCGCTGGACTCGGTCTGGATCCGCAACAGCTGCTTGCGGTAGTTCCACTCGTACAGCGCCTTGGCCTCGTCGAGGCCCTCGTAACACTGCAGGCGCACGAGCCGCCGGTCGAGGTAGCGGGAGAGCGCCTTGGCCAGCTCGGTCTTGCCCACGCCCGCCGGTCCCTCGACGAGGATCGGCTTGCCCAGCTTGGTGGCGAGGTAGGAGACGAGCGCCGTCGAGGCGCCCGGCAAATAGCCGGCCTTGCGGAGGCCGTCGTTGACCTCTTGGACGGATGTGGGTTCGGGAGCGGTCATGGGTGAAGGCTGCCGCGAAATATAAGGGGCTGTGCGATGCTCGCCCCCGGGATGATCGTCGTTGCCTCCCAGTCGTCGCATCTGACGCTGTTCGAAATCGCGCTCGCATTCGGGCTGCTGATCGGCGTCTTCGGGCACATCATCAAGTCCCGCGCGCTCGTGATCACAGGGATCCTGCTGATCGGCGCGTTGAGCGCCTACTTCTCGTTCGTGCTGCAGCCCGGCGGGCACTGAGCGCGTTCAGCGGGGCCCTCACTCGTCGGGCTCCAGCGGAATCGTCAACTGCTCGTCGTGGATCGCCGGCAGGGGCTCGGTCGCGTCGGTGGGGTCGGGCTCGGGGGCCGGCTTCGCCGTGGTGGCTTTCGCGGCCTTGGCGGCGGCGGCCGGGTTCGGGTCGGTGCCCGGAGCGGCCGGCGGCACGATGCGAGCGCGCCGGCGCCGGCCGGCAACGGTCGCCGGGGGCTCGGCCACGGCGGTGGGGGCCTCGGAGGGCTCGGCGCCGGCAGCCGAGCGGCCGCGAGTGGGCATCGGCTCGGTCGGGGCCGGACTCGGGCCGCGCGGGCGCTCCGCCTCGCTGCGGATCGGCTCGCCTCGGCCCGGCTCGCCCGGCAACGGCGGCTCGGGCTGGTGGGCGACGCGGATCCGGTTGCCGGCGTACGCGAGCAGTGCTGCCACCGCGAGCGCGACGAAGATGCCCCACTCGATCCCGGCGATGGTGGCGCCCTGCCCGTGCAGGTCGGTGCTCTGCTTGTCGAAGATGCGCCAGATCACCAGCGCGCAGGTCCACACGCCGGCCGCCATGACCACGAACCCGTCGCCGCCGGGAACGTGGAAGGCGTTGCCCTCGGCGCGCTTGAACAGGAGGACCAGGACGCCGGCGGCGACCAGCAGCACGGCGGCCTCGACGGGTGAGAAGGCGCCCCAGCCGGTTACGGACGTGCTGATGTCGATCGGCTTCTTGGACGTCGTGTCGAGCAGCGTCTCCTGATACCAGGGCAGGAACAGCGAGGCGAACAGTCCGATCGCCGCGATCGCGGCGAGCCGCCGCTCCGGGGAGAGCGCATTCCATGCGCGGTGGACCCGACCGACGCCTGCGCCGGCCCTCCGGGCCGCTGACGGCGCCGGGCGCTCGGTGCTCATGTTCTCGCGCCGGTGCCCGTTCGCTCCAGCGGGACCCGGGCGGTGAGAGTCCTGGTGCGGGCCACCCGCCGATTGTAGGCACCCGCCTCCCGGCGAGCGTCGGCGCGGGTCCGGGTGCGGACGAGACCGGGTCGGGCCGCGTCGGCGGCCCGCGTCTACAGAATCGGGATGTCCTCGACCTCGGCCGGTTCGGTCCGGTTGCGCTCGATCCGCTCCAAGTACCAGTCGATCAGCGCGCGGACGGCGATCAGCAGCTCGCGGATCGCCTCGGCCAGGCGGCGCTGGAGCTCCGGGGGGATCAGGTCCCGGAGCGACTGGACCACCTGGACGAGGAGCTCGGTCTCGCCGGCGGCCGTCGGCTCGCCGGCGGCGCCGGACTCGGTCGTGGCGCGGGACTCGGTGGTGGCGCGGGACTCGGTCCGCGGGATCTGCCAGCCGGCCGGCGGGACGCGGCCGGCGGCGGACGCGGCGGACTGGGCCGCCTCCGAGATCAGCCGCTCCGCGGCCTCCGAGGCCCGGTCCAGGCGCTGCTCGAGCCGCCGCAGAGCGTCATGGGCGGTCGGGGCGCCGGCGCCCGCGCCGCCGGCGGCGGGCTCGCCGGCGCCGCCGTTCTCAGCGTCGTCGGGACTCGGGCCGTTGGGAGGGTCGTGGCGCTCCATCGAAGGTCACCTCCAGCTCGCCATCCTCGAACGTCGCCTCGCTGGGACGAAAGCCGGCGAGCGCGGGGGGGAGCATGATAGTTCGCTTCTGGTCACCCACCCGGATGATCAGTTCGAGGCCGATCTTCTTGAGCGAGATCTCGCCCTTGCGCGCGAACGGCAGGGCGAGCCGCAGACGCGCCCGATCCTCGTCGACGATGATCTCCTGCGTGATCGAGCTGTGCAGGACGGCGTGGGGCACGTGCTCGGCGAACAGCTCGGCGGCGAGCCGGTCGAGCATCTCGGCACCGACGACCTCCTGCTCGAAGTACGGCGCGCGCAACACCGGCACCGGGGCAAAGGCGGACTCGACCAGCTCCAGGTGCTCCTGCTGCAGGCGCCGCCAGGTGCCGAAGTAGTCGCCGACATCCTCGGGAAAGACCCGGTTGACGACCACGGCGTCGGTCACGTAGCCATACAGGTTCAGGTACGTGAAGGTGCGCATCGCCTCCCCGATCACCATCTTGTCCGGGTTCATGACCAGCCGGATCGTCGCGTGCTCGCTGTCGCGGAGGATCTCGTTCATGGCGATCAGGTTCTCCGAGAGTCGCTGGATGTCGGCGAACACGGCCGCGCTCGGGAGCGGGATGTCGAGCAGCGAGCGGGCGATCGGTCGCGCCGCGGCCAGGATCTGACGCTCCATCGGGAACACCTTCTCGATCCACCAGCGCGCCACGTCGGGGAACGAGAGCAGGCGCAGCGTCTCCCCGGTCGGGGCGCAGTCGACGATGATCGCGTCCCATTGATCGGCCCGGTGCAGGGCCTGGAGGCGCAGCAGCGAGAACAACTCGTCCATGCCCGGCGGCACGGTCAGCTCCTCGGCCGAGATCCGGTCCACACCGCGCTCGATCAGCAGCTCACCGAGCCAGTCCTGCACACCCGACCAGTGGCGCTCCATCTCCTCCTGCGCCTTCACCTCCTGGCCCCACAGCCGGTCGGCGACCTGCGTCGCCTCGGCCGACAGCTCGGCCTCGAGCGATTCCGAGAGGCTGTGCGCCGGATCGGTTGAGAGCACCAGCGTGCGCAGCCCCGACGCGGCGCAGCGGCGGCCTGTGGCGGCCGCCACCGAGGTCTTGCCGACCCCGCCCTTGCCGGTGTACAGGATGGTCCGCGGGCGCATGGTGTGGCGAGTCTAGGGTGGCCGGCGTGGCGGGAGGGCGGCCGGCGTGGCGGGAGGGCGGCCGGCGCGGCGGGTGAGCCGATTTCCTGCGCCTGTCGCAGGGAATCGGCAGAACCACTTCGTACAGCCCAGGCCCCCTTCCTCAAATGCTCTTCGCCCGGCCCCGGGCCGCGGGCCGCCGGCACCGGCACCGGGCCGCCGGCACCGGGAGCGCGAAGTGTTGCAACTGAGTTCCGGCCCCCGAAACTCAGTTGCAACACTTCGTTCCCACGCTCGCCTGGACCGCCGCGCCGCCCGCTTCCCGCCCCCGCTCCCGCCCCCGCTCCCGCCCCCGCCCCTACGACACCGCCAGCGTCGCCACGATCCGGTTGAAGTTCCCGGCCAGGTCGGTGGCGGCGAGGCGGATCGTGTAGGTCCCGGTGTGGCCGGGCGCGGGGACGGCGAAGCTATTGACGCCGTACGTCAAGTCGGCGCTGGTCTCGAACAGGATCTGGCCGTTTCGGAGCATCACGATGCCCACGTGCGAGGCCTTGGAGAGATCGAAGCGGATGGTCGTCGCCCGGAAGCGGTGGGCGCGGTGAGTGAGCAGGCGCAGGGCCGGCGGCGTGGTCAGGTAGGCATCGAAGTGCTGGGCCGTGGTGCAGTACACGGCGGTGTGCGTGCGATCGCACAGCTCGTGGACGAAGCCCGTCACGAGCTGGTGGTAGTCGAGTGAGTCCTCGAGGCCGGGCTGGTAGAGCGACCACGCTCCCGTATCGAAGCTCGGTGCGGGCGGTGGCGTCGCCGGCCCGGAACAGCGCCATCGCCCGGGCGTCGTGACTGACCTTGGCGAAGTCGTGGAGCCCGATCAGGCTCTGCAGGAAGGCGTTGATGATCGACACGCCGGGCGCGAAGGAGTACTGCAGGTACTGGTTGCCCTCGGGCGTGCGCAGGCGAACTCCCGCGGGCGGCGCGGCGGTGAAGACCGGGAGCGCCTGTCGGCCGGTGCTCAGGTAGGAGGCATCGTGGAACGCCCGGAACCCGCGAGAGAGGGCTTCGAGCGCCGTCCCCTGGGACATTGCGCTGGTCCACGGCGGGTAGCCGCCATCGAAGAAGAAGTAGTACTCCCACACGAGGCCGCCCGCGCGCTTGACCGCGAGTGGGATCAGCTCGCCGAGCAGCGTGCGCAGGTCTTTGTAGTCGTGTGCCGTGAACATGCCGTTGGCCTTGCCGAAGCTGCCGAGCTGCTGCAGCTCGATGCCTTGCCCCGTGTAGTACTCCCACACGAGCTGGGACCCGGCGAGCTCGACCCGGGCGCCCGATGAGAGCAGCGGGCCGGTGGTCCACCAGCGTCGGTTGGCGTCAAGCGTGAGGAACAGCGCCGGCGCGCGCGAAGCGCTCAGCAGCCCGGCGGCCGCGATCGCGTGGACGTTGGCGAGCACGCTCCCGAGCTCGTAGCCGCGCGTCGTGCCCTGCAGTCGCCGGTTCGCGGCGATCGCGGCCTGGAGGATCGCGCGGTAGCGCCGGTAGAGGGTGGGGCTGATCGCGTGGGTGCGGAACAGTCGGGTGAGCTCACTCGCGGCCGAGCGCTGGGCGGCGGCCTGAGCCCGCGGCACCGCGGCGACGCGCGCCCGGCCCGCCCGGCCCGCCCGGCCCGCCCGGCCCGCCCGCGGCGCCCGGCCCGCGAGGCCCGCTCGCGCCATCGGCGGCGGCGTCAGCGCAACCGCGTCGAGGTAGGGGTCGTTGCGCACCACCACGCGGTGACCGGGACCGAGAACGGTGACCGGAGCGGCGGCGGCGGCGGAGAACGGGATGGCGGCGACCACGAAGGCCACGCCGAACAGGCGCCTGAGCACCGACCCAATGCTAGATTCGAACCCGTTCTTGCGCCACCGCTGAGGAGAGAGTTTCACCATGCATGATCGGATTCGGGGCATCGGAGCCGTTCTGGCGCTGCTCGGAGCAGCGCTGGCGGTCGCGGGCCTGGCGGCCTGCGGGAGCGATTCCAGGGGCCAGGCGCAGTCCTTGCTCAAGCAGACCTTCAGCGGCCCGCACAAGGTGCAGAGCGGCAACCTGACGGTGAATCTGACCATGACGCCGTCGGGTTCGACCAGCCTCACCGGCCCGGTCAGCCTGTCGTTCGGCGGCCCGTTCCAGAGCCGCGGCACCGGCAAGCTGCCCGCCTCGGCGTTCACCGTGACCGTCAGCGCGCTCGGCAAGAACGGCTCGCTCGGACTGCTGTCGACCGGCGACCAGGGCTACGTCAGCCTGCAGGGCACGAGCTACCAGCTCCCGGCGGCGACCTTCCAGCGCCTCGAGTCGAGCTTCTCGGGCCTGACGTCGTCGGCCGGCGGCTCGGGCGCCAACTCGGGCGCGCTCAGCAAGCTCGGGATCGACCCGCTCAAGTGGCTCACCCATCCGACCATCGTGGGCAGCGACACGATCGGCGGCGCGAACACGACCCACGTCCGCGCGGGGATCAACGTGGCCGTGCTGCTCGAGGATCTGAACACGTTCCTGCAGAAGGCGTCCTCGCTCGGCGTGCCGAACGCTAGCAAGATCCCGAGCAGCATCTCGGCGGCGACCCGGACGAAGGTCGCCGGCACGGTGCAGAACCCGAGTGTCGATGTCTGGACGGGCAAGAGCGACAAGACCGCCCGCAAGGTCACGATCCAGCTCACCCTGCCCGTCAGCGGGCAGGTCTCGAGCGTGCTCGGAGGCCTTCACGCGGCGCAGCTCGCGCTCACCCTCGAGTACGCGGATCTCAACCAGCCGCAGACGATCACCGCGCCGACAACCGTGCGGCCGTTCAGCGAGTTCACCACCAAGATGCAGGGGCTGGCCCAGTCGCTGCAGGGCGCCCTCGGCGGTATCGCCGGTGGAGCGGCTGGCGCGGGCACCACCGGGAGCACCACGGGGAGCGCCGGCTCGGGCGGCTCATCGACCGGGGCCACGGGATCATCCTCGAGCGTGCAGGGCTACGCACAGTGCATCCAGGCCGCCGGCAACGACATCGCCAAGATGCAGGGCTGCGCGAAGCTGCTCAACAACGCCGGCTAGCCGGTGGTCGCGCCGAAACATCCCGCCGAATGGCGGCCCGGATGACCAGGCCATCCTCCAATTGGGGGAGTGGGCTATCCCACTGGGGATACCCAACTAAACTCCGGCCCTATGGCCGCGGCCGCCGAGCGAGTCACGGTGTTGGTGGCCGACGATCACCGGTGTTCCTCGAGGCGGTCGTCCGCGCGGTCAGGGCACGACCTGATTCGAGCTCGTCGGGCACGCGGGAGACGGACGCGAGGCGCTCGATGAGATCCGTCGCTCCCAGCCCCGCGTGGCGGTGATCGACCAGCAGCTTCCGTCGCTCGACGGGATCGGATCCTCCAGGCGGTTCAGCCTGACGCGCTGCCGACGCGGGTGTTGATCCTGTCCTCGGACGACTCGAGCGCGCTCGTCTACGAGGCCGTCAGGCTGGGCGTGGCCAGGTTCCTGACCAAGGCGGCCACCCTGGCCGGGATCTGCGCGATCGTCGCCGTGAGCCGCGGGACCACGGTGCTGGCCCCCGAGGTCCAGACCGGCCTGGCCGACGAGTTGCGCGCCCATGACCGCAAGGAGGCGTCGATCCTGACCACGCGCGAGTCGGAGGTCCTGCGGCTGATCGCCGAGGGGTTGTTCACGCCGGAGATCGGGAACCGCCTGTTCATCAGCGCGTCCACCGTGAAGACGCACGTGAAGCGCCTGTTCGAGAAGCTGGGGGTCAGCGATCGCGCCGCCGCGGTGGCGGAAGGCATGCGCCGCGGCCTGCTGGAATGATGGCTCGACAGTGTCGAGCGACCGCGCACCCGGGCCGACGCAGGCGATCACCGACGGCGACACGCGTTCCGGAAGAGGCCTTTCGGTCCTGGTCCTTGTCCTCGTCGCCGCGTTGGGGCTGTTGGTGGCGGCCATGTTCACCGCGTTGTTGCTCTCGGCGATCAGCGTGCGCAACGACATCTCGGGGGGGCGCCGTTCCGCGGACCTGCTGACCGCGTCGTTCACGACCGAACGCAGCGTGATCGACATCGAGACGGGGTTGCGCGGCTACCTGCTGACCCACGACCGGGTCTTCCTGCAGCCCTACCGACAGGCGCTGAGCGCAATGCCGGGGAATCTGGCCGCGTTGCGGGCTCACACCGTGGGCGCCGGCGAGGCACGCGAGATCGCTCAGCTCGCGAGCGCGATCGGCGCCTACGTGGGCGGCTACGCCAAGCCGCTGATCGCCGCCGGGGGCACACTCACGCCCGCCCAGCAGGTGCAGGCCACCAACCACGGCCGGGCGCTCCTCGACGGCCTGCGCGCGCGCTTCAACGCGATCAATGCGGAGGCGACCCTGGAGCGCCGGCAGCAGCGGGCCACGCTCGCGACGGGCAGCTCCCGCTCGGTCGCCTTCGCCGCCGTCGGCCTGGCCGGCTCCGTGCTCCTGCTCATCGCCCTCGGCGTGTACCTGCTGCGGCGCATCCTTGGCCCGACGCGCCGGGTTGCCGCGGCGGCGGGGCGCCTGGCCCAGGGCGAGCTGGGCGTGCGGGTGCCCGAGGAGGGGCGAGGGGAGGTCGCTCTGCTCGTCCGGTCGTTCAACGCCATGGCCGAGTCGCTGCAGGCCCGCGATGCTGAGCTCGTCGAGGCCCACCGGCGGCTCGAGCGGGCGGTGGCGACGGCCGAGGATGCCTCGGACATGAAGACGAACTTCCTAGCCAATATGAGCCACGAGATCCGCACCCGGCTCAACGGCGTGGTGGGGATGATGGCGCTGCTCGCCGACACGCCGCTCTCGCCCGAGCAGCGGGAGTACGTGCAGGCGGCGGTGACCTCGAGCGATGCGTTGACGACGGTCATCGACGACGTGCTCGACATCGCCAAGATCGAGTCGGGGCGGATGGAGGTCGAGCGGTGCGACTTCGATCTGCTCGAGATGATCGCGTCCGCCTGCGACATGGTGGCGGCCGCGGCGCTCGGCAAGGGGATCGAGCTGCAATCCTTCGTGCACGAGGACGTGCCCCGTGCGGTGCGCGGCGACCGCGTCAGGGTCAGCCAGATCCTCACCAACCTGATCGCCAATGCGGTCAAGTTCACCAACGCGGGCGAGGTCGTGGTCGAGGTCTCGGCATCGGCTCGCTCGGAGGAGACGATCGAGGTCCACTTCGAGGTCCGCGATACCGGGATCGGGATCGCGCCCGAGCGGATCCCCGGGCTGCTCGAGCCGTTCACGCAGGCCGACCCGGGGACCGCGCGTCGATACGGGGGAAACGGTCTCGGGCTGGCGATCTCACGCGAGCTCACGCAGCTGATGGGCGGAGCGATCGAGGCCGATAGCCGCCTGGGCGTCGGCAGCAGCTTCCGCTTCACGATCCCGTTCGCGCCCGCCCAGACCGAGCTGCGACCGCCGGTGGCGGCCGCCGAGGCGCCGGCCCACCTCGATCCCGAGCGGCTGGCCGAGCTGCGGCTCGTCTTCCCGGGGCCGGAGCTGATCGAGATGCTGCGGGGGATCGACGGCGAGCTGGTCGCAGAGCTCGGGTCACTCGAGGCGGCGATCCGCGACCGGGAGCGCGCGGCCGCCGGCGCGGCGGCGCATCGGATCCGTAACAGCGCCCACGTCATCGGCGCCACGGCACTCGCCGCCGCGGCGGAGCCGTTCGAGTTGCGCGTCGGCGAGAGCCTGTCGGGCGACGGCGGCGTCAGCGCGGCGGATGTCGAGCGGTTGCGGGAGCAGTGGCGCGCCGCGCGGGCGGCGCTGGCGGTGGAGCTGGAGGACGCCGCCCACCAGCGATGACCAGATTGGCTAGGTGCCGTCCTGCAACGGGTTGATGCGCCAGTTCAGGCTGAGATTCACGGTCCCCGCCGAGCGGAAGCTCGGCCTGCTGAACGCCCGCAAGATGGCACCCTGTGTCAGACGGAGCCTCGCCTCGAAAACGCCGTCTGGGCCTGATCGCGGTGCGAGCACGCGGTGCCAGCGTCCGCGAACGAGGCGCTCGATCATCACCGACCGCGCGGGGGCCTTCCCCCAGGCAAGACAGCTCACGCGCATCCCCGGGGCGATCATCGTGGGGCAGACCACCACGAACGGGAACCTGTACGCCGTCGTGGCGGGCTTCGGCGCGCCGTCGAGTCCGAACAGCCCTGATTGGTACGTCGAGCGATAGTCGGGTACCGGAGGCTGGTCGTTGATCAGGAACCAGCTGATGACGCTGACGCCCTGACTCCAGAGCTCGTAGATCCCCTCCTCGAGCCAGCGGGCCTGGCGTGCGGCCGGCACTGCGCTCGGATCAGGCGGAGAGCTCTCCCAGGAGAACTCGGTCGCCCAATACTGCTTGGGACCCCCCGGCAGCGCCGTCTGGTGGGCCTCGGCCGTGGTCACCATCCGCCGGATCTTGCCGATGTCGGGCATGGTCAGGTCGTCGGCAAGCACCGCCGGATGCAGGGGCCCCTTGATGTCGTACGGATGGCTGTCGACAACGTCGAAATGGGCCGGGTCCGGGCACGGTGCAGGACTCAGGTCGCTTTGCAGGCAGAGAAGATCGCGCCAGAACAGCGCCGGCGGGGTCCGCACACCGCCGAGCGGATAGTCGCCGTAGGGGGACATGCCGGCCGCGACGACGAGGGCGTTCGGTTGCGCTTGCTTCACACCTGCGTAGAGGGAATTCAGCATGCTGCGATACCAGCCGGCGGCGACGTTGACCAGTTGGCCGTTCTGCGTCGCCCATTGGGGGGAGAGGTAGTAGGCAAGGTTCGGCTCGTTCCAGCCCTGGAACGCGTCGACGCGCGGAAGCATGCGCCCCGGATTGCCTGGATCCGGGGTCGCACCACTGTAGCGTCGGCCCACAGCAGTCGCGAACTCTCCAAGCGCCGTCGGATCGGGTTGCCATGAACCTGGGTGGGTACCGGCGGACACGGCGCCATCCTGTGCCCATTGAGGTGCGTACACGACCGTGAGCAGAATCCGAAAACCGCGTGCGTGAGCAAGGCGGACAGCGGTATCGACCATGAGCCAGTCATAGCCAGCCCATGTGGGATTCTCGGCCTGAGTGGCGTCGGG
>DATMGZ010000098.1:0-45671 GCA_035555155.1 Solirubrobacteraceae bacterium | reverse complement strand
GACGGCGGCGGCTTCTTCAACACGAACTCCGCACACCCGTTCGAGAACCCGACCGGGCTCGCGAGCGTCGTCGAGGCGCTGCTGATGCTGCTCATCCCCGCGGCGATGACGTACACGTTCGGGCGCATGATCGGGCGCGCGCGCCAGGGCTGGGCGCTGTACGCGGCGATGCTCGTGCTGTTCGTGATCGGTGTCGGCATCCTCTACGCCGCCGAGGCGCACGGCACGCCGGCTATGCACGCGGCGGGACTGCACGGCGCCAACCTGCAGGACAAGGAACAGCGCTTCGGGACGGCCGGTTCGGCGCTGTTCGTGGGCGCGGGCACGGCCGGCGGCGACGGGGCCGTGAACAGCGGCATCGAAGCCTTCACCGGGCTCGGGAGCGCCGTCGCGATGGCGAACATCATGACCGGCGAGGTGATCTTCGGCGGCCCCGGATCGGGTCTGTTCGGGGTCCTGCTGCTCGTCGTGCTCGCCGTGTTCATCGCCGGTCTGATGGTCGGGCGCACCCCGGAGTACCTGGGCAAGAAGCTCGGCGCGCGCGAGGTCAAGCTCGCCGCGCTGGGGACGCTGTTCGTGCCCGCCACCATCCTCGGCCTCACCGCGGTGGCGATCTCCTCGCACGCCGGCCGCCGGTCGATCTCCAACCCGGGGCCGCAGGGGTTCTCCGAGTCGCTCTACGCCTATCTTTCCCAGGCCAACAACAACGGGTCGGCGTTCGCCGGCTACACCGGCTTCCTGCAGCCGAATCCGGGCAACATTGGCGCCCACGGGATCCCCTTCGCCGACATCGCCGGCGGGCTGGCGATGATGTTCGGGCGCTTCGTCCCGATCCTGATCGTGCTGGCGCTGGCCGGCTCGCTGGCCGCGGGGCGGGTGACGCCAGCCGGCCTGGGGACGCTGCGCACCGACACACCCACGTTCGTCGCGCTGCTGATCGGGTTCATCATCATCTTCGCGCTGCTCAACTTCCTCGCCGCGCTGTTCATCGGGCCGCTCGATCAAGCCCTCACCGCGCACCTGTACCCATAGCGACCGGCGCGCGCTCGCCGCCGCTCACGCCTCGGGTCCGGGCAGCCCCTCGAGGCCCGCGTACAGGCCCGCGGCGATGCCTGCGATCAGCCCCGCCCCCCGTGCTCCAGCTTCGCTCACGGCCGGCGCCGGCACCGCGCCGAGTGCCCGCTTGGCGTCCATCACGGTCGGGTCGTGGGTCCATCCGCCCGTGGCGACGACGCGACGGCGAGCACCCACGAGCGCGTCCATCACGCCCAGCATCCGGTCGGCGTCGCCGGTGACCGATCCGACGGCCTCGTGCCACGCCTCGACGGGCTCTCGCACCGGCAACGTCAGGCCACGCTCGTCGAGCACCCTCTGCAGGGCGAGGCCGGACCACAGGGCGCCGAGCAGAGCCTGGCGATCGGGCGCAAGATGCCAGCCCACGGTGAAGCCGGCGGCGACGCTGGCCGCGACCCGCTGCGGAGTGAGCGGAGGGGCGAGCACGCGGACCAGCGCCTCGGCCGTGCCGCACGAGTCGAGCACATCGCCCGGTGCCAGCACGCCGACGCCGACGCCCGCGCAGAGGTGGTCCATGCCCGCCACGGTCAGGACCGCTCCGCCCGCACCGGGGAGGACCGACTCCGCCACGGCGCCGGCAGGCGTCCCCGAGGGCACGAGCTCGCCCAGCAGGTCGGCCGGCAGGCCGGCCCACGCGAGGGCTTCCGCGTAGGGCGCCCGCGCGCTCAGGTCGAGCAGGCCCGTGCGCGAGGCGAGCGAGATCTCGCTCAGCTCTGTGCCGCCGAGGCAGCGGACGACCCACTCGGCCACGTTGCACCAGCGCCGAGGCGCGCGGGCGAGCCGCCCGTGGTCGAGCAGCCAGCGCAGCTTGGCCAGCGAGCACAGCGCCGATACCGGCAGGCCCGTGCGGCGCGAGAAGCGCTCACGTCCCAGGTCCTCGCCGAACGCGGCCGCCTGCTCGCTGCCACGTTCGTCATGCCAGGCGATCGCGGGGTGCAGCACGTCTCCGCCCTCCCCGAGCAGCACTCCCGCCTCGGCCATGCTGGTGACGCCAAGTGCCACCAGGCGGCCCTCGGGACCGGCGGCCAGGGCGTCGCTCGCCGCGTGGCGAGCGGCGGCGAACAGCGCGTGCGGGTCGATCTCGGCGCCGCTGCCGACTCGCTGCCACGGGGTGGTGACGCGTCCATGAGCCAGCTCCCGGCCGTGTTCGGCGTCCAGCACGGCCGCCTTGCAGGAGGACGTGCCGACGTCGATTCCGAGCAGCAGCGACCTCATCGCGCTCGCCGCGACGGCCGCGGGCGTGGACCGTTCCGACCCGGACCGAGGCGATGACCGATGATGTGCATCGCCGTGCACCTTGTCACTCGGGCTCACCGAAGGCGAAGCGACGCCACGCTGCCATGAGCATGCATCCCCGCCTGCGCCGGCTCTTTCACGGGGGCTCCGGCCGCTGCATCGACATCGCCGTCGACCACGGCCTGTTCGGCGAGCCCGCCTTCCTGCCCGGTATCGAGGATATGCCGGCCGTGCTCGAGCTCCTCGTCGCGGCGGCGCCGGACGCGATCCAGCTCAGCCTCGGGCAGGCACCGCTGCTGGCCGAGCGGACCGGGGAGCGGCCCGCCCTGGTCGTGCGCAGCGACGTCGCCAACGTGTACGGCAGCGAGCCGGCCGCCCACCCATTCAGCCTCGTCGTGGACGGTGTCGTGGCCGCGGCGGTGGCGCTCGATGCCGCATGCGTGTGCGTGAACCTGTTCGACGTCCCCGGCGCTGATGACCTGCGGCGGCAGTGCATCGAGAACATCGCGCGCCTGCGCAGTGACTGCGACCGGGCCGGGATGGGGCTGATGGTGGAACCGCTGGCCTTCAAGCCCGGGCGCGGCGCCCCGGAGCCCGAAGGGGACCCGGAGCGGATCGCCGCGCTGGTGCGCCAGGCGACCGAGCTGGGCGCTGACGTGATCAAGGCCGATCCCAGCGACGGGCTGCGCGACTACCGGCGGATCGTCACCGTCGCGCGCGTGCCGCTGCTGGTCCGCGGCGGCGGCCGCGTCGACGACGCCGAGATCCTGCGCCGCACCGCCGCCGTGCTCGAGCTCGGCGCGGCCGGAATCGTCTACGGGCGCAATGTGATCCAGCACGAGCGACCCGAGGCGATGGTGCGCGCACTGCGCGCGATCGTGCACGGGGACGCGAGCGTCGAGGCCGCGCTCGCGGAGCTCGGCTCATGAGCGAGCGCGTCGGCGTCGGGCTGATCGGCGGCGGGATGATGGGCCGCGAGCTCGCCGCGGCACTCGCGCGGTGGCCGGCGCTGTCCGAGCATCCGGTCCGACCCGAGTTGGTCGCCGTGTGCGACCCCGACCTCGCGGCGCGGAGCTGGTTCGAGCGGATCCCGAGCGTGCGCCTGCGCACCGCCGATCACCACGAGCTGCTCGCCGAGGACGGCGTCGACTGCGTGTATGTGGCGGTGCCCCACCACCTGCACGAGCAGATCTACCTCGACACGATCGCCGCCGGCCGCGACTTCCTCGGCGAGAAGCCGTTCGGGATCGATCTCGGCGCGGCCGAGCGCATCGTCGCTGCGCTCGATGCCCGACCGAGCGTGTTCGCGCGGTGCTCGAGCGAGATGCCGTTCTTCCCGGGGGCCCAGCTCGCGCTGCGGTTGATCGCCGACGGCGCGCTCGGGCCACCGATCGAGGCCGAGGCGGCATTCCTGCACTCGAGCGACCTCGATCGCGACAAGCCGATCAACTGGAAGCGCCAGGCGCGGTTCTGTGGCCGGATCGGCGTGATGGGCGACCTCGGGATGCACGTGGTCCATCCGGCGCTGCGCGCCGGATGGGCGGTGCGCTCGGTGTACGCGGTCCTGCAGGACATCGTCCCCGAGCGTCCCGGGCCCGACGGAGCTCCCGTCCGCTGCGACACGATCGACAACGCCACGCTGATGTGCGATGCGGGCTTCCCGCTCGTGCTACGGACCCACCGGATCGCACCCGGCGAGATGAACACGTGGCGGGTGCGCGCCGTCGGCATGGACGGCGGAGTCGAGTTCTCGACCGCCGAGCCGAAGACCGTCTGGCGCTTCGCCGTGCGCGAGGGGCGCCAGGTGTGGGAGCGCCAGCAGGTCGGCAGCCAGTCGGCGTTCCCCACCGTGACCGGACCGATCTTCGAATTCGGCTTCGCGGACGCGATCCTGCAGATGTGGGCGGCGTTCCTGGCCGAGCGCTCGGGCGCGCTCGAGGGGCGCTTCGGCTGCGCCACACCCCACGAGGCAGTGACCGCGCATCGGCTCGCCGACGCTGCCCTGCGCTCGCGGGACTCGGGCGCGGCGGAGCCGATCACGAGCGGCTGAGTGGCGTGACGGACGCGCGGGACGGGCTGCCGCGACGGGCTTGCGGTAGTGTCGCCGCGGGGAGGTGCCGTGGCGGTCCAAGCACCGGAGGAGGGCTCGAGTTCGTGTTCGATGAGGCGGTTCAGAGGAGCAGGCGATGAGTGAGGAGATCGGGGTCGGCATGCTCGGCTACGCGTTCATGGGCAAGGCGCACTCGAACGCGTATCGCACCATCGACTACATCACCTGGCCGCCGCCGCTGCGCCCGGTGCTGGTCGCGCTCGCGGGTCGCGACGAGAGGGCGGTCACCGAGGCGGCCCGGCGCTACGGGTTCGCCCGCGCGGTGAGCGATTGGCGGGCGCTCGTCGCCGACGAGCGCATCACCCTGTTCGACAACTCGGGTCCGAACAACCTCCACGCGGAGCCCACGATCGCGGCGGCCGAGGCGGGCAAGCACGTCCTGTGCGAGAAGCCGCTCGGCCGCAGCGCGGACGAGTCGTTTGAGATCTGGCGGCGCACTGCGGCCACCGGGGTGCGGCACATGTGCGCCTTCAACTACCGCTTCGTTCCGGCCGTGCGCCTGGCCCGCCAAATGCTCGAGTCCGGTGAGCTCGGCGAGATCCGCCACTTCCGCGCTCGCTACCTCCAGGACTGGATCGCCGACCCCGAGTTCGAAATGGTGTGGCGGCTCGACAAGAGCATCGCCGGCTCGGGCGCGCTCGGCGACCTCGGTGCCCACGTGATCGATCTTGCCCGGTTCCTGGTCGGCGAGATCAGTGCGATCTCCGGGCTGACGCGGACCTTTATCGCCGATCGGCCCGACGGCCACGTCGACGTGGACGACGCGTTCGAGTCGGTGGTCGACTTCGAGGGCGGCGCGATGGGCACGATCGAGGCCTCGCGCGTGTGCCTGGGGCGCCGGAACGCGATGAGCTTCGAAATCAGCGGCTCCAAGGGGTCGATCGCCTTCGACCTCGAGCGGCTCAACGAGTTGCAGGTGTATCTCGCCGGCACGCACCCAGGCGCCGACGCGCAGGGATTCCGGCGGGTGCTCGTCACCGAGGCCAACCATCCGTTCATGGAGTGGTGGTGGCCGCCGGGCCACATCCTCGGCTACGAACACACCTTCGTGCACGAGATCCATCACCTGCTGAGCGCGATCGCCGGCGACGGCGAGGTGCGGCCCTACGGCGCCGACTTCGAGGACGGCTATCGCGCCGCCGAAGTGTGTGACGCGATCGTCCGCTCGAGCGAGAGCGGCCGGCGCGAGGAGATCAGCTACCGCAGCCTGTGAGGAGACCCCGATGCAAGACCAATACGCGGCGACGCCCGATGATCGTTTCTCGTTCGGCCTGTGGACCGTCGGACACCGGGGCGGAGACCCCTTCGGGCTGCCGACGCGCCCGCCGATCGAGCCCGAGGCGATCGTCGGGCGCCTGGCGGAGGTCGGCGCGTGGGGCGTCTGCCTGCACGACGAGGACCTGATCCCGTTCGGCTCCTCCGCGGCCGACCGCGACCGCATCACCACCCGCTTCAAGGCCGCGGTGAGCAATGCCGGCCTCGTCGTCTCGATGGCCACCGTGAACCTGTTCACCCAGCCCGTGTTCCGCGACGGCGCGTTCACGGCCGCCGATCCGGCGGTGCGCCGGATGGCGCTGTCGAAGGCGATGCAGGCGGTCGACCTCGGAGCCGAGCTCGGGGCGCCGGTGTTCGTGCTCTGGGGCGGGCGCGAGGGCGTGGAGTCGGGCGCTGCGCGCGATCCCCGACTGGCGCTCGAGCGCTACCGCGAAGGGGTCGACTTCCTGTGCGAGTACATCCGCTCGCAGGGACTCGACATGCGGGTCGCGCTCGAGGCCAAGCCGAACGAGCCGCGGGCGCACATCTACCTGCCCACCACCGGCCACATGCTGCACTTCATCAGCATGCTCGCGCACCCCGAGATGGTCGGGGTCAATCCCGAGATGGCGCACGAGTCGATGGCCGGGCTCAGCTTCTCGCAGGCCGTCGGCCAGGCGCTGTGGGCGGGCAAGCTGTTCCACATCGACCTCAACTCCCAGTACGGGCCGCGCTTCGACCAGGACTTCCGCTTCGGGGCCGAGGAGCAGAAGGAGGCGTTCCTCACCGTGCGGGTCCTCGAGCACTCGGGCTACGACGGCGCCCGCCATTTCGACGCCCGTGCCTACCGCACCGAGGACGACATCGACGTGTATGAGTCGTTCGCCCGCGGATGCATCCGCAACTACAAGATCCTGGCCGCGAAGGTGGCGGCGTTCGACTCCGATCCCGAGCTGATCGAGGCGTGCCGCGAGGCGGGCGCCGAGCAGCTGGCGGAGGCGACGCCCGCCTTCTCCCCCGAAACGGCAGCGCGGATCCGCGACGAGGACCAGCTGGCCGTGATCGACGTCGGCCGCGGGCGGCGGCACGAACAGGCCGACCAGATGATGATCGAGCTGTTGTTCGGGGCCCGCTGAGCCGGGGCGCCCGGCTCGCCTCCGCAGAGCTGGGCGTCTAAGCCGCCGCGGCGAGGGGCGTGATGCCCCAGGTGCCGGTCAGCGCCTCGCCGGGCTGGAGTGTGACCACCGCCTCGCCGGTACGTAGCGCGTTCGGCGGGCAGGTCATCGGCTCGACGGCGAGGCTGCGCCGGTTCACGTCGGGCAACGGGTCGCCCGTGAAGACCATCAGGTAGGGGTAGCTCTGGTCGACCCACAGGTCGAGCCCACCGCCGGCGGCGTCGCGCAGCTGCACCCGGGCGATCCCGTCATCGCCGCGCTCGAGGTCGGTGAAGGCGTGGTCGAGCACGGTGTCACCGATCGCCCGCGGCTCGCGGAAGTCGTGGGCGGTCCCGCCGACCGGCCCTGACCCGATCGGGATGCCGTTCTCGTTCGCCCGCAGAACGGTGCTCGCCGGGAGCGTGAGGACCACCTCGTCGACGGTGGCCGGGCCGGCACGCAGATAGGGATGGGCACCGCTGCCGAACGGACACGGGTCCGGTCCGGTGTTGGTGGCCGTGGTGCGCACACGCAGGCCGTCCCCGGCCAGGGTGTACTCGACCGCGAGTGCGAGCGAGAACGGGTATCCGGGCTGGGGCCTCAGCTGGTGCTCCATGACCACGCGGTGAGGCTCTCGCTCGGCGACCGTCCAGCCGACCCAGCGCACGAGGCCGTGGATCGCGTTCCCGCGTTCCGGCTCATTCAGCGCGAGCTGGTGGCGCTCGCCGCCGAACTCGTAGCTGCCCTGCTCGACCCGATTCGGCCACGGGATCAGGACCTGGCCGCGTCCGGAATGACTCATCTCGTCGGGACCGAACCCGTCGAGCAGCTCGACGCCGGCGACGGAATAGGACCGGAGCGCAGCACCGACCTCGACGACCACGGCACGCTGCACGCCGAGCGCGATCTCGATCTGCTCGCCGGAGGGAGCGTTCATGGTCGGACGGAGACGGTCATGTGAGCGTGATGTGAAAGCGTGGTCTCACCCTAGCGTCCGCGGCCCGTCACGTCACGTATGTCGGTGACCATGCTCGCCCGCCCGGCCGGAGCGCATGAGGTACACCGCAATCACCCCATTGGGATGATGCGCCGAGTGGAGCCAGAGCCCAGCGTGTGCAGCCGGGCCCGATGGCCTCGCAGCCCGTTCCCCACATGGAAACAGGAGCGTAGAACGTGTCTTCATCTTTCGCGGTCGCCGCAGGCGCCGAGAATGCCCCGGCCGGAGTAGGACAGCCGGGCGACGGACCGGTCGGCGACGTGCTGGTGGTGTTCGGGATCACGGGCGACCTGGCCAAGGTGATGACCTTCCACTCGCTGTACCGGCTCGAGGCGCGGGGTCTTCTGCACTGCCCGATCGTCGGCGTCGCGGTCGAGGACTGGAGCGTGGACCAGCTGCGTGACCGCGCCCGCGAGTCGATCGTGGGCACCGGCGAGACGATCGACGAGGAGGTCTTCAAGCGCTTCGCCGACCGGCTCTCCTACGTCAGCGGCGACTTCGCCGACAGCGCCACGTTCAAGCGCGTCGGCGAGGCGATCAGCGCGTTCAAGACCCCCGTCTTCTATCTCGAGATTCCGCCGTTCCTGTTCGGGACCGTGGTCAAGGGCCTGGCCGGGGCGGGACTGACGGACAGCGGGCGCGTGGTGGTGGAGAAGCCGTTCGGACACGACACCGAGTCCGCGGCCGTGCTCAACGACGAGCTGCACCAGTACATCACCGAGTCCCAGCTCTACCGGATCGATCACTTCCTGGGGAAGATGGGCCTGCAGGAGTTTCTCTACATCCGGTTCGCCAACTCGATGCTCGAGCCGATCTGGAACCGCAACCACGTCGCGCTGGTGGAGATCACAATGGCCGAGTCGTTCGGGGTCGAGGACCGCGGTCACTTCTACGATCCCGTCGGCGCGCTCCGCGACGTGGTCGTCAACCACCTCATGCAGCTGCTCGCCGCTGCGGCCATGGAGGCCCCGGCCGGCGACGACGCTGACACGCTCAAGAACGCCAAGTTCGCGCTGTTCCGCTCGATGCCCGCCGCCGACCCGGCGCATTACATCCGCGGGCAGTACGACGGCTACCTCGACGTCGCCGGCGTCGCGCCCGGCTCGAGCACCGAGACCTATGCGGCGATGCGGCTCGAGATCGACAACTGGCGCTGGGCCGGGGTGCCGTTCTACATCCGCACCGGCAAGGACCTCCCGGTCACCCAGACAGAGGTCCGGCTCATCTTCAAGCGCCCGCCGCGGCTCGGCTTCGTGTCCCACAAGCGCGTGGCCGAGCCGGCACAGCTCGTGATCAAGCTCGACCCCGCGACGGGGATCCGGCTGATTCTCGATGCCCGCCGCGCCGGGACGAACGAACCGGAGAAGATCACGCTCGACATGGAGTTCGCGGAGGAGGGCGGTGAGGGCCCCACGCCCTACGAGGTGCTCCTGAGCGACGCGATCGCCGGCCGCAGCGCGAGCTTCACCCGCTGGGACAGCATCGCCGAGACCTGGCGGATCATGCAGCCGCTGCTCGACTCCCCACCGCCGGTGCACACCTACGTCAAGGGCTCCTGGGGACCGGCAGAGGCGGACCGGCTCGTGTCCGGCTACGGCCGCTGGCAGGGACCGTGGATCACCTGATGAGCGTCGCTCCCCCCAAACCCGACCAGCCCGACGAACCCGACGGGCCGGCCGACGTCGACCCAGCACATGCCGACGAAGGGCCGGGGGCCCGGGCCGGCCGCGGAGCGCGGCGGAGCGCGGCGGCGCCGTCACCGTTTCCGCCCATCGCCGACTTCGCGTTCCTGTCCAACTGTCACACGGGCGCGCTCGTGGCGCCCGACGGAGGCATCGGCTGGATGTGCGTGCCGTGCTTCGACTCCCCGAGCGTGTTCGCGACCCTGCTCGATCGCGAGGCCGGCTCGTTCCGGATCGGGCCGTTCGGCATCAACGTGCCAACCGCACGTCACTACAGCGCCGGCACCAACACGCTCGAGACGATCTGGCACACGCCGAGCGGCTGGATCGTCGTGCGCGACGCATTGACGATGGGACCGCGCCGCGGTGAGGACACGGTCACGCCGCACACGCGACCGCCGGCCGACATCGACGGGGATCACGTCCTCGTGCGTATGGTCGAGTGCATCGGGGGCAGCGTCGAGATCGAGCTCGTCTGCGAGCCCGTATTCGACTACGGGAGCGCTGCCGCCGAGTGGGAGCTCCTGGGCGATGACCGCCACGGCGCCGATGCGACCGGCGCCGGGCTGACGGTCCGGCTGCGGACCGACATGGCGCTGGGGATCGAGGGCGGCACCGTCCGCGCCCGCCACCAACTGCACGAGGGCGAGAAGCTCTACTGCGCGATGTCCTGGGCCGAGGGCTTCGACTCCCCGTCCAACGTCGAGGAGGCCGAGGCGCGACTGGAGGCGACCACCCACTACTGGCGGGGCTGGCTCAACGGCGCGCGCATCCCCGATCACCGCTGGCGTCACATGATCGAGCGCTCCGCGCTGGCCATCAAGGGGCTGACCTACATCCCGACCGGCGCGACGGTGGCCGCGGCCACCACGTCGCTGCCCGAGACCCCCGGCGGAGAGCGCAACTGGGATTACCGCTACACCTGGATCCGCGACTCGACGTTCACGCTTCAGGCCCTGCACTACATGAACCTGGACTGGGAGGCCGACGAGTTCATGCAGTACATCGCCGACCTCGAGACCGACAAGGACGGCGGCCTGCAGATCATGTACGGCATCGACGGCCGCCGCGATCTGACCGAGCGCACGCTCGACGAGCTCTCCGGCTATGCCGGCGCGCGGCCGGTGCGGGTCGGCAACGGCGCCTTCGACCAGCGCCAGAACGACGTCTTCGGCGCCGCGCTCGATTCGATCCTGCTCCACACCCGGCGCAGCCAGCGGCTGCCGCGGCGGCTGTGGCCGATCGTCGTCGCGCAGGCCGAGTGTGCGGCCGCCGTCTGGCGCGATCCCGACCAGGGCATCTGGGAGGCGCGCGGCGAGCCGCAGCACTACGTGTCCTCGAAGCTGATGTGCTGGGTGGCGCTCGACCGGGCGGCCCGACTCGCCGAGATCCGCGGCGATGATCAGCGCTACGCGACGTGGCAGGCCACGGCGGAAGAGATCAAGGCCGACATCCTCGAGCACGGCGTCGACAAGCGCGGCGTCCTGTGTCAGCACTACGGGACCGACGCGCTCGACGCCTCGACCCTGCTCGCCGCGCTGTTCGGGTTCCTGTCACCCAGCGACAAGCGGCTGCGGGCCAGCGTTCTGGCGATCGCCGACGAGCTGACCGAGGACGGGTTCGTGCTGCGCTACCGCACCGACGAGACCGACGACGGCCTCTCGGGCAAGGAGGGCACGTTCCTGATCTGCTCCTTCTGGCTCGTCTCGGCATTGGCGATGATCGGCGAGATGCAGCGCGCCGTCGACCTGATGGAGCGCCTGCTCCGGGTCGCCTCCCCCCTCGGGCTGTTCGCCGAGGAGTTCGACACCGAGACGGGACGCCATCTCGGCAACTTCCCGCAGGCGTTCTCCCACCTCGCCTTGATCGAGGCGGGCGCCCGCATCATCCTGGCCGAGCGACTCGAGGAGTTCGCCTGATGGACCGCTACGACGTGATCATCATCGGAAGCGGCGCCGGCGGGGGCACTCTGGCCCGCCGCCTCGCCCCCACCGGCAAGAGCATCCTGCTGCTGGAGCGCGGGGACTGGCTCCCCCGCGAACCGCAGAACTGGCTCGCCGAGGACGTGTTCGTCGAGAACCGCTACGTCTCCGCCGACACCTGGTACGACAGCGACGAGAAGCCGTTCCAGCCCCAGATCCACTACTTCGTCGGGGGCGCCACGAAGCTGTACGGCGCGGCGCTGTACCGGCTGCGGGAGCGCGACTTCGAGGAGGTGCGCCACCACGACGGGATCTCGCCCGCCTGGCCGATCAGCTACGACGAGATGGAGCCCTACTACACCCGCGCCGAGCAGCTCTACCACGTCCACGGCTCGCGCGGTGAGGATCCGACCGAGCCGCGCATGAGCGCCGACTATCCTTTCCCGGCCGTCTCGCACGAGCCGCGCATCCAGCAGCTGTCCGACGACTTCGCCGGCGCCGGACTGCATCCGTTCCACGCTCCCTGCGGGGTCATGCTCGACGAGGCCAACATGCCCTACAGCGCCTGCGTGCGCTGCAACGACTGCGATGGCTTCCCGTGTCTCGTTCACGCCAAGTCAGACGCCGAGGTCCTTGGCGTGCGGCCGGCGCTCGAGCACCCGAACGTCACCCTGCTGCGCAACACACAGGCGGTGCGGCTGGAGACCAACCCCGCCGGCACCGAGGTGACCGGCGTCGTGACGCTGCGCGGGGATCATCAGGAGACGTTCGCCGCCGACATCGTCGTGGTTTCCAGCGGAGCGGCCAACTCGGCCAAGCTCCTGCTCTCCTCGGCCAACGATCGGCACCCCAACGGGTTGGCCAACGGCTCTGACCAGGTCGGCCGCAACTACGTGTTTCACAACAGTGTCGCCGTGCTCGCCCTCTCGCGCGACGAGAACCCGACGGTGTTCCAGAAGACGCTCGGCATCAATGACTTCTACTTCGGCTCCGACGAGTTCGAGTATCCGATGGGCAACATCCAGATGATCGGCAAGTCGCAGGCACCGATGTTCCGCGGCGAGAAGCCGGTGATGACCGCGCTGGCTCCGACCTGGGGACTGAAGGAGATCGCCTCCCACGCCGTCGACTTCTGGCTCTCGACCGAGGACCTCCCGCTGCCCGACAACCGCGTCACGGTCGGCCGCGACGGGGCCATCCGGATTGCCTACACCCCAACCAATGAGGAGCCCAAGAAGCAGCTGTTCAAGCAGCTGAAGTCGATGCTCAAGCACCTCGGGATGCACGACGATCTGTCGCCGCGCCACGCCTACCTCAAGAACGACATCCCGGTTGCGGGCTGCGCCCATCAGGCCGGGACGTGCCGCTTCGGCTCCGATCCCGCCACCTCGGTGCTCGACGTCAACTGCCGCACCCACGAGGTCGACAACCTCTACGTCGTCGACACGAGCTTCTTCCCTTGCATCGGCGCCGTCAACCCCGCCCTGACGGCGATGGCCAACGCGCTCCGCGTCGGCGACCACATCGAGCAGCGCCTCGGCGCCCGGTCGGCCACCGGAGCGACGCCGTGAGCGCCGCCGACGGGCGCCGGCACGTCGTGATCGTCGGCGGCGGCTTCGCCGGGCTCGGCGCCGCCAAGGAGCTGGCCGGCGAGGACGGCGTGCGTGTGACGCTGATCGACCGCAACAACTACCACCAGTTCCAGCCCCTGCTCTATCAGGTGGCGACGTCGCAGCTCGCGGGGACCGACATCGCCTACCCGCTGCGCAAGCTGTTTCATCGCGACGAGAACGTCGACGTCAAGATGGCCGAGGTCGCGGCGATCGACCCGGTCGCCCGCACCGTCACCGCGACCGACGGCGCGACGTGGTCGGCCGACGCGATCGTGCTCGGGGCCGGCTCACAGCCGAACTTCTTCCAGACCGCCGGGGCCGAGGACAACACGTTCCCGCTGTACTCGCTGACCGACGCCCAGCAGCTGCGCTCCCGGGTGATCGGCGTGTTCGAGGACGCCGATCGCGACCCCTCGCGGATCGATCAGGGCGCGCTGCGATTCGTCATCGTCGGCGGCGGCCCGACCGGCGTCGAGCTCGCCGGCGCGCTCGCCGACATGATCCACGACACGATGACGGCCGAGTTCCACGACCTCGCGGTCTCGGCGGCAGAGGTCCACATCGTCGATCTCGGGCACGCGCTGCTCGGGCCGTTCTCCGAGCACGCCCACGACTACGTCGCCAAGATCCTGCACCGCAAGGGCGTCCACGTCCATCTCGGCGTCGCCGTCACCGATGTCACGCCGGACCACGTGATCCTCGGCGACGGGACAAGGCTGGCGACGCGGTGCGTGATCTGGGGCGGCGGGATCAAGGCGCCGCCGCTGGCTGCCGCGGCGGGCCTCCCGCAGGGCCGGGGCGGCCGCATCGACGTCGCGCGCGACCTGAGCGTCGAGGGCTTTCCGGGCCTCTACGTGACCGGCGACATCGCCAACATCCTCGGCCCGGACGACCATCCGCTCCCGCAGCTGGGCTCGGTCGCGATGCAGAGCGGTGCCTGGGCGGCGCGCAACGTCCTTGCCGACTTCGCGGGCCAGAGCCGCTCCCCGTTTCACTACAGGGACAAGGGCATCATGGCGATGATCGGCCGCGGCTCTGCGGTGGCCGAGGTCGGAGCCCACCGCCACGAGCTCCACGGCGTGATCGCCTTCTCGGCCTGGCTCGGTGTGCACGCGATGCTGATGACCGGCGTGCGCAATCGGATCGACGCGTTCGTCAACTGGGGCTGGGACTACTTCTCCAAGACCCGCGGCCCGCAGGTGCTCGACCGCTCCGACGAGGCACGGATCGATTGGGGCGACGGCGGCGACGGCGGTGCCGCCGAGGAGACGCTGCTCACGGGCAGTACCTCATCCTGAGCGACTGCCGTGCTGCTGCGTGTCTACGGCCGCTCCGATCAGCTCGCCGAGATCGGCAGCCTGCTCGAGCGCCAGGGCTCGGCCAGGCACGCCTCGCTGGCACCCGGGGTCCGCTCGGGCCAGGCGCTGCTGACCGCGGATATCGACGGCGCCAGGGCCGATGCCGTGCTCGCGTTCCTGCGCTCACGGGGAGTGGCCCAGGAGGACATCACGCTCTCACGCGTCGACGACGTGGCGCCGGTGGCCGCCACCCATCCCGCGGCGTCGCTGATCTGGGCCGACGTGCTCGGGCAGGCCAACCGCAACGCCCGGCCGGTCGCGCGCTACCTCGTGTTCATGATCGTCGCCGGCGTGATCGCCGGCTTCGGCGTGATCTACGCCAACTCGACGCTGATCGTCGGCGCGATGGCGGTCAGCCCGGACACCCTGGCCGTCACCGCGGTCTGCGCCGGCGTCGTCGCCCAGCGGTGGCGGCTCTCCGGGCAGGCGCTGGCCACACTCGCGATCGGGCTCGGCGCCACCTGCTTGGCCGCGGCCATCATCACCGACCTGCTGCGCGTGACCGGCAGCCTGCCCCACGGTGTGCAGGCCAACAACTCCTCCGTCTCCGGTCTGACCACGATCAACTCGGCCACCGTCGGCGTGGCGCTGGCCGCCGGGGTCGCCGCCATCCTCGCCGTCGAGACCCGGGCCAGCGCCGCGGTGGGCGTCGGCATCTCGGTCACCACCGTCCCGGCATCCGCCTACCTCGGCGTCGCCGCCGGGATCGGGCAGCTGTCCAAGGCGACGGGTGCGTTCGCGGTGCTGGGCGTCAACGTCGCCATGCTGGTGATCGGCGGGACGACGACGCTGCACGTCCAGCGGTGGCTGGCCCGCCGGCGCGGCGCGGCGGTCCCAAAAGGGGAGACAATCGAGCCGATCGGGCCCTGAGAACCACGACCGAGGAGCAGCCATGCAGAGCTGGGACATCCGTTCACTCGACGTCGCGCCCCACCACCCGGAGGTGCTCCGCTCCGACGAGGAGAGCCGTGCGATCGCGGTCCGTCTCCCGGCCGGCGATGAGCTGCAGGAGCACCAGGTCCACGAGCGGACCTACCTGACGGTGGCCGTCGGCGAGATCGAGATCGACCAGGACGGCACCACCGTGGCCGGCGGCCCGGGACTGCTCGCCCACTTCGAGCCCGGCGAGCGTCGCACCGTCCGCGCCTTGACCGACGCCCGGATCGTGCTGCTGCTGTCGCCGTGGCCCGGCGTGGGCCACCCGTCGCGGGGGTGAGGGCGGGGCTGGGGGCCGGGGCGAGGGGGCCGGGGCGACGGGCGCGGGGCGACGGGCGGCGCCACATCGCCGGGAGCCCAGGTGAACCGGCGCGCCCCGCCGCTATTCCCGCGCGATCATCGCGGCGGCGGCTCGCTCGAGGTCCACGTAGGGCTCGCCGCTGACGTCGACGGCGGCAAAGTGGATCGTGCCGCCGCTGAACCGCCACGGCCGCTCGCCGGGATAGTCGTAGGTGATCACGTGCGAGCTGCGTCCGATCGTCAGCCCGGAGCCGGTGATGCCGAACGGTGCCGGCTGCGTCTTGATCCGGCCCTCGCCGACCTTGTCGGCCCCGTGGTAGAGCGAGAGGAGTCCCGTCGCCGTCCCGGGCGCCTCCTCGCCGTCCTTGACGAACTCGGCCGAGACGATCTGGTTGGCGCCGATCGGCAGGTGCATGGTGGCATCGATCTTCTGCTCGATCATGCCGACGAAGTTGTAGACGTAGTGCAGCCGGTTGTCCTTGACGTAGAGCGTATGGCCGCCGAACTGCGAGCCGTGCGCGAACAGCACTCCGCTCGCGCCCGGAGCTGGGATGTCGAGCCACACCCCGATGATGTAGTCGCGGTTGCGGATGTTGACCGCCAGCGCCTCCGGCACCTCAGCCACGCCGGGGAAGTAGCGGTAGCGATTGCGCGGACTGATGATCTGCGGCCGAGGTGTGTTGAAGATCTCCATCGGGGAACGGTCATCGAGCGGGAAGGCTGCGTTGCGTCCCGCCTCCGCGAACCACAGGTTGATCAGCTCCCGCAGCTTGTCGGGGTGCTCGTCCGCGAGGTCGTGCAACTCCGAGCGGTCCGTCTCGACGTTGTAGAGCTCCCATGTGTCCTCGTTGAAGTGACTCCAGCCGGCCACTGTGGGATGGGTGCTGATGGCCTTCCATCCGTCGTGCCAGATCGCTCGCGAGCCGAGCATGGAGTAGAACTGCGTCCGTCGTCGGCCCGCGGACTCGGCATCGTCGAAGCTGTAGCGCATGCTGACTCCGTCGATGCCGCTCTGCACATGCCCCTTGATCGTCTGCGGCGGCTCGACCCCGAGGCAGTCGAGGATCGTCGGGGTGATGTCGATCGCGTGGTGGTACTGCTCGCGGATCTCGCCCCTGGCCTTGATCTGCTTGGGCCACGAGATGATGCACGGATCGCAGCTGCCGCCGTTGAACTCGTAGCGCTTCCACATCTTGAACGGCGTGTTGAACGCCATCGCCCAGCCGTTGGGGTAATGGTTGTAGGTCTTCGGGCTCCCGAGTTCGTCGATCATCGCCAGGTTAGTCTCGATGTCGTCCGGAACGCCGTTGAAGAACTTGTTCTCGTTCAGCGATCCGTTCGGTCCGCCCTCGCCGCTGGCACCGTTGTCGGAGACGAGCACGATCATCGTGTTCTCGAGCTGCTCGGTCTCCTCCAGGTAGGCGAGCAGGCGGCCGATCTGGTGGTCGGCGTGGGCCAGGAAGCCGGCGTACACCTCGGCCATACGGCAGAACAGCCTGCGCTCGTCATCTGACAGCGAAGCCCACGGACGCGTGAAGTCGAGCGGCGGGAACGGCTGGCCCTTGGGGCCCGTGCGCGTCTGCGGCGTCCCGATCGGATTGAGCGGGGGCAGCTCCGTGCTCGGCGGAACCAGACCCATTTTCTTCTGGCGCTCCAGCGTCTGTTCGCGCATCGCCTCGTAGCCCATGTCGAAGCGGCCCTTGTACTTCTCGATCCACTCCTTCGGCACCTGGTGCGGCGCATGGCACGCGCCCGGCGCGTAGTACAGGCAGAACGGCTTGTCCGGCGCGACGGCCTTGGCGTCCTTGATGAACTCGAGCGACTTGTCGGTCAGATCGACCGTCAGGTGGTAGCCCTCCTCGGGCTGGTAGGGCTGCGCGACGGAATGGTTGTCGTAGACCAGGTCGGGATGCCATTGGTTGGTCTCGGCGCCGAGGAAGCCGTAGAAGCGCTCGAAGCCGCGTCCGGTCGGCCAGTTGCGGCGGGTGGAGGCCAGGTGCATCTCGTCGGTCGGGCACAGGTGCCACTTGCCCGTCATGTAGGTGTTCCAGCCCAGCTCGCCCAGGATCTCCGGCAGCATCCCGTTCTCGGGTGGGATCGTGCCGCTCGCGTTGGGGAATCCGATCGCCGCCTCGGTGATGCAGGCCATGCTGTTGCGCGTGTGGTTGCGCCCGGTCAGCAGGCAGGAGCGCGTCGGCGAGCACAGCGCCGTGGTATGCCACTGCGTGTAGCGCAGGCCCTGGGCCGCGATCCGGTCGATGTTCGGCGTGTCGACCGGTCCGCCGTAGCAGCCGAAGGCCGCGAAGCCCACGTCGTCGAGCACGATGTACAGCACGCTCGGGGCGCCCTCGGGCGCCCTCGCCGGCTCGAACGGCGCCCAGTCCGGCTTCGAGTCGCGAATGTCGATGTCGATCACGCCGGTGAACGGAATGGCCATTGCTCTGCTCCTTGAGGGTCGCGATCGAGGTGCCGGGGCGGCGCGGGCACTCGTCGATCCTCCCTGAGCTCGCGAGCAGATCCATCACCCTGTGCGGGTGATAGGGCGACCCGCCCGCGGCGACTCGCGCGCCGGCGCGCCGGCGTCGCTCAGCCGAAACGCCGGGCCACGGTGACGGCCACGCTGCCCGCGTCGAGCGCCACCCGGCCGGCGCGCGTGAGGTGGTAGCCGAGCTCGCCCAGAGGCGTCGGCGCGGTGATCAGCAACCCGCAGATGTGCAGCGCTGCGAGCGCCTCGTCGAACGGCAGCTCGGGGTAGGCCGATCCCGCCCGCTCCTCCTCGCGGGCGAGCTCCCCCACGATCTCGGCCCGGGTCAGGAACTCGCTGTCCTGGAGCGGCTGACACAGCTGGAAGGCGCTGTGCAGCACCACCTCGGCCAGCTCGGGCAGCGGCAGCGCGCTGAGCGGGTCGAGCTCCACCACCCCGACCACGGGCGCCGGCAGGGGAGCGGGCGGCGGTGGTGAAACGGGCTCCCGCGCGGCGCCGGCGGCCCCGGGCATCGCGGCGGCGTCGGCCGGCCCGGTCGCCGGCTCGCCTGGCGAATGCGGCGGCGGGCCCGCCCGTCGGCGCATGCCGGCTTCGCGTCGATCCAGAAACCCCACACCGTCACGATACCGGCACTGTGCCGCCAGGCGGCACTGTGGCGCGACGCGCAGCCCGGCCGGGAGCCCGTGCGCATGTCGGTCAACCTGTCCGCCCGCCAGGTGGCGCGCTCCGACGTCGCCGGCTGCGTGCGGCGGATCCTCGCGACGACCGGCCTCGACGCCGGGCTGCTCGACCTCGAGATCACCGAGCACGCCGTGCTCGCCGACACCGACCACTCGGCCGGCGCGCTGCGCGAGCTCAAGTCGCTCGGGGTCCGCCTGGTGCTCGACGACTTCGGCACCGGCTACTCCTCGCTCAGCCATCTGCGGCGGTCCACGATCGACGCGCTCAAGATCGACCGATCGTTCGTCGACGGCGCCGATCGCGACTCCGACGACGGCGCGATCATCAAGGCCGTGCTGAGCATGGCCGACGCGCTCGGGGTGGATGTGACCGCGGAAGGGGTCGAGACCTCGGCGCAACTGTCGCTGCTGCGCGATCACGGCTGCCCGTTCGCGCAGGGCTACCTGTTCGCCGCCCCGGCGCCGGCCGATGACCTCGCGGACATGCTGGGCCTGACTGCTACTCCTGCGGCGGCTGCCTGAGCGCGCCGACGATCCCGACTCCGAACAGCACCAGGATCAGCACGGCCAGGATGCCGACGACGGTGACCCCGTTGTTGACGAAGTCCGAGATCGTGAGCGCGCCCAGCACCCCGATGAAGACCAGCGTGACCACGAGCACGAAGATCCGCATGGTCAGTACACGGGGCGGGGTGGGGGGATCGGCTTGCGCCGGGTTGCCAGCACACGGACCATGAGCGCGCCCAATGCGAACGCGCCCACGCCGGCCGCGAACGCGATCCACGCGCCGCTCGCGGTCGGGTTGGTGAGGCCGGTGGCCGCGAACAGCGCCTGCATGCCGAACCACAGTCCGAGCATCAGCGCGATCGGCAGCTCGATCACGGTGAAGAAGAGGATGATGAACACCAACGCCAGCACGCGGGCGCGGTGGTAGAGCAGGGTGTAGCCGCCGATCACCGCGGCGATCGCCCCGGCGGCGCCGACGGTGGGCGCGATCGAGCTCGGCTGCGCGGCGACCTGCAGCGTCAGCGCGACAATCCCGCCGAGCAGGTAGAAGACGAGGAATCTGAGGCGGCCCATGGAGTCCTCGATCGTATTGCCGAAGATCCACAGGAACAGCATGTTGCCCGCGAGCTGGATGATCGACGCCTGCAGGAACATCGAGGTGAACACGGTCTCCCAGGCGGGAATCGTGCCGCCCGGGCCGGCATGGGCCATCGAGTGGGTCAGCGAGTACGGCACGGCCCCGTACTTGAGCAGCTGCGCGGCGTCGGGGCCGCCGAACAGCGAGCCGCCTCCGAGAGCCGCGAGCAGATAGGCCACCACGTTGATCGCGATCAGGGCGATCGTGACCACGGGCAGGCGATCGTTGGAGATGTTGTCCTTGATCGGGATCACCGGCGCGTGAGCTTATGGGTTGATTGGGGTGGCTCCGCCACCCTGTTCTCGCAGGCGGCCCGCCTGCGTCCGGCGGCTACTGCGGTCGGGCGGCGGGCACGCCCACGGCCGCAATCCGCCAGGGCTGATCGGCGGGTCCGTCGAGCGCCAGGATCCAGCGCTCGGTGAACTTCACCGCGCGCGACCGACTCCCGGACACGACCGCGGCGGTGTCGCGATCCTCGAGGTAGCGGCGACCCGTGAGCTCGACGTCGACCGTCATCGTGGGCGGCTCGGCGGCCGCGTCGAGCGACGCGATCTGGATGTGGCGCACCTCGAGCCCGCGGACGACCAGCCGTGTCTGGAGGCTCCGATCACCGGGGTGCAGCAATTCCCGCGCGGCGTCGGCATGCGAGACCGCCCGCAGGGCGGCGTCGCTGCCGTCGACCGCCTCGGCCCAAGCCGCGACCGCGCGGCGCGCCGCGACTTCCAGCACGTCGGGGGCGAACCGGCCGTCGGCGACCGAGAGGTCGAGCGCCGCCGCGCGCCCGTCGCCCTCGAAGTCGAGATCGGCGACTTCGGAGATGTTCGTCCCCGCGGGCACCGCGGTGGCCACCGCGCCCTCGATCAGGGCCTCGTCGCGCATCGCGGTCTCGTCGCCCCACGGCGTCGCGATGACGTCCTCGCTCAGCGCGTGAGCGCCCTCCGCTCCCTGCTCGATCGAGATCAGGATCCAATGGCCGTCGCGCAGCCCGAGCGTCCAGTACTCGCGGATCCGCGCCGTTTCGGTGACCCGGTCCGAGCGCTTGATGCGCCGGCCCTGGCGGTCCTCGACGACGTCGCGCAGGCGCGCCTCGATGCGCACCACGACACGGTCGCTCCGCTCGCGACCGCGCCGGGCCAGGCCCACGTACTTGACCTTGGGCTCGTCGAGCAGCTGCACGCGATTGCGCCAGCCGCGGCGATCGAAGTCGTCCAGGCGCCGCTCCCATTCGTCCAGCAGGTCAGAGGCCACGAGCCCACGCAGGCGGATCCGGTCGCCGGCGTCCCACGACGCCTGAACGTCGCTGAACAGCTTGGCCGCCGCGGGGCGCACGATGTCGGGCGCGTAGGCCGGATCCTCGTCGGCGGCTTCGGCGGCCGCGAGCTCGACCCGGCGCTGGCGGCGCGTGACCTGGCGCCGGGATGCCTGGCCGCTGTCGCGCCGACCCTGCCAGAAGGCCTGGACGCGCGGGCGCAGGTAGAAGAACAGAACCGCGCCGACGATGAGCGCGATCACGATGACCCGCGCGATCCCGTGCGTGAACAGGATCAGCCGGATCAGCAGCTGCAGGATGATGTAGAGCCCGGCGCCGTGACCGCCACCACTGCCGCCGCCGCCGTCACCACCGCCGCCGCCGCCGCCGAAGCCCGATGAGCCGCCGCCCGCAGCGGCGAGCGCGACCGGCACGACGACCAGCGCCGCGAGGGCCACGAGCACGAAGATGATCAGCGCCCGGCGCCCGCGTGCGGATCCGAGCAGCCGGCGCATCATCGCTGCGCGGTCGCCGCCAGCGGACCGGTTCCGGGTTGGTGCTGGGCCACGTGCTGATCGGCGTGATAGCTCGATCGCACGAGCGGGCCGGCCGCGACGTGCTCGAAGCCGAGTGCGTAGGCGGACCGCTCGAGCTCTGAGAACTCGTCCGGATGCCAGTAGCGGACGATCGGCAGATGCTGCTCGGTCGGACGCAGGTACTGACCGACCGTGAGTACCTGCACGTGGTGCTCACGGAGGATCCCGAGCGCCTCGACCATCTCCTCAAAGCTCTCGCCCAGGCCGACCATCAGGCCGGACTTGGTGACCACCTCGTCGCCGCCCATCTCCTTCGCGTTGCGCAGCACCCGACACGAGCGCTCGAACCGGGAGCCGCGACGAGCCACCGGGTAGAGCCGCGGCACGACCTCGACGTTGTGGTTGAAGACATCAGGGCGCTCGGCGATCACCTTGGCCAGCGGCATCTCGGCGCCGCGGAAGTCCGGGGTCAGGACCTCGACCTTGCACTGCGGCGCCTGGTGGCGGATCTGACGGATCACGCCGACGAATGCCGATGCGCCGTAGTCGGGCAGATCGTCGCGATCGACGGACGTGATCACAGCGTGGCGCAGTCCCATCTTGGCCACCGAGCGCGCCACCCGCGCGGGCTCGAGCGGATCGTTCCACGTCGGCTTGCCCGTCTTGACGTTGCAGAACCCGCAGCGGCGCGTGCACGTGTCGCCGAGGATCATGAACGTCGCGGTCCCCCGCTGCCAGCACTCGCCGATGTTCGGACAGGCGGCCTCCTGACACACCGTGTGCAGGTTCTCGCTCGTGATCATCGCGCTCAGCTCGCGATACCGGGGACCGCCGGGGGCGGGCACCTTGAACCACGGCGGCTTGCGAGCCCGGTGCGGCTGCACGTCGGGCCCGAGCACGCTGAGCACGTCCATTCCGCCCGGATTGGAGCGCGACCGGGTCACATGCTCGCGAATCGGTTCGACGCTCATGTACCCAAGGCTACCGCGGCGTGGACTCCGACCCGCGCAGTCCGTCGCTCAGGCGGGCTGGCGGGTGCCGACGGCGGCCTCGAGGCGGGCCGGGCTGACGAGCCGCTGCCGGCGTCCGAGGGCCTCGGCCACCCGCCACGCCGCCCGGCGGCGGAAGCACGGCAGCTGGCCCTGCAGACGGCGCGTCTCCTTGATCACCGAGGTCATCTGCACGCCGTCGAGGCCGCACGGCACGATCCACTGGAACGGCTGCAGGTCGTTCTCGACGTTGACCGCGAAGCCGTGCGTCGTCACCCCGCGGGCGACGTGCACGCCGATCGACGCGATCTTGCGGTCCTGGACCCATACGCCGGTGTAGTCAGGGCCGTCGTCCGGTCGCGCCCGAGCCGAGATGCCCTCGTCGCCGAGTGCCGCCACGAGCGCCTGCTCGAGCGTGCGCACGTAGCTGACGACATCGTCCACGCCGACGATCGGATACCCGACGAGCTGACCGGGGCCGTGGTAGGTCACCTTCCCGCCGCGGTCGGTCTCGACGATGTCGATGCCCTGCATCAGATACCAGTCCTCGCCCATCGGCAGCTCACCCGAGGACGAGCGCCGGCCGCACGTGTACACCGGCCAGTGCTCGAGCGTGAGCAGGACATCAGGCAGCTCGCCCGCCTGTCGGGCGCTGCGGACGCGCTCCTGGATCACGAGTGCCTCCCGGTACTCGATCGTCCCGAGGTGACAGACCCACAGCTCCGGACGGTCTCCGCGCATGATCGGATCGTAGCCTGCGTGCCGTATCAGCCGGCCGCCGTCCAGGCCTCCAGGTGGCGCTTGACCGCGGCCAGGAACTGCGCCGCGATCACACCGTCGAGCGCGCGGTGGTCCCAGCTCAGCCCGAGGATGGTCATCGGCCGGATCGCGATCGCGTCGTTGCCGGCGGCGTCGGTGAGCACGACCGGCCGCTTGATCACGGCCTCGAGGTCAAGGATCCCCACCTGGGGCTGGTTGATGATCGGGGTGGCCATGATCGAGCCGTACTGGCCCGGGTTGGTGATTGTGAACGTCCCCTCCCTGACCTCATCGGGGCTCAGCTCGCCCGCGCGCGCACGCCGCGCGAGATCCTTGATCCGGATCCCGAGGCCCTCCACCGAGAGCTGGTGGGCGTCCGTGAGCACCGGCACGATCAACCCGTTCTCACCGAGCGACACCGCGATCCCGAGGTTGACCGCGTCGTGGCGGGTGTAGCGCTCGCCCTCGAGCCAGGCGTTGAGCGACGGGTGCTCGCGCAGGGCCAGCGTCGTGGCGCGGGCGACGAACGCCAGCGCGGTCAGGCCAAGCGGCGCTCGCGCGGCCTCGACGGCGCTCATGTCGACCTCGATCCAGGTCGTGCAGTGCGCTGCGGCGTCGAGCGAGCGCTTCATGTGCTCGCCGATCTGGCGCCGCATCCGCGAGAGCTGGCCGGCCTCGGTCATCGGCACGGGATCGGGGCGGTAGGGGCTCTCGATGTGCAGCGGCGGCTCTGGGGCGGCCACCGCCGCGCTCGCGGTCCCGCCCTCCGCCTCCACGAAGGCCAGCACGTCCTGCTTGCGTACGCGCCCGTCGCGTCCGGTGCCGGTCACCCGCCCGAGGTCGATCCCGTGGGCGGCCGCGATGCGCTGCACGACGGGTGAGTAACGTCGCGGCGCCCCCGTCCCGTTCGACACGGGTGGCGCGGGAGCGCCGTTCGGCGCCGGGGGCGGAGCGCCGTTGGACGCGGCCGCCCCATCGGCACCGTTGCCCTCCACGGCGCCTTCGGGGGCGATTCGCGCGAGCACCACGCCGACCGCGACCGTGGCCCCGAGCGGCACCAGTATCTCCGCGACGACCCCGGCGGCGGGCGCCGGCACCTCGGTGTCGATCTTGTCGGTCGAGATCTCGCAGATCGTCTCGTCAGCCTGGATCTGGTCGCCGACCTGCTTGCGCCACTGCACCACGGTGCCCTCGGCGACGGACACGCCCATCTGCGGCATCGTCACGTCGACGAGCTCAGTACGCGAGAAGCTCACGGCAGGCCTCCTTGACGCGCTCGACGCTCGGGAGCACGACCTGCTCCAGAGGCGGCGAGAACGGGATCGGGACATCCGGCGTCGAGACCCGGACGACGGGGCCGTCGAGGTCCTCGAAGCCGCGCTCGGCGATCAGCGCGGCCACCTGGGCGCCGGCGGCACAGGTGGAGTTGGCCTCGTCGAGGATCACCACCTTCGAGCACTGCGCGACCGCAGCCAGGATCGCCTCGTTGTCGAGCGGGACGAGCGAGCGCAGGTCGAGGACCTGCGCCGAGGCGCCGTCGAGGTCCTCGGTCGCCTCGAGCGCAACGTGCACCATCGCCCCGTAGGCGATCACGACCAGGTCCGACCCCTCGCGGGCGACGCGGGCGGTCATCGGCGTCTCGTAGACGCCCTCCGGGACCTCGCCCTTGATCCGGCGATACAGGTGCTTGTGCTCCATGAAGCAGACCGGGTTCGGGTCGCGGATGGCAGCGTGCAGCAGGCCCTTGGCGTCTTCGGCCGTCGACGGGGCGAGCACCTTGATGCCGGGGGACTGCATGAACCACGCCTCGGGGTTCTGGGAGTGGAACGGGCCACCGGAGAAGCCCCCGCCCGAGGGCAGCCGCACGGTGATCGGCACCGCGAGCCCCTGGCGGTAGTACATCTTCGCGGCCACGTTGACGAGCTGATCGAAGCCGCAGGCGATGAAGTCGGCGAACTGCATCTCGCACACGGGGCGCATGCCGACCACGGCCGCGCCGACGGCGGTGCCGATGATCGCCGACTCGGCCAGCGGCGTGTCCATCACCCGGTCGGTGCCGAACTCCTCCACGAACCCGTCGGTGACCTTGAACGCGCCGCCGAACACGCCGATGTCCTCGCCCATCACGAGCACCCGGTCATCGGCGCGCAGCTCGTCACGGAGCGCTGAGGAGATCGCCTGCAGATAGGTGAGCGTTGGCATCAGGACGCCACCTGTCCGCGCTGCGCCGCAAATCCACTCCAGGGCGCCAGGCCGTTCCCGAGCGGCTCGGCCTCGCCCTCGCAGAAGACGCCCTCGGTGGCCCGCGCCGGGTCGGGCTGCGGCGACGCCAGTGCCTCCTCGGTGGCCGCGTCGATCTCCGCCCTGACCGTGGCGCGGATCTCATCCACGTTGGTGCCGTCGGCCTTGACCCGAGCCTCCTGGCGCTCGATCGGGTCGCGCTTGCGCCACTCCTCCACCTGCTCCTTCGGCACGTACTTCATGTCGTCGTGCGCGGCGTGACCGTGCATGCGCATCGTCTCGGCCTCGATCAGGGTCGGGCCGCCGCCGGCCACCGCCCGCTCCCGGGCCGCGCGGGTCGCCTCGAACATCGCCTCGGCGTCATTCCCGTCGACGGTCACCCCGACGAAGCCGTAGGCCGCGGCCCGCTCGACCGGGTTGACCGCGAACTGCTTGTCGATCGGGGTCGAGTACGCATACTGGTTGTTCTCGAGCACGAACACCACCGGCAGCTTCTGCACCCCGGCCCAGTTCATGGCCTCGTGGAAATCACCGCGCGAGGTGGAACCGTCGCCGAACCAGGTGATCGCGCAGCGCGCCTCGCCGCGCAGCTTGAACGCCATCGCCATGCCGGTGGCGACGAGCATCATGTCGGGCAGCATCGAGACCATCCCGACACAGCCCAGGCGCCGGTCACCGAAGTGCACGTTGCCGTCGCGGCCCCGGGTGACGCCGGCCTCGCGTCCGAGGTACTGCGCGAGGATCCGCGCCGGGGCCACGCCACGGATCACGTGCGCGGCCAGATCGCGGTGCAGGATGCACAGGCGGTCCTCCGGCGCCATCGCGAACGCCGCGCCGGCGGACACCGCCTCCTGGCCGTATCCGTCGTAGAACGAGCCCGGCACCTTTCCCTGCCGGTAGAGGCTCATCGCGCGCTCCTCGAGCCCGCGCATCAGGAGCATCGCCCGCAGCAGGGCGATGCGGTCCTCGGGCAGCAGATAGCCGCCGCCGGCCTGCGCCTGCTGCGCTGTCTGGGTCGCCATCGCGCGCTTCCCTTTCCTCCGTGGGCCCCGGTCGGGATCTCCGTCCGGAACCCGCTTCCCGGGCCTTCCCGGGATCTCCGGTCAGACCCGCGGATGGGCACTCGGCGAGATTACCCCAAGCCACGGAGATCGACGCATCACGGGGTCCATGCTTACCCTATGAGGGGTGGAGGAAGCTTGGCTGAACCGCTTGCGCTGGCGTCGCCGCGGCGCCTGGATGTGGCCCGCGTTTGCGGCCTTCACCGTGCTCGACGCGGTCGTCGGTCACCTGCTCCCTCCCTCGGGTGAGACCCAGCGGCTGATCGGCGCGCTGGTCGCGGCGATCGTCGTCAACGTGCTCGTCGTGGTGCTGCTCTCCTGGCCGCTGGGCGCGCTCCTACGGCGCGTCCGCCGGGACCTGCCGGTGGTGGTCGCCCGTGACTACGCCGGCACGGCGCTCGTCGCCGGCGTCGCTGCCGTGATGCTGGCCGTCGGGATCATCCATCACGGCACCGTGGTCGCCCATCGCCAGGCGATGCAGGACGCCATCACCCGCGCGCAGGCCTGGATCGGCGACCGTGCGCCGGCCGAGTTTCGCCGCAACCTCTCCTACGTGAGCACGGTCGCGATCGAGCCCGGGGCGATCTACCGGACCTGCGTGATCAGCGTCGATCACCGCCGCACATACTGCGTGATCGTCAGGACGTGGCTGCCCTTCCAGTCGAGCGTCTCGTTCGCCGGCTACGAGTCCAACGACGTCTTCGCCCAGGGGACCGGCTGACCCCTGTCCGCCGGCCCCGACAAGCGGCTGGTCCTGATCGCCTGCATCCTCGGCTCGGCGGTCGTGTTCCTCGACGGCACGGTCGTCAACGTCGCCCTGCCGGCCATCCGCGCCGGCCTGCACGGCGGCCTCGCGGCGCAGCAGTGGGTCGTCGAGGCCTACCTGTTGACGCTGTCCTCGCTGCTGCTGGTCGGCGGCTCGCTCGGCGACGTGCTCGGACGCCGGCGCGTGTTCGCCGCCGGCCTGGCCGCGTTCGGCGCGTGCTCACTGCTGTGCGCGATCGCGCCGAGCAGCGCGTTCCTGATCGGTGCGCGGGCGATCCAGGGAATCGCCGGGGCGCTGCTCGTCCCCAGCACGCTGGCGCTGATCATGGACACCTTCGAGGAGGGCGAGCGGGCCACGGCGATCGGCTCCTGGACCGCGTGGACCGGGATCGCCACCGTCGTCGGCCCGCTGGGCGGCGGGGCCCTGATCCAGGTCGCGTCGTGGCGCTGGATCTTCGCCATCAACCTCGTCCCCGTCGCAGTCACCCTCTACCTGCTGCGCGCGCTGCCCGCCGACCGGCCGACCGGCGGGCACGTCGACTGGCCCGGCGCGGCCCTGGCCGCGCTCGGCCTCGGTGGCCCGGTGTTCGCGCTGATCGAGCAGGGACGATTCGGCTGGGGAAGTCCGATCGTCTTCATCCCGCTGATCGGCGGCATCGTGCTGCTGATCGCGTTCGTCCTCTGGGAGCGCCGGGCGCCGGAGCCGATGATGCCGCTGGGGCTGTTCGGCTCGCGCAACTTCACCGTCGGCAACCTGACCACGCTGTTGCTGTACTCGGGCCTCAGCGTGGCGACGTTCTTCGTGGTCCTGTTCATCCAGCAGGTCGGCGGCTACACGGCGTTGCAGGCGGGCCTGGCGCTGCTGCCGATCACGATCCTGGTCTTTGCGCTCTCCAAGCGTTTCGGGGCGCTCGCCGACCGTTTCGGGCCGCGGCTGTTCATGGGCGCCGGGCCGGTCCTCGCCGGCCTCGGCCTGCTGCTGCTCGGACGCATGACCGCGAGCGCGGACTACGTCAGCGCGGTGCTGCCGGGAATCCTCGTGTTCGGGCTCGGCTTGGCGATGACCGTCGCACCGCTCACCGCGACCGTGCTCGGCGCCGTCGAGCCCGGGCACTCGGGCGTCGCCAGCGGGATCAACAACGCCGTCGCCCGCGTCGCCGGGCTGCTGGCGATCGCCGCCCTCGGTGCGGTCGTGACGGCGAGCTTCCAGAGCCGGCTCGACCACGACCTCGCCGGCCGCCCGCTCAGCCCGCAGGCGCAGGCGGCAGTCGCCAACGCCCGCACGCGCCCGCTGGTGATCGACGCCTCAGGGGTCAGCGGTCCGGCGCGCCAGGTGGTGCACACCGCGCTGATCGACGCCTCGGTGGAGTCGTTCCGGGTCGCGATGCTGATCGGGGCCGGACTGGCACTGGTAGGCGGCGTGTTTGCGCTCGGCGGGATTCAGAACCCGCGCCGCCGCGTCGCCTGCGCCGACTGTCCGGGCGGAGCTCTCGCCGGCGCCAGCAGCGACCTGGCGCTGCGGCCCGAGCTCAGCTCCGGGCAGCCGGCAGCCTGAACAGGTTCGGGAAGCGGAGGCCCCGGAACGGATCGCCCGACATCTCCAGCATCCCGCTCGGGAGCAGCTCGGCGATGCGCTCGACTCCGCCGGCGGCCGCTTCGAACTCGGGTGGGCATTGCGGGCGCGCGCTGCTTTGCCGCAGTAGGATCGCCACGCGGTAGGCAACGAAGCAGGGAGACCGGATGGCAGAGGCGACGAAGTCCCCGAACAGGAGCCCCAACGGCCAGGCGGCGCTGCGGGGCGGCCCCGTCGCGGCGCGGGTGGCGAAGCTGCGCGAGCAGGCCAAGACCGATCCGACGGGCGCGCGCGAGGCGGCCTGGGCCTGGATCGCCGAGCTCGGGCGCCGCGCCGGCAGCGACCGCTCGGCCGCGCTCGCCGAGCTGCAGGAGCTGTTCCTGTGCGGGCGACCCGCGGAGGGCGTGCGCGGCCAGACCGACGGCATCCTCGTGACCTGGACCATGCACCCGCTCGCCGACAAGGTGATCGGCACGATCACCGACGCGTGGACGCCGTGGCTGGGCAAGAAGTTCGATCCCGACCGCGGTACGGGCGTCAATACGCTCACCGGCAGCGCCCGCTGGCCGGCCAAGATGCTCGTCAGGGTCCCTGGGCGCAGCCTTTTCCCGGCGCTGTACTTCGCGCTCAAGTCGGAGCTGTAGGTGCGGGAGCAGCGGCCCGCTCGATGACCCCCGCCGGCCGCCGCCGTCCGTACGCCCCCCGACTACCGCGTGAACAGCGACGCGAGCAGCTGCTCGACGCCGCCATGACGGTGATCGCCGAACAGGGCTACGGGGGCGTCAACATCGAGGCGATCGCCCGCCAGGCCGGCGTCACCCGGCCCGTCGTCTACAACCTGTTCGACGACCTCGCCGAGCTGCTCGGCGCCCTGCTCGAGCGCCAGGAGCGACGCGTGCTCGGCCAGCTCCCCGCCGCGCTAGGAGCCGAGCTCGGCGGCGACGCCGATCCCGACCGCGCGATCGTCGACGGCGTGCGCACGTTCCTCGACGCCGTCGCCGGCGACCCCGACACGTGGCGCCCGATCCTCCTGCCCCCCGAGGGCGCGCCTCGCGTCGTCCGCGAACGCGTCGCCCGCGATCGCATGCGCGTCCTCGCCCAGCTCCAGACGCTCGCCGACCGCGCCCTCGCTCGGCGCGGCAGGCCTCCCGGCATCGACGATCCAGAACTCCTCGCCCGCACGCTGCTGATCGCCGCCGAGGAGGCCGGCCGGCTGGTGCTGTCCGACCCGGCGCGGTTCACGCCGGCGCGGCTGTCGGGGTTCGCGGCGGGCGTGCTGGCGGCGCTGGCCGGGGCTGCCGGCCCGGGCTAGTCTGGAGCTGTCGGTGGGGGTGATCGGGGTACGGGGCGTAAACAGGCGGCCGGGGAAGGGGATCGGCTCCGTGAGGCGTGCCGCCGGGTCTGGTTGGGTGCCGGCGGGCCTGGTTGGCGGGGTTGGCCACCACCCTCCCCCCGCGCCGCCGATGCACCGGCTTCCGGGGTGCTTATGTCGCCAAAGTGCCGCCATCTGAGCGACTTTGGGCGGGTAAGCGCCTGAGAGGCGCTTAGGTGGCCGAGGAGACTCTTGGACCGGTGGGTTTGTCGAGATAAGCACCCTCGGACCCGCCCGGGAGCCCGGCGCCGCCCCTGATCGCCCCCTTCCCCAACAAGCCGTTCTACGCTCACTCCGTCACGCTCACCCACGGCAGCCCGAAGAACCTACCCCTCCGTCAACGACTCGATCTCCGCCGTATCCAACGGTAGACACACGTCACAGAAGTCCTTGCCGAACGGGGTCAGATGGACCGAGCGGTGGGCCGTCTTGGCGCGGCCGGCGCTCTTGATCGCCTGCATCGCGTCGGGCTGGGCCTCGATCACCTGGTAGCGCATCGGGTCGTCGACGGGGTCGTGGGAGAACCAGATCAGGCCGAGCCGGAGGAGGTTGTTGAGGTAGGCGGGAACGCGGTCGATGTAGCGGCACCCGGCCTGGGCGCCGATCATGTTCAGGCCCTGGGCCACGAGCTGGGTGCCGACGCCGATCAGGTTCGACGAGCGCACGTCGACGGAGGGCTGCGGACCTTCGGTGGCCAGCAGGCGGAGGACCCGGCCCTCATCGGGGGCAAGCTCGGAGAGGATCCGCGCGTACGCCGGATGCGCCCCCTCCTCCACGGTCACGTCGGCCGACTGACGCAGCAGCTCGGCGCCCTGCTCGCGCAGGGAGATGTCGGTCCGGCCGTCGGCCGGACCGGTGCCGTTGCGCACCGCCGGACGGGCGCGGACACTCGGCCGCGAGCGGCCGGCGAGCTGGCGCACCTGCTCGTCGAGGTCGGAGATGCCGAGCAGCTCGCGCGCGTAGTCGCGCATGCCGGAGGCGAAGTCACCGGCGAGCCTGACCGCCTGGTCGGGCGAGACGGCGGCCCGGGCCACCCGGGCGCTCAGCTCGAGCGACTTGCCGACACCCCACGCCGCGGTGCGGATCCACGCACCGGCAGCGATGCGGGCCAGTCCCGGCAGCGTCTCGACCGCGCCCCTGGACGGCTCGAGCTCGGTGCCGATGGGGTCGTCGCCGTTCTCGCTCATCCGAAGATCGCCAGATGTATCAGGCCGGCGCCGAATCCGAGCACGGCTCCGTGTAACAGCAAGAGCCATTCGTCCTGCTTGGTCGCCGTGTGCAGCAGGTCGGCGAAGTCCCGATGCTTCATCTCTCTCATGCGGTCGCCGATCAGCTTACGCATCGAGGCGCTGCGATCACGGTTGAAGCCGGGATCGCCGAGCGGGGTCATCATGCGATCGACCGGCTCGGCCGCGAACGATCTCGAGATGCGGTCGTATTCCGCGGTGCCGAGCGCGACGCGGACGGCGCTGCGGGCGGGCCCGGTGGCGCGATCGACCGCCGGCGCCATGGCCACCTCGATCAGATGACGGGTGCGGTCGGCGCTCGGGCCGTTGAGCAGTTCCTCGCCGAAGTTCCGCATCGTCAGGATCTCGTCGGCGACGATCCGCGCGTACACGTCGGCCACCTCGGGCTGGCGTCGCACGAACAGCCCCTGGATCAGCAACGGCCCGACCCGGTGCGGATCGGGCGGCTCGTAGATCATCCACAGCGCGAGCCAGTTGGTGACGTAGCCGACGATCACGCCGAGGATCGGCAACAGCCACCAATAGGTGACGAAATGCGTGATCACCGCCACCGGGATCCCGAGCGCGAAGCCGAAGAAGAAGCCGAAGTTCTGGATGAACGTCAGCTCCTTCTGTCCCATGTCCAGGAAGATCCGGTTGGCCAGGTCGGGCTGGGCCTCGAAGCGCCGGATCACCATCAGCTTCACGTCGACCAGCTGATCGATGTTGGTGCCGATCTGGTCGGTCAGCTCGTGGACGATTCCCGGCATCTGCTGCTGGACGCGGGCGTGCACCATCTCCCTCACCGTCGGCGGCAGGTTGGACCACAGACGCGGATGCTCGCGCTCCATGATCCGATCCACGGTCGCGCGCATGTCGTCGCGCGTGGTCTCGACGATCTGGTCGGCCATCTTGTCGGGCTCGAACTGGTGCCAGAACTCGCTCGGAGTGCCCAGCTTGGCGATCCCGCTGTCGACCGCCAGGCTGCCCATCTTGGCCGCGCGCGAGGGCACGATCCCCTGCCACCCGATGCCGCCGATCATCACGCCGGGGATCTGCTGGATCTTGCGCGGCAGCAGTCGGGCGAGCCGCTCGAGCTTCCGAGAGCGAAACCCGCGGAAGTGGACCGGGTAGAACAGCATCAGGACGCCCGTCCAGTTGGTGACATAGCCGATCACGCCGGTGAAGAACGGGATCGTGATCAGGGCAATCGTGCTCTTGCTCACAAGGGCAGCAACGGTATCCGGCCGGGTTCGGTTGAGTAGGCTTGCCGGCTCCATGGAAGGCCGCTCGCCAGATTCGCGCGTGGCCGTCGTGACGGGAGCGTCGGCGGGAATCGGCGAGGCGACCGCGCGGCGGCTGGCCCGGGACGGATGGCAGCTCGTGCTGGTCGCCCGGCGCGAGGAGCGCCTGCAGGCGCTGGCCACGGAGCTCGGCGGCGCGACCGTGGTGGCGCTCGACGTCACCGCCGCGGACGCACCCGCGCGTGTCGAGGAGGTGGTGCGCCGCCAGCACGGCGCGCTGCATCTACTGGTCAACAACGCCGGCGCGGCCTGGCGCGGGACGTTCGCCGACACCGGCTGGGAGAACGTGCGCCGGCACATGGAGCTGAATTTCGAGGCGCCGCTGCGGATGACCGAGGCCCTGCTGCCGCTGCTGCGGGAGACGCCGCCGCTCCCAACAGCGCGGGCGATAGCCCGCGCATCTCCATCGTCAACGTGGCGAGCACCGCGGCACGTGTGTCCCGACCGCGATCGGGCGCCTACTCGGCGAGCAAGTTTGCGCTCGCCGGGTGGAGCGACGCGCTCTATGGCGAGGAGCGCCCGCACGGCGTGCACGTCGGGCTCGTGCTGCCGGGTTTCGTCGAGACCGAGGGTTTCCCGGCGACGGAGCTCAAGGCCAAGGCGACCACGCGCTGGTTGGTCTCACGGCCCGAGGTCGTCGTCGAGGCGATCCTCGAAGCCGGCCCGGGAGGCAGGGCCGAGCGCTACGTCCCGCGCCCGTACTGGGTCGCGGCGGCCATGCGGATCCTGGCGCCGTCCGTGGTCCGCAGGGCCACGGCCGGGGGCGGTCTGACAACCGCCACACGGCCGGGCTGACTAAGCTACGGTCCTGTAACAAAACCCCGGCGGGAGCACGCCGATCGCCTGAGCCGCGGTCGGGCCGGCGACGGATCAGGCCGCGACAGCCGTCGCGGCCAGCGCGGTGGCGGCGTCCGAGCGCCGTGCCGGCGGTCCCGAAGCGAGCGCCACGCCGACCGCCAGCAGCGCCCACGTCACGGGATCCTCGAGGAAGTCCGCGTACAGCAGCGTGTGCAGGATGAGCGCCAGGAAGGCCGCGGCGACTCCGGCCCGGGCCGGGTCCGATCGCGCGCCTCGCAGCAGCACCACGATGGCGACGATCACCAGGGCGAGATAGACGAGCTCACCAATCACGCCCTGCTCGGCGGCGATCGTGATCGGGATCGTGTGCGACGCTGAGAGCGTGGCCGAGCTGCTCGGATGGGTACGGCGGTACTCGGTGACGAACGACCCCGACCCGTAGCCCCACACGGGCCGCGCGGTGAACAGGTCCGAGCCGCCGGTGACGAGATCGGCCCGACCGCTCGAAGCACCGTTCAGACCCTGGTTGAGCCCGAACGTCTTCGGTGAGATCGCGACGGCGGCGGCGCCGACGGCGACGACCGCGACGACGACCCACAGGGTGCGCGTGACCCGCCAGCGCAAGGCCGCGAGCGTCGCGAGGCCGACGAGGAGTGCGCCCAGGCTCGAGCGCGAGAGTGTCAGGACCAGACCGCCCCACAGGATCGCCAGCACAACGCTGACGCCGAGCACCTGCTTGATCCGCGTCGCGGAATCCGAGGCCCGGTCGTACAGCAGCACGACGGCGAGCCCGATCATCACCAAGGCCAGGAAGCGCCCGAAGATGTCGGGATCGAAGAACACCGAGTTGACGGTGAAGTACGTGTGCAGATCGTTGGCCACCACCAGCTTCGGATTGAGGAAGATGGTCTTGGTCCCGTACTCCACGAAGCCGATGGCCGCGAACAGGACCGCGAGCGCGACCACGAGCGTGAAGCACAGCTTGATCAGGCGGGGCGTCCAGTCGAGCTGGGTCAGCAGGACGAACAGCAGCGCGAACGGCACGTAGAAGAAGACCATCTGCTGCAGCGCCTTCTCGAAGTCCGCGGAGTAGATCGACTGCACGGCGTAGACGACGATGTAGAGCGCGAGCAGGCGCTGCACCCAGCCGGGCTGACGGCCCTCGTCGGGGTCGTCGGTCGAGCGTACCGCCGGGACGATGTAGGCCAGCGAGCCCGCCGCCACGACGAGATACAGCGGCACGAGCAGGTTCGACGTGACCCCGCCGGCCTGGATCGGGATCCGGAACGGCAGCGACGCCACCGCCAGCAGCGCGAGGACCGATGGACGCCGAGCGATCAGCACCGCCAGCGCCGACAGCAGCCCCAACGCCACGACCGCGCCGACCGCGGCGGGCAGCGGATGGCGATGGACCAGGCGCAGCTGCGGCGAGCTCCAGATGTCGGCCAGCAGCAGGACCGGGGCCAGGACGAGCGCGCCGGCCATCGCCCAAGCGCGCAGCTTTGCCGTGCCGGCGGTCAAGGCCAGTGCCGCCAGTGCCGCGACCGCGAACACGCCCGCCTTCGGGAGCGGCCCGCTGAGGGCGGCGAACGCGATCATCGGCCGATCAGTCTAGAGCAGGATCTCCCGCGACAACGGGCGCCGATCCTCTACGCTCTGGCCGGATGTCCTCTGTCAAGATCGCAGCGGCGTGCGGGCTCGCCGCGGTCGTCCTGGCGGGATGCGGGAGCTCGGCGAAGCCCGAGGCCGGCACCCTCGGGACGGCATCACAGCCCTACGGTCGCGGGAAGATCGACGATCCCCGCACCACCCATGTGACCTGCATCCGCAACGACGGACTGCCCGTCGTGAACGTCGGACAGAGCGACGTGCAGGTCGGCTCGCCGCCCGCCGGCCCGACGATCCGGTTCCTGCCGACGCCGGGCGCGGCTCAGCAGGCCCAGATCTCCGGGCAGGTCCAGGGCGCCGAGGTGATCGGCAGCGCGCTGCTGTATCCGAAACAGACCTCGGACGGCGAGCTGAGGAAGGTCGAGGACTGCCTCGCCCTCGGCGTCCAGGGATAGGGCATGGCCGGGCTCGTCGCCGTCCTCGCGCTGATGCTGACGGCACCCGGGGCGCCCGTCGCACACGCTGTGCACCGTGCCGCGCCCAGGCGCGTCGCCTCCGTCGCCGCCGCGCCGGTCGCGACGACCACGGTCTCGACCGCGGACGTCAAGCTGCTGGGCCAGCGCATCATGGTCGGGGTGAGCGGCACCAGCGCCGATAGCGCACTGATGAGCCAGGTCCGCAACGGCCAGATCGGCGCCGTGATCCTGTTCGCGGCCAACATCGTCTCGCGCAACCAGCTCAAGGGGCTGATCGGAGCGCTCCAGCGCGCGGCTCACCAGGGCGGCAATCCGCCGCTGCTGATCGCCGTCGACCAGGAGGGCGGCCAGGTGAAGCGTCTGCCCGGCGGTCCGCCGGATCTCTCGCCGCCGCAGATCGCCGCGACCGGTAGCACCTCGGTCGCCGCCGGCGAGGGACGGGCGACGGGTCACTACCTCAAGGCTCTGGGCATCAACATGGACCTGGCGCCGGTCTCGGACGTGCCCACCTTCACCGGCGCGTTCATCTGGCAGCAGGGTCGGGCGTTCTCGTTCAACCCGCGCGCGGTGGCGCGGTACGCGCCGGCGTTCGCGCTCGGGCTCCAGTCCCAGCGCATCGCCGCGACCGCAAAGCATTTCCCCGGGGTCGGCTCGGCGCCGGTCGACACCGACTTCAGGCTCGACGAGCTGCACCCGACCGCGGCCCAGCTGCAGGGGGCCCTGATGCCCTATCAGGCCGCGATCCCGCTCGGACTCGACGCCGTCATGCTCTCGACCGCAGGCTTCAAGGCCTACGATCCCTCCGGCGCGCCCGCCGCGCTCTCGCGCCCGATCGCACAAGGACTGCTCCGGGGCCGGCTCGGATTCCGCGGCGTCACGATCACGGATGCGCTGGGCACGCCGACGGGCCACGACGAGATCACCGCCGGACGGCTGGCCGCCCGGGCCGGCGCCGACATTCTGCTGTTCACCGACTCGGCGCCAGGGGAGCTCGCCGGCCTCGAGCGCGACCTCGCCGACGGGCGCCTCAACCGCATCGCCGCGATCGCGTCCTACCGGCGCATCGTGGCCTTGAAGCACCGCGTCGGCGGCGCCTGAGGGCACCGCCGCGACGCGATCGGCGCGTAACTGTGGCACCCTGATCGTGTAGGTGCCCTCTCGAGCGCCGCGCTGCTGTCGGGCGGCGCTCTAGAATGGCGTCTCACGCCTGCGCGCATGCGTGAGCCAGCGTGCGCTCGCCGCCCGTGCGCTCGGCCACCGGGCTTCTGCAGGACAACATCTCGCCGGCCCCGCGCCGGCAGCGCTCAGAACCGTGTTCGGACACCTCCTCGCCACCCGTCGCCTGCTTCCGTTGCCACTGAGGACGGGGTAGGTCGATGGCGTTCGAGGCAACCGAGGTCGCCACGGCTCCGTCGTCGCACGGCTCGGCCGGCTCCGGCCCCGCCAAACTGACCGGACGGCTCGCCGGCGGGCGCCTGTACTTCGCGCTGGCCCTCGTCGGGTTGGTGATCTCCGCGTTCTCGCTGCTGATCCCCTCGACACCGAGCTACGACCCCTGGGCGTGGATCATCTGGGGCCGGGAGATCGTCCACCTCAACCTGCAGACGACCGGCGGCCCCTCGTGGAAGCCGCTGCCGGTCATCTTCACGACGCTGTTCGCGCCGTTCGGCAAGGCCGCCCCGGACATGTGGCTGGTGATCGCCCGCACCGGCGCGCTGATGGCCGTCGCGATGACGTTCAAGCTCGCGCTTCGCCTGACGCACCGGATCCGTGCCGCCGGCGAGGCGGCCGAGCGCGCGACCGGCCTCGCCCGGCTCGCCGAGCTGGCGCCGGGATTGCTGGCCGCGACGATCGCGGCGCTCGGGCTCGTGTCCGCCGGAGGCTTTGTCAGCGACAACGCGCTCGGCTACTCCGAGGGCCTGATGGCGGCAATCGTGCTGATCGCCATCGACCGCCACCTCGACGGCAAGCGCCGCCAGGCCTTTGCCGTCGCCTTCGCCGCGGCGCTCGACCGGCCCGAGATCTGGCCCTTCTGGGGTCTCTACGGGCTGTACCTGTTCTGGACCGACCCCGGCGCGCGCAAGCTCGTCATCGGCCTGTTCGCCGCCATCCCCGTGCTGTGGTTCCTGCCCGAGCTGTGGGGGTCCGGCCATTTCTTCCGCGGCGTCAGCCGGGCGCAGCACCCGCGCTCCAACAGCCCGGCCTTCGCGAGCTGTCCGTTCTGCGCCGAGCTCAAGGACCACGCGTGGCCCTTGATCCTGCTGCGGATCAAGGCGGCAGCCGCATTCGCCATGGTGCTGGCCGCCTGGGGTCTGTGGCGGGTCCGTGGCCGTGGCTCGGGCGAGCAGCCACACCGTCACAACATCGCCGTGCTCGCGCTCGGCGTACTCGGGATCGCCTGGTTGGTGCTGATCGCGATCATGACCCAGGCCGGCTTCTCGGGCAACAACCGCTACCTCGTGCTCGGCGCGGCGCTGATCTGTGTCGTCGGCGGCGTCGGCTGGGGGTGGGCGGCCCAGATCTTGGGCGGCCTGCTCTCGCGTCTGGGCAAGCCCGCCGTCGCCGCCGTCGCGACGGTGGCGGTGCTCGTGCTGGTGTTCATGTTCGTCCCCTCGTGGATCGGCGCCAGCGCCGTCGACCTGCCCGCGACGCACAAGTCGCTCGACTACCAGGCGCGGCTGCGCTCGGACCTGACCACGGCGGTGGCCGAGGCCGGTGGTGCCGCCAAGCTGCTCGGCTGCGGCACGGTGATGACGGAGGGCTTCCAGGTCCCGATGGTCGCGTGGACGCTCGGCGTGCACACGCTGCGGATCGAGGGGCCGCCGCCGGGCCTGCCCCGCGGAGCGCCGCTGCCGCCCGCGCCGAACGTGATCCTGCGGGCCCGCGCCACCCGGCACGCATCGCTGCTGCCGCTGCTCCCGCGCAACGCCACCTACGCCCGTGTGGCGAGCACGCGCACGTTCAAGATCTACTCCACCTGCCGGTAATCTGACCTCCCCAATGGCCACCACCATCGCCGCCCCTCCCCGGTCCGTCCCGAACTTCGACGTGCACGAGCCCCGCTGGCTCGAGCGGGTTCCACCGTGGCTCGTCACCACCGGCGTGCTCGTGCTGCTCAGCGCCCTGTCGCTGTTCGTGCGCACGCGGATCATCAGCGGTCAGTTCTGGATGGACGAGGCTCTGTCGGTGGGCATCTCGTCGCGCTCGCTGAGCGCGATCCCCGGTGTGCTCCACCACGACGGCTCACCGCCGTTCTACTACATGCTGCTCCATGTCTGGATGAGCGTGTTCGGATCCAGCGAGGCCCAGACGCACGCGCTGTCGCTCGTGTTCGCACTGCTGGCCATCCCCGCCGGCACGTGGGTCGCGTGGAGCCTCGCCGGTCGCCGCGCCGGACTGATCGCGGCGGTGCTGTTCGCACTCAACCCGTTCCTGACCGCCTACGCGCAGGAAACGCGGATGTACACGCTGATGGCGCTGCTCGGGCTGCTGGCCGCACAGGGGTTCATCCAGGGCTTCGTGTACCGACGACGGGGCTACCTCGTCCTGTTCGCCGCCGCGCAGGCGGTGATGCTCTACACGCACTCGTGGGGCATCTTCTTCGGCGTCGGAGCTGCCATCGCGCTGATCCCGGTCCTGCAGCTGAGCGACGAGCCCAAAGCGATCCTGCGTGACGCCGTGCTGTCGTTCGGCGCCGCCACGGTGCTGTTCCTGCCGTGGCTACCGACGCTGCTCTACCAGGCTGCGCACACCGGATCACCGTGGGATCCGACGCCGAACTTCGGCGCCCCGGTGCAGATCTCGCGCAACCTCATGGGCGGCGACCGCGCCACCGCCGCGCTCGTGCTCGGCTCCGCGATCGGGCTGAGTGCGCTCTTCACCCGCGCGCACCGGCGCAGCCGCGAGGCGCTGACCGTGTGGGTGCTGATCCTGCTGCCGATCGGCACGCTGGGATTCGGCTGGATCGTGTCCCGGTTCTCGCCCGCCTGGCAGTACCGCTACTTCGCCCCGATCCTGGCCTGCTTCCTGCTGCTGTTCGCGATCGGCCTGGCGCGCGCCCGCGGCGTCGGCCTGGTCGCACTCCTGCTGTGCGTGATCTTCTGGGCCAACCCGTCCTCCTACACGGCCAAGTACAAGAGCGACATGCGCGATGTCGGCGGCGAGATGGCGCCGCTCATCCACCCGGGCGACGTCGTCGTCGTCGCGCAGCCCGAGCAGGTGCCGCTGGCCTACTACTACCTCCCCGGCGGCCTGCGGTACGCCGACCCGACCGGGCCGACCAAGGACCCCCAATCGGCCAACTGGGTGGACGCGCTGAAGCGGATCGAGAACGCCGATCCTCGCGCCACGCTCACCCCCCTCGTTGCTAGTCTCAGTCGGGGCCAGCAACTCCTGTTCGTGCGTCCGCTCACCGAGGGCGCCCAGAGCTGGGAGGCGTCCTGGACTCAGCTTGTGCGCCGGCGATCGGCTCAGTGGGGGGCGCTGCTCTCCTCCGACCCCAGCCTCAAGCCAGTTGCCTGGGCCCCTCATTCCTATCGCGGCGCGTGCTGCGTGGGTGACAGCGCCGTGCTCTATCGGAAGGTCTCCTGAACATGACAGATACACCCAGGCCCGGCGAGAGCGGGCCCGCCGCCCACGCGGCCGCGCCTGCCCTCGGCTCCGACATCACCCCCGGACGACCCGTCGTCGTGCTCGGGGGCGGACCGGCCGGGCTCACGGCGGGCTACCTGCTGGCCAAGCAGGGCAAGCCCGTGATCGTGCTCGAGTCCACCGACCAGGTCGGCGGGATCGCGCGCACCGAGGTGCGCAACGGATACCGCTTCGACCTTGGCGGCCATCGCTTCTTCACCAAGGTCAAGGAGGTGGACGACCTCTGGCACGAGATCATGAAGGAGGAGTTCCTCAAGCGTCCGCGCCAGTCGCGGATCTACTGGAACAAGAAGTTCCTCGAGTACCCGCTCGACGGCATGGACGTGATCAAGAAGCTCGGCCCGATCGAGCTCGCGCGCTGTGGCCTCTCCTACCTGTGGGCGGCGGTCAAGCCCAAGGGCCGCGAGGAGACATTCGAGCAGTGGGTGTCCAACCGCTTCGGCAAGCGCCTGTTCAACCTGTTCTTCAAGACCTACACCGAGAAGGTGTGGGGCGTCTCGACCTCCGAGCTGCGCGCCGAGTGGGCTGAGCAGCGGATCAAGGGTCTGTCGTTCTTCTCCGCCGCGAGGTCGGCCTTCTTCGGCAACCGCGGCAACAAGATCAAATCGCTGATCTCCGAGTTCAACTACCCGCGCTACGGACCGGGCCAGATGTGGGAGCAGATGACCGACGACATCCGCGCCGCCGGCGGCGAGGTGCGGCTGAACGCGCCGGTGACGCGGCTGCACATCGAGCACGGCAAGGTGCTCGAGGTGATCGCCGGCGGCGAGACGCTGACGCCCTCGCACGTGATCTCGTCATTGCCGCTGCGCACGACGGTCGGGATCGCCGATCCCGAGGCACCGGTCGACGTACGCGACGCCGCCCGCGGGCTGCGCTATCGCGACTTCCTCACCGTCGCGCTGGTGATCGAGTCAGAGGATCTGTTCCCCGACAACTGGATCTACATCCACGAGCCGGGTGTGCAGGTCGGACGGATTCAGAACTTCCGCTCGTGGAGCCCGTGGATGGTGCCCAACGACACTGACGCATCGATCGGGATGGAGTACTTCTGCTTCGAGGGCGACGAGCTGTGGAACATGGCCGACGATGACCTGGTCAAGTTCGCCACCCGGGAGATCCAGCAGCTGGGGCTGGCCAAGGCGCAGAAGGTCAAGTTCGGATTCGCGGTCCGCGTCCACAAGGCGTACCCGATCTACGACGCCGAGTACCCCGACCGGATGGTCGAGATCCGCAAGTGGCTCGACGGGATCGACAACCTGATCCAGGTCGGCCGCAACGGGCTGCACCGCTACAACAACTCCGACCACTCGATGCTGACCTCCATGCGCGCGGTCGACAACATCCTGCTGGGCACCCACCACGACATCTGGGCGGTCAACGCCGAGAGCGTCTACCACGAGGAGGACGTCGAGGTGGAGCAGCCCTATCGCGAACCCCCGGAGACCCCCGCGATGGAGCAGCCGCTCGCGTCGGAGCGGTAGTGGGTCGCGCCGGAATGGCGAGAGCAGGAGCCCGGCTTGCCGCCGTCGCGCTGATGTTGGGGGCTCCGGCCGCGGCCGGAGCGGCCACCGCCACGAGCCCGTTTGCACCCGGGGTCCCGTCCTCACCGTCGCAGGTGCAGACGACGACCACCGCCCCGCCGGTGGTCCTCACCACCCCGAGCACGAGCGGCACGGGAGGTCTCAGCAGCGGCGATGCACTGCTCATCGGGATCGGGGCGATCGCCGTCCTGGGCGGGATCTGTTACTACATTTGGCGCGACGCGCGCCGGCGGGCACCGATCAAGCATCACGAGCACGTTGGTGGGAACGAAGGTCGCGGCGGCGCCCAGAAGGCGAAGCCCAAGACCCGGAAGCTCAGCCCGGCTGAGCGCCGGCGGCGAAAGCGCGGCCGGGCTCGGCCGTAGCCCGGCCGGCCTCGGGACGACGGCCCGGCTCGGTCCCGGCGGCCCGCAGGCGGACGCTGAACCGCGGCTTGGCCAGCAGGTGCTGGGCGACCTGGATCCGGCGCTCGGCGAACCCGCCCTGGCTGTAGCTGAGGTAGAAGTTCCACAGGCGCCGGAAGCGCTCGTCATAGCCGAGCCCCTCGAGACACTCCGACGCGGCCGCGAACCGCGTGCGCCACGCGGCGAGCGTGCGGACGTAATGCGGGGTCATGTCCTCGATCTCGACCGGGCGCATGTCGGTCTCGCGCGCCACGCACCCGTCGATCACCTCCAGTGACGGGAGGCAGCCGCCGGGGAAGATCAGCGTGTTGCTGAAACTGCGACCGCCCTTCTCGACCTCGTAGGCGCGATCGTCGATCGTGATCGCCTGCAGCAGCATCGCGCCGTGCGGCTCGAGGAGCTCCGAACAGCGGCGGAAGTAGGCGTCGAAGAACTGCCACCCGACCGCCTCGATCATCTCGATCGAGACGAGCTTGTCGTAGGTCCCGCCCAGCTCGCGATAGTCCTGGAGCAACACCGTGACCCGGTGCTCGAGGCCGGCGGCCCGGACACGCTCGGTGGCCAGGGCGTGCTGCTCCGTGGAGATCGTGGTCGTGGTCACCCGGCAGCCGTAGTTGCCCGCGGCGTGCACGGCCAGCGCACCCCAGCCGCTGCCGATCTCCAGCAGGTGGTCGGCGGATCCGAGGTCGAGCTTGCGGCACACCCGGTCGAGCTTGGCGACCGACGCCTCGTGCAGCGTCGAGCTCGGCGCTTCGAAGAAGCCGGCCGAGTAGCTCATCGTCTCGTCGAGGAACAGCGCGAACAGATCGTTGCCGAGGTCGTAGTGCGCGGCGATCTGCCGACGGCTGCGGCCGATCGTGGGCGCGTGGACGCGGCGTGCGGTGCGCTGGACCGGGTGCCACACGGGGGCGATCCGGGCGCGCAGGCGATCGAGCCCGTGGACGTTGCGAGCCGCGATCCGGGTCAGCGCGACGACGTCGTCACAGTCCCACCAGCCGTCCCGGTAGGAGGCCGCCAGACCGAAGCTCCCGCGCAGGAAGGCGCTCCAGGCGCGCGGATCGCGGATGGTCACCGTCGTGGCCAGGGATGACGGCGTGCCGAGCACGGTCTGCCGTCCTGGCTCGACGATGCGCAACTCGCCTCCATGGAGATTGCGCAACGTCCCGAGCACGATCGCGCGCGCGACCCGGCTGGTCATCGTGTCACCGCCTTCGGATGGGGGAGCGGGCGGATGCCCTTGAGCCGCAGGCGCAAAGCCTCGGCGTAGATCGCGCCACTGACCTTCATCGTCATCGGCGGGTGGCGCAACAGCAGTTCGGTCAGCGAGCGGTGGGTGATCTCCCGGCGGCGCAGCGCGAGCGCGGCATCGAACACCCGCTCTCCCTCGCGGTCGGCTCCGATCGATATGTGCAGCCGATCGCGGGGCTCGCCGATGCGCCAGTCGTACTCCACGTTCATGCCCCAGAACGGCGAGACGTGAAGCTCCTTGCCCTGCCGGCTGTTGAGCGCCCGCGACACGTAGGCGTGGCGCTCGCCCCAGGGGGTGTTGGTCACCTCGGCGACGACGTACTCGATGCTGTCGGCGGCGGCGTCGAAGCAATAGTAGAAGCTGACCGGGTTGAAGCAGTGCCCAATGTAGCGGAGATTGGTAAGCACCCGCACCGGTCCTCGGGGCCGGTCGCCGGTCCGCTCGGCGACGAGGCGGCGGACCGATTCGTCAAGCGGGACGCTCGGATTGCCGAGGTAATCGGCCCGGCGAAAGCGCGCCGGCGCGGGCCGGCGCGCCGACCACAGTGGATGACGGTCGAACAGCTCCGGGAGCTCCCCGAGATCGAGGTACATCATGAACACGCGGTAGTCGAAGGCGTGCTCCCGCGGGGTACGGCGCCGGTGATGGACCGTGCCCTCATAGATGCAGCTGGCCTTGCTCACAACCGTCCACCCAAGGACGCGCACGCCTTCATTGCGCTGAGCACTCCGTCCTCATGAAAGCCCCAACCCCAGTAGGCGCCACAGTAATGGATCCGGTCGGTCCCGTCGATCTCCGCCCGCCGCCGCTGGGCCGCGACGCCGGCGCTCGTGTACACGGGATGCTCGTAGTTCCAGCGCCCCAGAATCGCGTCCGGGTCGATCCGGTCGCTGAGGTTGAGCGTGACGCACAGCTCGCGGTCGGCGGAGAGCGACTGCAATCGGTTCATGTGGTAGGTGACCTTGCTCGCGCCGTCACCCGCGTCGAGGTGGTAGTTCCAGCTCGCCCACGCCGCGCGGCGTCGCGGTAGCAACGAGCGATCGGTGTGGAGCACGACATCGTTGCGCTGATAGGGGATCGAGCCGAGCAGCTCGTGCTCGCGGTCGGTCGCGTTCGACAGCATGCGCAGCGCCTGGTCGGAGTGCGTGGCCATCACGACCCGGTCGTAGCGCTCGGCCTCACCGCGCTGCGGCGTGAGCAGGATGTGGTCGGGCTCGCGCGCGATCGACGTCACCGGGCTGGCGACGCGGATGCGCTCGCGGAATGGCCGGATCAGAGCCTCGACGTAGCGGTGTGACCCCCCGGACACGGTCCGCCACCGGGGGCGGTCGGTCAAGCTGAGCATGCCGTGGTTGGCGAAGAACTGGACCAGGAAGCGGGCGGGAAACGCCCACATCTGCTCGGGGTCGGATGACCACACGGCGGCGGCCTGGGGCACGATCAGCTGGTCCACGAACGGCGCCGAGTAGCGCCCCCGCTCGAGGTACTCGCGTAGCGAGGGACCGTTGCCGTCGTGGGCCAGCAGCTCGCGCGCCTCGCGCTGGAAGCGGCGCACGTCGGCCAGCATCCGCAGAAAGCGCGGCGAGACGACGTGGCGGCGATTGGCGAACAGGCCGTTGAGCGACGTCGAGCTGTATTCGAACTCGCCGTCGGAGACGCTGAAGCTCATGCTGCTGGGCTGCGTGGGCACGCCCAGCTTCGCCAGCAGCCGCTCGAAGTTCGGGTAGTTGCGGTCGTTCAGCACGATGAAGCCCGTGTCGACCTCGTAGCTCCGGGTCTCGGTCTGGACCGGAACCGTATGCGTGTGTCCGCCGATCCAATCCGCGGCCTCGAACACGGTGATGTCATGTTCGTGGTGCAGCAGGTGGGCGGCGACCAGGCCGGAAACGCCGGCACCGACGATCGCGATGTTCATTGGGCGG
>DATMGZ010000097.1:0-39063 GCA_035555155.1 Solirubrobacteraceae bacterium | reverse complement strand
GAGCGGACGCTGCGGTGGACGAAGATCAGCAAGGCCGTGGCCGCGCTGACGCCGTTCGCCGACAAGACGGCCGCCGCCAAGGCGGGGTTCGACACGACCAAGCCCTACCACTTCAAGCCGTTCAGCCCGACCCTGCCCGAGCCGCTGGGCGAGTTTCACTCATTCCTCGGCTGACGCGGAGCAGTGCGACCGGGGGCGGCGAGCCATCGCCGCCCCCGGAGCGAGGCTCGTTCGGCGGTCGCCGCCGCTGTCCGCTAGCAGCCGTTCCGTGGCATGGGCCGCGAGGTCGCGGACTTGCAGGTCAGCTTGTTCGGCTTCGCGTATGACGGTGACCGTGTCTCCTCGATCACGACGGCATGGAACGTGGTGAACGCTCGGCCGGGGACATTCACGGTGACGTTCCAACATCCATGGCTGTGCCCCGGGCCACGCGCCGGGATGCTCAGCGTGTTCTCCGACCATGTGGTCCCTCCAGACTGCCGTGGTTAGCGTACGGTGGGTTCCCCGTACGGATGCTTGGCCGATCGGTCCTCAGTCAGTGAGGCCCGCGATCGGCTGACGAGCGCCTCGATCGCATCGGCGAGGTGAACGGGGTCGATGTTGTAATCACCGCGCGCGACCCTGATCCGGTGCGCCTCGAGCAGCACCTCGGCGTGAGTGTGGCCGTCCGGTGGCTCGAAGCGGTACGAGGCGAGCTCGATCAACAGCCCGAGCGGATCCTCGAAGTAGATCGAGTCCATGAACCCCCGGTCCTTGACCCCGCTGTGGCGGATCTGGCGCTCGTCGAGTCGCTCCACGGCTTGCAGGAAGGTGGCCCGTGAGAGTGAGAACGCGATGTGGTGGACACACCCAACGTCGGTCGGTGTCCGGTGCGGATCGCGAGCGCGCTCCTCGTTGGTGAAGACGGTGATCAGGCGGCCGTCGCCGGGATCGAAGTAGAGATGGCTCTCCGACGCGTTGTCCAGGTTGGGCTGTTCGAACACGAACGGCATGCCCAGCACGCCCTCCCAGAAGTCGATCGATGTCTGCCGGTCGGCCCCGACGAGGGTGATGTGATGGACGCCCTGGCTCTGCAGCTTTCGCACGATCCTCACCTCGGCTGGTGGTTGACGAGTTTCGACTTGTAGTCGCTGCGCTGCAAGCTCCCCCACGGCACAAGCTCGACGCGCGTTTGGACGACCAGTACATCACGCAGGCGACTGCGAATCGCTTCAGCCAGCGCGGGATCGGCCGGCCGGTCGCGGGCGAACCCCGGAGGCGGCGTAGCTGCAGGCCGAGTCGAGCCCCCAGTTCTCGAGATCCGCCGCCGTCAGCGGGACGCAGCTGGGCACGCCGATCGTCCCGCTCGTCGAGTAGATCCTGGCGATCTCGGCATGCGTGGCACACAGATGCGCGCCGATCGGGTTCTCCGGCGTGTACGCCGCCCTGAGCTCGTGCTTGTCAGTGAGTGGTAGGCGCGCGATCTCGGTGAGGCCGCCCGCGTCCCGTTCGGAGGCGCAGCCTGCTTCGGCCAGCTTGCGGCGATAGAAGCCCGAGCGGACGAACAGGTAGGCGAGCCGAGCGCGGTAGTGCCGATCGTCGAGCGCGAGTTGCTCGGCCCAGGGACGGGTTTCGAGCTCGGGCGCGAGCATCGATCACGGGTCCTGGTCGGGCACGCGCTGATACGCGATCGCCGCCTCGGCGCGGCCGGCCATCAGGAATCCGAGGGGCTGCTGTTGCTCCTCGGCCAGGTGGGCGAGCAGACTCGCGGTGCGGGCGAGGATCGGGACCGCCTTCACGGCGTCGGGCGAGAAGCCGAGCTCGAGCATCACGGCCGCGATCGGCATCGAGACGCCACCGCTCCCTGCAGCGATCCCGGCTCCGCGGCCAGAGTCATCCGCGCGGCGACATTGGTGGGCATCATCCCGTGCTCGGCGATCGCGACGAGCAACAGGTCGAGGAAGAAGCACTGGTCCTCGGTCGGCTCGCGTCCGGTGAGCAGGAGGTGGAAGTACTCGGTGAAGCTCAACCGCCCCATCAGATCGCCGCACAGGTCCCGTCCGCGCACCTCCACCCGGTCGGGATAGGCCTGACTGATGTGACTGACTGCTGGCCCCTCGCTGCCGATCTCCATATCGCCTCGGGGCCGACCCTACTGCGTCACTCCGGAGTACCTCGATAGAGCGTGGGGCGGCCGCCGGGTAGTCTGCGCTCATGCCGTCCAGATGGCCGACGCTGTCCTACGAAGACTGGAGCGCGACCTGCGACACGCTGCACGCGCACACCCAGGTCCTCGGCAAGCTGGCGGTGGCTCTCGCGCCCCCGGAGCCGCAGCTCCAGCACGCCGCCCTGCGCCTGACCCCGCGGGGGTGGGAGACGACTCCGCTCCCGGCGCCCGACGGCTCCGGGGCGGTGGTCGTGAGCCTCGACCTCCGCACCCACGAGGCCCTCGTCGAGCACAGCGGCGGGCTGGCGGGACGGGTCGCGCTCATGCCCGACCGGCCAGTGGGTGAGGTCACCCGCGAGCTGCTGGCTGCGGTCCGCAGCGTCGCCGGCCCGGTTGAGATCAGTCCCACGCCCCAGGAGGTGCCGTGGAGCGTGCCGCTCGACGAGGACGAGGAGCACCGCCGCTATGACGCAGACCAGGTCGCCACCTACTTCGCCGCTGCGACCCGCGCCGCGCTCGTCCTGACCTCGTTCAGCGCCCCCTATCGCGGTCGCCGCACTCCGGTCAACGCCTGGTGGGGCTCGTTCGACCTCGCGGTCAACCTGTTCTCCGGGCTGGCCGCCGATCCCCCTTCGGATGACTTCATCATGCGCAACGCGATGGACGCGCAGGAGGTCGCGGTCGGCTGGTGGCCCGGCGATCAGCGCTACGGGAAGGCGGCGTTCTACGCCTACGCCCACCCAGCCCCGGAGGGATTCGCGAACGCGACCCTCTCGCCCCCGGCGGCCCACTGGGACGCGACGCTCGGTGAGTTCATCCTCGACTGGGACGAAGTCTGCGCCGGCCCTGACCCGTTTGCCGCGGCACTCGTGTTCGCCCGCTCCGCGTTCCAGCATGCCTGCCTGGTGTGCGAGTGGGATCCGGCCCTCCCGGCCAGCGCCGAGGGCAACCCGCCGCCCGTCCGCTGACGCTCAATGGCGCCAGGCGGTCAATGTCGAGGCCTGCGACGCTGTGTATGTGTCCGCTACGCCCGCCAGGGCCGATCGCAGGGGCCGGGCGGAGCAGCGCGCCCACGCCTACGCGCGCGGAGCCGGTGTCTCGCCCCGTCTGTACCCGTTCGTGCGGATGCTCGCGACGATCCTCCTGAGAGGCTGGTTCCGGTTCAGCGTCACCGGCACCGAGCACGTGCCGGCCGATGGCCCCGCGATCGTCGCCCCCAATCACAAGAACTTCCTTGACCCTTTCTTCGTCGGGCTGGCACTGCATCGCCAGGTCCGCTTCATGGCCAAGGCGGAGGTGTTACGAGGCCCCATCGGCTGGCTGTTGAACCGTCTCGGGGCGTTCCCCGTCCGTCGAGGTGCGGCGGACGCCGACACGCTCACGACCGCCCGCGCCATCCTCGCCGCAGGCGGCCTGGTGGTGATGTTCCCCGAGGGGACGCGGATCGCGGAGCCCAACGCGCTCGGCTCGCCCCATCACGGCGCCGGTCGACTCGCGCTGGAGACCGGCGTCCCGATCGTGCCGGCCGCGATCACCGGTACCGCCCACCTTTGGCTCGGCGCGCTCCCCAAGCTCAAACGCGTGCAGATCGCGTTCCTCCATCCGGTCGCCCCCCGGGCCGTCGAGGGCCGAGACGAGGTCACAGAGCTGATCGACGAGCGTGTCTGGCCGGCCGTGCGCGATGAGTACGGTCGCCTGCGGGCTCGCCCCGGGCTGATCGCCGCCGGCCTCGCCGCCCTCGGCCTGGGTGGCGGGCTACTGGCCCGCCGAGCAGTCGAAGCCAGGCGCGCTCCCCGCCTGCTCGGCGTCGTGGTGCCGCGCAAGCTGCGGCGCGGGAAGAAGCCGCGTCGGCTGCGCGATCGCCTGCGCCCAGGGCGCTGAGCTCGGAGCCCGAGCGGGAGCTCAGAGCGCCGCCACGCCCTGCACGAGCAGGCTGGCGCCGAACAGGCCCACCAGCCCGCCGGTCACCCGCAGGCCGTTGGCGTTCAGCCACCGCGACATCGCCTGGACGCGCTGGGTGGTGGTCTCTGGCGAGACGAGGTAGCCCACCAATGGGATCTCGAGCAACAGGAACATGATCACGTTGAACAGCAGGATCAGCAGGAACTGCTCCACCGATCCGTAGTGCCCGCGGGCGATCTTCCCGATCGCCAGGATGTAGAAGGGCCCGGGCAAGTCGATCGCCGCGCCGATCAGGAACGCGATCTTGGCCGAGGCCCGACCGAGCCCGCGCTCCGCCCAGGAGGTCGCTTCCTTCGCCTTCGCCTTCTCGGGTCCCCGGCGGCGCTTGCGGCGGCTGCGCCAGCGATCGATCAGGGCCTGCCCGCGCGATGACGCCATCAGCCAGGCGAACAGCAGCGCGACCGTGCCGGCCACGATCGAGTTGGCAGGATGGGGCGAGTGCTTGGTACTGCCGAGTACGGCATGGCCGTTGTTGAACAGCACGAGCAGTCCGATGCCGCTGGTCAGGCTGGCGATCAGTCCACCCGCGAAGAACGCCAACAGCAGTCCCCGCGGCTCGGGCCGCGAGACGATGATCGCGACACACGCGAGCAACGACGGGAACACGCTGGCCCCGATCGCGAGCAGAATGATCTCGCCCACCATCTCTATGTTCGCCGCCACGGCGGCGTCGCCCTGCCCGAGACACACGCCCAAGCCCCGCCCTGCTGCTATCACTCAGCCGATGCGCGCCCGGGTCGTCCCGCACGTCGGCTCCCCGGTCACGGTCATCTACCTCGGCGCGACCGTGCTCGGAATCGTCACGCAGGTCGATGACGATGGCCGGCGACTGGTGGTCCTGACCGAGGAGGGAGAGTCGCTGTCGTTCGTACTCGCGGCGGCGACCGCGACGTACACGACCGAGGGGCGTCAGTGGGGAGCGCGGCTCGTGTTCGGCGACGAGCCCGATGAGGCGGAATGAAACACCGGGCTCGCCGGCCGGCGTGGATGCTGACCTGGGTGACGGCGATGGCGGCCGGCCTCATCTGGACGCTGGTGACCGCGGCGGCCGGCACCCCGTCCGCGACCGCCGCCGAGGCTGACCCACTGTGCCTCGGGCACTACGGGAGCGCCCCCGGCGCGGCCGGCGCGCCGCTGCGCTTCGGGGTCGATCCGGGCATCGCCGGCAGCGCCGGGACGGTGCAGCTGCCCTCCGTCCCCGACAACCCAACGCGGGACCTCGCCGCGCTGCGCGCGCTGCGACCGCCCGGGCGGGTGGTCGTGCTCCGGCTCAACCGCCTGTTCTGGTCCGATGGTGAAGCCGGCATCACGCGGTTCATACGGACCGTCGCCACCGACACTTGAGCCGGATTCGACGTCGAGCTGCAGGTTCGCCACCACCCGGCGGCCGGACGGATCGGAGACATCGCGGCCTGGGATGCGTACGTGCGGCGCGTCGTCGACCGCTTCGGGGCCAACCCGCGGGTCGTCGCGATGACGATCACCAACGAGGTCAACCTCCCGTTCTCGCCCAACACGTCCGACGGCTCCTACGCCCGGGCGCGGGACGCGCTGATCAGCGGCATCGAGTCCGGCCAACGGGAGGCCGTGCGCCGCCACTTCGCCCAACCGCGATTCGGGTTCACGTTTGCCTACCGCTTCGCTCCCGCCCAGGATGCGGCCTTCTTCACCTACCTGCGCGCTCACGGCGGCGGCGAGTTCCGGCGCGCCCTGAGCTTCGTCGGCCTGGACTTCTACCCCGGCTCGATCTACCCGCCGGTGCTGCTTCCGGGCGACAGCTACAGCGCCGAGCTCGCGCAGGCGCTCGGCGTGATGCGCGACTGTTTTGGGCCACTGGGCGGGATCAGCCGCAGCGTGCCCCTGTGGATCACCGAGAACGGCGTCCCCGGCCGCGCGCCGAGCGAAGCGGCGCAGGCCTCGGCGCTGGATCAGCTCGTCCACGCCGCCGCCGCGTACGCCCGCGTCGACAACGTGACCGACTACCGCTGGTTCAATCTGCGCGACTCGGTGACGAGCCGTCCCCCGACGTCGGTGAGCTCGACCTTCGCCACCGTCGGACTGCTGCGCCCCGACTACACACGCAAGCCCGCCTTCGCCGTCTACCGCCGCCTGATCGCCACGATGGGACGTTGACGCGGCCCGCGGCCGACGGCCGGCGGTGGACGCGGGAGAGCGGCGCCCGGGTCCCCGAGACCCGAGCGCCGCCCCGCGGCGGTGTCGTTCAGCGAACGGTCGCGACGACCGTTGCCCTACCCACGACCAGCCCGCCCGTGAGGGCCGAGGTGCCGAACGCCTTGTCCAGCGCGGCGGCGGCCCCCGCTGTGAGCTTCGCGACCACGCCCCCGAGCGTGATCGTCTGACCGCTCACATGCTCGGTCAGCCCCGAGAGGTCGAGGCTGAGAATCGACGTCCGCGCCGAGCCCAGCAGGGCCGTGAGGTCGGGGCTGGCATTGACATTGATGAAGAAGCTGCGCAGGTCGACCGTGGTCGAGCCCGCCTTCAGCTCCAGGCCACCCGAGTGGCGGATCTGACCGACCAGCGTCTTGGCGTTGACCAGACCACCGGTGATCGGGAACGCGATCCCCGCGCTGCCTGCCGACGCCGGGGCGATCGGCGCCACCGACACTCCGAGCTTGGTCAGTGCCTGCGCCGTGCCCGGGTCGAGCGGCAGCGTCGTGAGCCCTTGACGATGCTGAACTGCGCCGGCACCGCATGCACGCTGACCGTCCCGAGTGGCAGGCCCGCCTTGAATGCATGCACGTGGAAGGCGCCGTTGAGGGCCTGCGCGGCCAGCCCCGTCAATGTGGCGCGCACGTCGGTGACATGTGTGCCGAGACCACTTCGGGTGATACGCGCGTGGCTCGTATCGAGGTTGATGATCTTCACACGATGACCGCCGACCAGAGCGGTGAGGCTGGAGTGCGCCGCGACCGTGACCCTGAAACGGGTCAGCCGCACGTGGGTGCCACCGGCGCTCAGCTCGAGGCCGCCCGAATGCTCGATCGCGCCGGCTGCCGTGGCCGGATCGATCCGCCCGCCGATGATCGGGAAGCTGATGCCGCCGTGGGACACGGTGGCGGGGCGCACGAGACTGACGTTGACTCCGAGTGACTTCAGTGCGGCCGCTGTGGCCGGGTACAGCTTCAGCGTGGTGTAGCCGCCGGCGAGCTTGACGGTGGCTGCACCCGCGGGAGCGGCGACGGCGAGGCAGCCGACGAGCGCGGCGAACAGCGCCACCAGGGGCCGGATGCGGCCTTGGGTTAGGGACATAGGATCTCCTTCGTTGTTGGTTCCCCTTGACCGGGTTGTCCGACCGACCGCTGCGGAGCGGTTGAGAAGAATTTGCTGGGCCGACTGTGGCTCCGCTGCGTATAACCGGGTGCATGTCGACCGTCTGGGTCTCCTCCGCACCGCGCCTGCTCGCCCCGTCCGTCACACTGGAACGGCCAGTGAGCCGTCGCCGCGAACCGAACCGCGAGGAGCTGCGTCTCGTCGCGGCGCTCCGCCGCCGCGACCCCGACGCGCTGCAGTCGCTGTACCACGAGTACGGCGCGACGACATTCGGTCTGCTGCGGCGTCTGCTGGGCGATCATCAGACGGCCGAGGACGTCCAGCAGCAGGTCTACCTCGAGGTCTGGCAACGCGCGCCGGACTACGATCCCCGCCGCGCCTCGCTGCTCACCTGGATCATGCAGATCGTCCGCTCCCGGGCGATCGACCAGCTGCGGCGCCGCGTGCCCGAGCCGCACGATCCCGGCATGGTGGCGCTGACCGATCCGGGTGATGACGGCCGAGCGATCGACGAGCTGCTCGAGCAGTGGCGCGTCGTGCACCTGTTGCGCGGGTTACCGGGCGAAGAGGCGGACATCCTGCGGATGCGCTTCGAGCAGGATCTCACCCAGCGCGAGATCGCCGAGCGCACCGGACTGCCGCTGGGCACCGTGAAGACGCGCATGGTCTCGGCGCTCAAGCGGCTGCGCGAGACGATCGAGCGGGAGGAGGCGGCCATATGAGCGAGCGGCCCGACCCGACCGATTACCTGCTCGGCGAGCTCGAGCCGCCCGACCGCGCCCGGGCCGCGGAGCTCGAGCGCAACGATCGCGCCTTCGGCGCCGACGTGGCGCGCCTGAAGCCGCTGGTGACGCGGTTGCAGGGACTCTCGCCGGACGCCTGGGAGAGCGTCGAGCCGCCGCCGCTCGCGCTCCCGCCCGACGCCACGCCGGCACCGACCCGATTCGATCCCGGCACCGAGCACGCCCGCCGCTCCCGCTGGGGACGCCGCATCGTGCTGCGTCCCGTGACCGTTTTCGCCTCGTCGCTGGCCCTGCTCGCGGGCGGCCTGGCGATCGGCGCGGCGCTCGAATCGGGCGGCACGAGCGCCGGCACCGCCGGGACCGTGGCCTCGCTGACGCTGCGCCCGCTGGCTCCGGCGGCCACGCCCGCGCTCGGCACGGCCCGTCTGCTCGCGAAGCCGGGGCGCCTCGAGGTCTCGCTCCGCGGGGTGCGCCCGAGCCCGCCCGGAACGTTCTACGAGCTGTGGCTGATGAACTCGCCCGGCGACCTCGTCTCCCTGGCCTCGTTCCGCGTGCCGGCGTCGGGGAAGATGACGATGGAGGTCCCGCTCCCCGTCAGCCCCAGCTCCTACCACTTCGTCGACGTCTCGCTGCAGCCGGTCAACGGCAGTCCGCGCCACTCCGGCGACTCGGTCCTGCGCGGCCCGATCAGCTGAGGCCGACGGCGTCCGGCTCGGACGCGGGCAGCGCTTGCGGCTCCCGCGCCGGCACGAACGTGTACTGGCTCGGATCGATCACCTGCGTCTGGGCGACGTACTCGCGCATGGAGCCCGGCCAGTTGGTGACGATGCGGCCGTGCTCGTCGCGGTACCAGGAGTCGCATCGCGTCCACGCCGTGCCGGCGAACCGGGCCTGGACGAGGCGGTCGCTCTCGGCCTCGACCTCGGGCCGGATGTCGATCGTCGCGGCGCCGCGGTCGCGCACCTGCTGCAGCGCCTGGCGCAGGTAGGAGGCCTGGGCCTCGAGGTAGACGATGATCGAGCCCCCCGAGGTGTTCGTGTTCGGCCCGTACATCATGAACAGCGAGGGAAATCCGGGCACGACCATGCCGAAGTGGGCATGCGGACCGGCGGCCCAGGCTTCGCGCAGGCTCATGCCACCGGCGCCGGTGATCTCCATCGGGAACATGAACTCGGTCGTCCGGAACCCGGTCCCGTAGATGATGCAGTCGACCTCGTGGGCGGTACCGTCCAAGGTCACGAGTCCGGTCGGCGTCATCCGCTCGAGGGGTTCGGTGACGAGCTCCACGTTGGGGCGCTGCAGCGCGGGCAGGAAGGAGGAGCTGAACAGGATGCGCTTGCACCCGAACGTATAGTCGGGCCACGCCTTGCGCCGGATCACGGGGTCCGTGAGCTGTCGGCGCATGAACGCCGTCGACATCGCGCGCACGACGTGCCCGAACGTGTTCGGATGGCGGATCGCCAGCGTCAGCGACTCGGTGTACTCGAAGATGTACGCGCGCCGGTAGGCCTGCAGGCCGGGCAGCCGCTGTATCGCCGCCTTGACCGGCCGCGGGTAGGCGCGATTTTTGCGCGGCATGAACCAGTTGCCGGTGCGCTGGAAGACGACGAGCCGGTCGACCTGCGGGGCGATCTCCGGCACGAACTGGACCGCGCTGGCGCCGGTCCCGATCACCGCCACCCGCTTGCCGCGCAGGTCGTAGTCGTGATCCCACTCGGCCGAGTGGAAGCTGTGACCGGCGAACTGCTCGCGACCCGCGATCCGTGGGTAGGACGGCTGGTGCAGCTGGCCCGTCGCCAGCACGACCGCGTCGGCGTCCCAGGCGCGGCCGTCGGTGCTCGTCACGATCCAGCGACGCGCGGTGTCGTCCCAGGCGCAGGATCCGACCTCCGTGCCCGGCACCACCAGCCGGTCGACTCCGTAGTCGTGAGCGACCGCGTGCAGGTAGGCGAGGATCTCCGCCTGCGGCGAGCACAGGCGCGACCAATCGCGTCGCTGAGCGTATGAGAACGAATACAGATGGCTGGGTACATCGCACGCGGCGCCCGGATAGGAGTTGTAGAACCAGGTGCCGCCGATGTCCGGGCCCCGCTCGAGAATCGTCAGGTCGGTGAATCCGTGGTGCTGCAGCTCGATCGCCGCGGCCAGACCTCCGAAGCCGCCGCCGACGATCACGATGCGGGGTTGGGTGGTCTCGAGCATGTGCGCAACCTATCGCGGATCGGGCGGCGGATTTCGCGCAACCGAGGGCGCGCGGGCGGCTGGAGGTGTCCCTTCTCTCCGACGGCGCCGCGCGATATGGTCCGCCGGTGACCGAGATCGCCGTTCCGACCGCGGCGCAACCCGCGGTGGCCCCACCGCCCCGGATTCAGATTCCGGAGTTCGAGATCGTGCCCCGGAAGGGGCTGTTCATCGTCGCTGCGGTGCTGGTGCTGCTGATCGCCGCGATCGCGGTCAACCGGGAGTGGCCGCTGGTGTTCCTGCACGTGGCGTTCGGGGCCGGGTGGACGATCATCGACCTGTTCTTGGGCCTGATCCTCGGCCCGATCATGGGCCGCATGTCCGTCCCCGCGCGGGTCGAGTTCACCACCCGGCTGATGCCGAAGATGGTGCTGATCATGCCCACCGTGGTGGCGGTCACGCTCGCCGCCGGCTGGCAGCTCGGCAACAAGCTCGGCACCGTGCAGTCGAGCTATCCCCTGCACGGCTGGCTCGTCGCCAGCTACATCATCGTGGGCGTGATGGCGGTGCTCGCGCTCGGCCTGCTCGAGCCGGCCAACATCGCCGTCCTGTGCGAGCTCAAGAAGCCGCGACCCAACCCCCCGGTGATCGAGCGGCTGATGAAGCGCTTCATCTACTGCGCCGGCGTCCTCGGCGTGATGCAGGTCGCGACGCTCGTGATCATGACCAGACTGGCCTCCAGTTGAGTGCGCGCAACGGAGCCGAGACGGATGAGCGCCGGCTCCCGCCGGTGACCCAGCTCGCGATGCTCTCGCTGGCGCTGATCGTCACCGGAGGCATCTACCTCGCCGCGCACATCCCGCAGCACGTGCCGCTCGCGCCGGCGGTCGCGCTGCTCGCCGCCTCGATTCTGCTGTTGATCGGCAACCTGTTCTCGCTCACCCGGGTCGACGGCTTCGCCTGGCCCACGTTCTTCGGCGTGGCCAAGTGGGCGCTGCTCGCCTACGCGGTGATCGCCGGCCTGATCGAGTACGCGTTCCTGCGCAACCACCTCCGCGGCGGCGCCCTCGTCGTGCTCACCCTCTCGCTGGTCGTGTTCGCGATCCACGTGCCGACGCTGATCGGCTTCACCGTGGCCCGCTTCGCCGACGCGTAGAGTGCCGCGTCCGTGTGGCCGCCTGAAGCGCTGACCTTCCTCGAGGAGCTCGAGGCCAACAACGACCGCGACTGGTTCAAGGCCAACCGCGCCCGCTACGACGCCGACCTCCTCGCTCCCGCCCGCGAGCTGGCCGACAAGCTCTCGCACTTCGGCCGGCCGAAGGTGTTCCGCCCCTACAACGACACCCGCTTCCACATGCGCCCGCCGATCAAGGAGAACATCGCCGTGGCGATCGGCTACGGCGACGCCGGCGGCTACTACTTCGAGCTGTCCCTCGACGGCCTGTTCGTCGGCGCCGGCCTGCATCACCCCGCCACCGACCAGCTCGAGCGCTTCCGCGCCGCCGTCGACGACGGCCGCCGCTACAAAGCCCTGGAACGTGCCTTTCAGATCGCCGCCGAGGCCGGGCTGAGCGCCACCGAGCCCGAGCTCAAGCGTGCCCCGCGCGGCTACCGCCCGGACCACCCCCGCATTGGCCTCCTGCGCATGAAGTCGATCACCGTCCACCGCCGCCACGACATCGAGCCCTGGCTGTACCAGCCCGCCTGCGACGAGGTCGTCCAGGCCGAGCTCGAGGCGGCCAAGCCGCTCGTCGACTGGCTGACCAAGACGATCGGGGCGTCCACGCGCTCCCAAGCGCGCTGAGCACCCCTCCCCGCTAGGATTGGCTCGCCGCAGCACCGCGGCAGGCAGCACCTGCGCCCGTAGCTCAGCTGGATAGAGCGTCGGTCTACGGAACCGAAGGTCGGGAGTTCGAATCTCTCCGGGCGCGTTCAAGAAAGTCCTGTTGATCGCCGCGGAGCCCTGGTCATGTGTGACCAAACGGCCGAAGAGCATCTCAGCCGGGGCTAGGCCGTGGAGCCGGCGCAGGTGCTCGGCGCCGCCGCGCCGGCGAACCGCTGCGCGATCCATGCCGCCACGTCGGCGGCCGTCTTGGGCCCCGCGTCGACGTGCATCACGCCGGGGTAGGTTCGGTAGTCGACTCTCACGCCGACGCTTCACAGGCGCCTGGCGAATGCTGCGTTGATCGCGGGACGCACGAGCGGGTCTGCGTCGCCCTGCGCGATGATGATCGGCGCTCGGATCTCCGTGCGCACCGGCGTGTTCTCAGCGATCGGGGCCTTCCACGGCTCGGTCTCCCACGGTAGCTGCTTCAGATAACTGAGCTTCAGCGTGAGCTGGAGCACCCCGACCGCGAGGAATCCCTTCCTCTCGGTGATGCAGATCTTCGCCAGACGCTTGACGATCGGCTGCGGGGCACGAGTGACGACCTGATCCAGATGCAGCTGCGAGTACACCTGGGTCCACGCGTCGATCGTGTAAGCCGACAGGATCCGGCCAAACGGCGTGTTGCGGTTGGCCTCGAACAGTTCCTGCAGGTCGGTCGCCGGTGCGGCCGCGGCCACGCCGAGGAGCGTCAGCTCCGGCGCGTATGACGTCGCCCGCTGGCCCGTGAACAGCGCGGCCTGCCCGCCCTGCGACGCGCCCCACACGACGAACCGCGGGCTCGCATGCGCGGGCGCGAACTGACGCGCCGCGCGGACCTCGTCGAGCGTCGCCGTCGCCTCGGCTTCTCCGACCAGGTACGGGTGCGGGGCCGGCGTGCCGAGCCCCTGATAGTCGGGGGCGACCACGACGTCTCCCGCCTGCAGAAACCTGGCGAGCCCGTCGATCGCCGACCAGTACGACGGGCCGATGTTCGACGGCGCGCAACCGGAAGCCACACCCGTCGTGCCATGCGTGAACGCCACGACGTTGCGGCCGCTCACCGGCGCAGCGGTCGTCGGCACGAACAATAAGCCGCTCACCGCTGTCGGATCGCCTGCGTAGCTCCGCGAGCGATACAGGATCTTCACGCCTTGGCACCCGCCGGCGGTTCGGCCAGGACCTCTGACCGGATGACCGCCCCTGCAGGTCCCGCCGGCAACCGCGAGGGCAACGCGTAGAAGCTCCCCGGCCTTGCCGACCCGGACGAGCTCACGAGCACGACCACACCCACGATCGCCACCAGGGCCAGCCCGGCAGCAGTCAGTAACGCGGTTCTCAGGAACTCACGTTCCTTGCGCGATCAGTCGTTCGATCAGCGCGCGGACCTCGCTGCCGTCGGTTGCTTGCGCGGCGAACCGCGCAGCGTCGTTGGCGTCGCGCAGGAAGACGTGCAGCCGTTGCTCCCCGCTCGCAAGGATCAGATCGGTGCTCTCGCGCGCGCCATCATCCTGCCAGTGGGTCACGGTCACGAGGGCTGTCTGCGGACTCGCGGCAAGGACCAAATCCAGATCGGCGTCGCCGGGGCCTCGGTCCCCGCGGGGTAGCTGCTCGGTCAGCCGTCTCAGCGACTCGGTGGTCTTGCGCAGTGAGTAGAAGTGAATCCCCAGCGCGTCGATCCGGACCTCGAGCGTAATTTGCTCGGGCTGCGGCATGAGCAGAATGCGCCAAGGAGTGTCGGGCTCGGTCCCGGTCAGGCGGGCGTCGAGAACCACCCGGCTACGCTGCTGGAAGGCCAGGCCGATCCCGAGGTCGCCGCGGACTTCGATGTCGTCGTCGCCGGCCTCGGTGGTGATCAGATCGCGTGCAGCGAGCGAGCGGACGGCCTCGGCCAAAGGCTCGGGGCCCGGCGCGCGCTCGAGCCAATCGATCAGTCCGCCGACCGCAGCGATCTCGGCCGGCGTGTAGGCGCCGAGCGGCACCGGACCGGTGCCTACCAGGTTGACCACGGCCGTGATCAGATCTGATGGAGCGCCGTCCTTGGTCTTCTCGTCGCTCATGCAGCTGACTCCGTCGCCGGGAATATCCGCACCGCGTAGGCCAGCTTACGCTCGTTGCCAAGCTCGATCGTGGCCGGACGGGTTGCGCCGAGCTCGGGGAGCGACCAGCTCGGACGATCGTGCTCATGGCTAAGCAGCTCGCGAGCGAGGTCCGATGGCGTCTCGGTGATCCAGACGTCGGAGCCGCCAAACAGGCCACGGCCCTGAGCTATTCCGGTGAACTCGAGCTCCAGCAGGTCGTTCGCGCGCTCCGGTGGTGGGAAGCGCTCGGCGATGTCCCCGGATGCCGAGGTCAGATCGTCATCTTCCTCGATTCTGGAGATCATCCCCGTGAGCTCATCGCTGACTGCCTGCGGGATCGGCACGCGTACGCCGAGGTCGGGCGAGAGGTACATCGGGCGCCTCTCCGTCGATCCGGACCGGCCCCATGGGCCGACGTTGCTACGACTCAGGCGGTACACGATGTAGTCGGCCAGGTGCTTGACGTCATTCCACGTCGGTAGCTTGCGCTTACCCGCCGTCATCGTCGCCGGCGTCTTCTCCAGCTGGACCCAAGTGCCATGCGCAGTGCGCCCGTGGAGCTTCTCACGCACGAGCGGCCCGCGCATGCCGTAGTCCGGATACTCGCCCTTGTCGATCTCGGGATGATGGCTCGAGATACGCTGGTGGCTGACCCGCGGGAACAACCAGCGCTCGTACAGATAAGGCTCATCGACAAGCACGTGCGCGCCGTGCAGTAGATCACGTAATTGCGTTACGTCGAGCCCGTGGGTCTCGAGGTCGGCCACGATCGCGGCCTCTTCGGGGGTGAGCCGCTCGGCGGCCTGCAGGAGCCCGCCGCGGAACCGGCCTCCGCGCGCCGTGATCTCGATCATCAACCGCACGCGGGCGCGGATCCGCTCGGTCTCCGCGGGACTCAGTTCGGACTCGGCTGTCGTCGAATCCCCAGGCATCAGCTACAACGCAGAGTCACTATTACTCCGCTTCACCGAAACACTAACTGTCGACCGGGCCGACCCTCCGGCACACACGCCCGTGATCAGTAGGTGACGGCTCGCGGCAGCGCTTTCGCCTCGTCGATCCAGCGTGTGACCTCGCTGAGCGAGGGGACGCGACGAACCAGGCGCTTGGATTCGTTGACCTCTCCGAGCTTCTCGGTGAGATTCTCCGCGTTGCGGTGACCAAGCTCGACGACCGTGTCCACTCCGGCTGCCTCGAGCAGCTCGGCGTACTCTCCCGCCACGCCGTTGATCCGGAACAGGTCGGCATGGTTGACCCACTTGAGAATGCGCTCGTCACCGATCCCGGACGCTTCGGCGATCTGTTTCCGACCGGCGGGTGTCGCGCCCTCGGAGAGCAACGCCTCGACCGTGCCGACGCCCGCCTCGTGAAGCTTTGCCGCGTACGTCTCGGCGATTCCCTCGATGTCAACAAGATTGGTCACACTACCTCCTGGCGTGCTTAGTTTGCTCGTCTGGTGCCGCCGCGGACGGCTGCTCGTGGGCACCCGGCTCCTTGATTGCCTTCGTCGCCTGCTTGGCTTTGTCAGACAGCGTTCCGCCGCCCTTGGCGATGTCCGACAGTTCGCCCGCATCCTCCTCGAGCGACTTGGTACCGCCGCGCTTCTGCACGACACCGCTCGCCTTGTCAGCAAGCTTCTTCCAGTCAACCATGGTCCGCCGGAGCCTCCTGTGCTCTGAAGCTTCGCCGCACTCGCTAGCTCGTGCCGCCGCCTGCGAGCTGCGCCGCGGACGGGATCTGATCCGGAACCGAGACGCCCGCCGCGCTCGCCAGGCCCGAGAGGCTCGTGATGTCGCCGTTCGCCGATGACAGCGCCGAAGCGTCCGGTTTCCCGCTCTTCACGCTCGAGCCGATCGACTTGAGCTTGTCCCCGAGCGCGGTGATGGGCGCCACCAGCTTCGACAGCTTCGGACTGGCCTGCGCGTCCTTCACTGCCAGCTTCAGCTCGTGGTAGGCGAACAGGCCGGCGAGTCCTGCTTTCACGAGCGTCAGCTTGTGCTTGAGGATACCGCCCGAGAAATCGCCAGCTTTGAACGGCTTGTAGATATAACGGTGAAACGCGCCGAACGCGAGCCCGGCGTGGAGTACGAACTTCACCGTCGGGAGCTTGCCGACATTCGGCGTGCTCGAGGCCGAGGTCGTCTGCGATCCAGACGAGCTCGCACTGGCCGCGCTCGACGAGCTCGAGCTGCTCGAGCTGCCGCAGCCCGCGGCGGCAAGCGAGAGCGTGACGAGGAGTAACGTGACGTGCTTCGGACTTGCAGCTTTCATTCCGGCCTCTCGGCTGCTCGATCTGGCGTCGCTCAGCGACTTCAGGTTAATCAGGGTCCAGTCGAGCTTCAGCGCGTCTGGCGGAGACTGGCATCTGCTTGATGCCGGCGATCGAGGACTCGACCGGGTCCTCGATCGTGAGGATGCTGCGCTGGCCGTCGTTTGTCAAGGGCCTTCGAGCGTCGGGACGAGCTCGGTGACGACGGGTGTCGTCGCTCAGGCGCTCGACATTGCGGCGATCGCGGCGACCGCGTGCTCGATCTCTGCCCCGACCCCAAGGCCGCCGGCGGACGCCGATCGCGTCGATCAACGCGCGGAGATCGGCCCACCGCGCGGGGTCGGCATGACACGGGATGACAGCCGCCGATGCTCTCTCTCCCGCTCAGCTGGCGCCGTGGCGTGTTGCCGGACCACCATCCCATTGAGCTCGCTGGGTCCGGATGCGTGTGCCGCCAGGGCCGCCGCCGAAGGACGTCCATTTCGCTGTCAGTTCGCCGGCACAGTCGCCGGACCAAAACCGCGAACAGGTAGGGACACGCTTTGAGGAGCGGAGCGTTCCTGGTGAACTCCCTGCAGCGCGCGCAGCGCCACCAGCCAGTTCGCGACGCATTCAGGATCTTGGGCGACCTCGGGTCGAAGGGCGCCTCGCGCAAGTAGTGGGCGGTGTCAGCCCATGAGAACGAGTCCTCCCGGGAGAGCGCCTGATGTCGATCGCATCACGTGTGCTTCGCGACGGAGCGGGGCGCCACCGGTAGCCGGACCGGTGGCTGCGATCCACCGAGCGTGGTGAGGATCGGCAACCGGGTCTGGCCGAACGCTTCGAAGTAAAGGGGGCGGCTCCCGTTGTGCGCGGGTTCTGCAGTCCACGTCAGCTGGTGGTGCACGATCGCTCCCGCGCCGCTTGCGCTTCGGCCACGCGTCCGAGCGCGTACCAGGCGAGCACGTGTCGTTCGTAGTACTTGGTCGCCTCTCTCAACGGAGCGGCCAGAGGACCGAGCGACCCGTGCTGAGGCTCGGTCCGCCGAGGGCCGGATCGTGCCTGAGCTTCTCGAAGTGATGAGCGCAGCGCGGCGAAGCGGCGGGCGCTGTGAGCTGGGAGCAGCTTCTCCAAGGCGTCGTTCGGGGCGAAGAGCGCGAGCGTGTCGCGCTCTTCGTCGATGGCAGAGGCAGACGCGGCTGCCGCTGGAGCGTAGTGGTCTCTCAGTGGTTCCAACATTGTGTCTCCTTACGCCGCGCGGACTGGCACCCGGGCCGGCGCGGTAGCGGTATGGGCTGCTCCGTGCTTGTAGACGAACCGTCGCCGCGCCTCGTGGTAGCTGGGATCGGACCCGAAGAAGCAGTCCGCTGAGCGGGCCAGCTCCTCGGTGCGGTAGGCGTCCAGCGGCTTGATCTGCTCATCGCGCGCCCGCCGCCAGCGCTTGCGTTCGAGCCACCGCTGCAGACCGGGGTCCCGCGCGAGGCGCCCGACCACGCGTCGGGTGCGGGCGTGGAAGGTCTCGAGGGTGGCGCCGAACGCGGCGTCCAGGAGCCCGATCGCGACGGCCTCGCGAGTACCGACGGTCGCAAATGGCGCGCCGACGAGCCGTGCGGTCGTCTCGGCCCCGACCCGACGGGGCAGCAGGTAGGTCCAGTACTCCGACCCGTACAGGCCGCCCATGTGCTGGTAGTAGGGGTTCAGCACGACGTCCTCGCGCGCGAGCACGTAATCGGCCGCGAGCGCCAACGGCACACCGCCGGCCGCGGCGTCGCCGCCGAGCGCCGAGATCACTGCGTGCGAGTCGGTCTGGATGATCTCGCGCACGACGTCGTTGATCGCGTTCAGATTGCGCCACGATTCGCCGGACGGATCTGGCGCCGCCTCGATCACGTTGAGGTGGATGCCGTTTGAGAAGAAGTCGCTGCCGCCCATCAGCGCGATGACCCTGGTCTGTCGGCGCGAGCGGGCGTAGACGTACGCGTCATGCAGCCGCTCGCATTGCTCGGTGCTCATCGCGCCGTTGTAGAAGTCAAAGTGCAGGTAGCCGACTCCCGCATACTCCTCGTAGCGGATCTCACGGTGGGTGTGACCGGCCGGCAGCCGTGCGTCTGGGTTCACCGGGAGCTCCGGGACGTCGCACTCGCAGCCCGCGAGGGCGAGTGCGCGCGTGGCGGGCAGCTTGAAGGAACGTTCTCCAGGTGTGTCGCGACGCTTGAGGTGGGTGATCCAGACCGCACCGTCGACGGTCGCTCGGCAGATCGCGCCGGTGCGCTGCGCGACGATTTCGCCTGCGCGCCCGCGCAATGCCCGCTCGTGGTGGACGCCGAAGAGATGAAACTCCGTGCCCCCGAGCACGTCGAGCACCCCGGGGTGGCCCTCGGCGGCGCGAATCTTGCGGGCCACGGTGTCCGTGCAGTCCGAGTCCCAATCGATCGCGCGGACCTCCTGGGTCATCAACGGGCGAGCTCGGCCGGACACGGCTTGGTCGTTCGGGTCGAGCGGCTCGGACACGGACACACCGCTACCGTCCACGAACTTCCCGATCGCCTCCACCAGAGCCTCGATCGCGGCGCGACGGACCTCGTGGCGATACAAGCTGCTCTTCCCCACCCCACGAGGACAGAAACTGCGCGTTGCCCACACCTCCCCGCCGTCGACCTCGCCGCTGGCCTGCAGCACGGTCACCCCCCAATCGCGCATCCCGAGCGCGATCGCCCAGTCAAGCGAGGATGGTCCGCGATCACCCCGCGGCCCGGGGTGCACGATCAAACAACGATGCTTCGCCCAGATCGACTCCGGGATCAGCTGCTTCAGCATCGGACACACGATCAGCTCCGGGCGGTGCTCGGCGACCGCCCTCTCCATCGCGGCGGCCGAGTCGACCACCGCGACCGTCACCCGATGCCCGAGCGCAGTCAACGCGACCCAAGCGCACTGACTGAGGCTGTTATGCGCCGACACCAGGAACAACACCCGCAACGACCTCCCCGGGTCGCCCGACGGCGCGTCCCCGTCGCGACGCGCACCCTGTCCTCGGGGATCAGCCTGCCCACCACGATCGTCCACGCGCGACTGCTGTACCAAGCTCACCATCACATGCCCCCAAGACTTGCGATCCGTCGAACACCGATGGTCCTCCACGACCACCGTCCTGACTGTGAAGAGACGCACACGGCACCGAGATCGGGCCACCCTCAACCACCCTCACCACGTTCCGCCCGAAACCGACCGAAGCAGCGAGGAACGCTCAGCACGATCACGATCGATGCGCGGTCGACCGCCGGCCAGGACGGGACGATCTCCGTCATCGCTCTGGGTGCCCAGACTCCGGCACTCTTGCTCCTTACCTTCGCGGATGCGGAGCACCGGGATGTAGCCCAGCCTGGCGGAGTGGACTGTTGGCGGACGTCGCCCGTGGGCTGTGAAGGACGCCGGTCTGTGTCCCGGTGAATGTGCCTCCTCGACGGCGATGTCGTCGAGGACGTGGAGGCCGCCAGCCGAGTCTCGGGTCCGCACGCACCTCGGTGGTCAATCGCGGGCGATCGGTCGGCCTACGGTGAGCGTGTCGCGGAGACCCGGCTCAAGTTTGGCGTATTTGGCGTCGGGCTCGACCCCCAAGGCATCGAGCGTCTTGCTGAAAAAGCATCGCGCGGCCGCCGCGAGGACGACGTCGAGGATCTCACCGTCAGTGAGTCCGAGCGTGCGCAGCCGATCGACATCCGCCTGTGTCACTGCAGTCGCGTCGTGCGCGACCTTGTCGGCGATCTCCATCACGGCAAGATCCGTAGGCTCGAGGTCGGCCGTCCGGTAATCATCCACCAAGGCTCGCAGCACCTCCGGCTCGAGAAAGTTGGACATGAGGACAGAGCCGTGGGCGAGCGTGCAGTAGCTGGACCGCAGACGGCGCGCCGCAGCCACCGTCGCCAGTTCATACCGGCGCAGGTCCATGTTGGCCTTGATCGCTCCGTTCAGCTGCCGCCAAGCGGCATACACCTCCGGATGCAACGAGAAGGCCTTGGTGAGGTTCGGCAAACCCGCGAATGCCTCGCGGTCGACCTCGTACATCTCTGCGACCGCTCCAGTCGCTCGGGCTTCGGGCACGACCTCGATGAACGTCATCGCAACTCCTTCTCGCTTATCTCGCCGGCAGCTCACCGACGCACAGACGTCGAACCCGACAATGATGACGGCCGACGACCCCACGCGGACATCATCAGGATCGTCCCGCGAACCGGTCGCGGACATCGTGCCCCACGGCCGCCGTGCCCGCTGGCTCTTCGGCGTGCATCTTCGCGAGCAACTGCGCGACCGTGCCGCTGATCCGAAGCTGACTCATGATCTCGACGACCTCGCGGGACGGACCCTCGACGAGCTGTGACCGAATCCGGCTCCGGGCTGCTCGATACCTCGGTCTTCATTGCGCGCGAGACCGAGCGGCCGCTTGGCGAGCTACCCAACCACGTCGCGGTGTCCGTCGTCACGATCGGCGAACTTCAACTCCGATTCCCAACGCTTCCGGTCCAGACAGTCGCGCGCGCCGCGCCGCGCCGACACGCTCGCGCGGACGGCGGACCCGATTCCGATCAGCGAGTCGGTGATGGTCAGCTGGGCGCGCCTCGTCGCGGACTGCCGATCCGCGGGGATCCACCGGATGGTCAAGATCACCGACGCCCTCATCGCCGCGACTGCGATCGAATACGGGCTCGCCGTCCTCACCCAGGACCACGAATACGACCAGATCCCCGCAGCCCACCCACCGCTGCGCGTGATCAAGGTGTGACCTCAGCTCACCAACTCTGGACCCTCCTGTCCGCGCATTCCGAGACTGTAGGCGCTGCTGGCGGGAAGAAGCCCGTGCGACGACAAATGCAGGCCTCGAGCGAGGCCGTGAGGTTGACGGGTTAGTCCAGGATCGCGTCTGCAGCGTAGATCGCGTGCTCCGCGTCGATGTCCCCGCTTTCGGAGGCCTCCCGGTGCTGCCGGATCCGAGACCGGATATCGGCGTCACGCCCAGTTGCGCTGTTCACCCGTGTCAGCCCCTCACGACCATGGCTCGCAGCCAGATGCGACCCGAGGGTTCTCGTACAGCTTGGGACTTCGGTAGCGGCGGATGAGGGTCGAATGACGTCGTCGTCTCCGACTGTCCAAGCGCTTCGCGTCGAAGCCGCGATGCGAGGAGGGCCCCCTCGCGTCTACCGTTTTGTCAGCATATGTTCGCGCGACCAAAGAAACCGGTGACGAGGAGGAGCAGAGAGATGGCCGGAAACGAGAAGGCGATCCTTGCCGGCGGGTGCTTCTGGGGTGTACAGGACCTGATCCGAAAGCTCGATGGTGTGACCGGCACGCGTGTTGGCTACACCGGCGGCGAGACACCCAACGCGACCTACCGCAACCACGGCTCGCATGCAGAGGCGATCGAGATCCTGTTCGACCCTGACCGCATCTCCTACCGAGACCTGCTCGAGTTCTTCTTTCAGGTTCACGACCCGACGACGAAGAACCGTCAAGGCAACGACGTCGGCGCGAGCTATCGCTCGGCGATCTACTACTTCGACGACGAGCAACGCCGCGTCGCGGAGGACACCATCGCCGATGTCGATGCGTCCGGCCTATGGCCGGGCAAGGTCGTCACCGAGGTGCAGCCCGCCGGACCGTTCTGGGAGGCGGAGCCCGAGCACCAGGACTACCTCGAGCGCTACCCCAACGGCTACACCTGCCACTTCGTCCGTCCGGGCTGGAAACTGCCGCGACGCGCTCGGGAAGCGGCGCACTGAGCCAGGCGATCCGCGAGAGCAGGAGCCGGCGACCACGGGCATCCGGGCCCCGGGGCCGGAACTACGGAACCAAAGGTCTCGAATCTCTCCGGGCGCGTCAGGACAGCCCCCGCTACGGCGGGGTTTCCTGTTGGAGTGGATGATGCCGGTCACAGATCGAGTACGACGTCGTCGCGGGGCTGTGAGCAGCAAATGAGCGCGCTTCCGCCGGCGGGGGGTTCGACCGGATCGGGGCTGTACCCGACATTGCCGGCGATGAGGGTCGTCTCGCAGGTGTGGCAGACGCCGGTGCGGCATGACCAGCGGACGGGTACGTCGCATGCTTCAGCGAGCTCGAGGACGCTGCTGTAGTCGCTACTCCATGGGATAGCGAGGTTGCTGCGGGCGAACTCGATCGTTGGGCCGTTTCCGGCGTGACCGGGTGGCGGGTGGGGCGTCCGTGTGGGTGCTGCTGCGATGCCCGGCGTCACACCCGGTGCAGGCCCGAACGGTTCGGTGTGGATGCGTGCGGCGTCGATGCCCAGCGCCGCCACACCCGCGCTGATGTCTTCCATGAAAGACGTGGGCCCGCACAGGTATGCCTGGGCGTCGGGTGGTGGATCAAGCTGGGCGAGCAGTGTTCCAGTCAGACGGCCCACGCTGTCGAAGTCGTGGCCTTCGCGGTCATCCGGACCGGGCCGGCTGTAGCAAACATGCACGCGTACGTTCGCGAGCGAAGCGAGGAGAGTCTGGGCCTCGGCGGCGAACGAGTACTCGCGGCCGTTGCGCGCGCCGTGCAACCACCAGGTCTGTCGATCGGAATGCTCCTCCGCCAGCGTCTGGAGCATGGCGAAAACTGGGGTGGCACCGATTCCGGCACTGATCAGCAGAACCGGCGCGCGCGTCCGATCGAGGATGAAGGTACCGCGTGGTGCTGCGATCTCGAGTTGGTCGCCGACGACGAGCCGGGTATGGAGGTAGCCGCTGGCGGCGCCGTCGTGTTCGCGCTTGACGGTGATGCGGTAGTAGCCGGCGTCCGGCGGTCCGGAGAGGGAGTAGTTACGGAGCACCGACCTCTGCTCGCTATCGGGCTGCACTCGCAGGGTGAGGTATTGGCCCGGGCGGGCGGCCGGTAGTGGAGCACGATTGGGGTCCTCGAGGCGTATTGAGATCACCGAGTCGCTCTCCGGGGTGATTGCCGTGACGTTCAGCTGACGGAAGCCGGGCCAGGCGGGCGACGGGCTCGTAACCGCAAGCCCCGCGTTGCCGCTGCCGGGTTCGCCCTCGAGCAGAGCTCGGAAGGAGGCCTGCCAGCCCGGGCTGAGGGCCGGGATCCGGAGCGCCCGCAGCAGTTCTTGGCGCTTGTGCCCGGGGAGGTAGAGCAGCGCGTCGACGTCGGCGATCGGCATCTGCTCGGGTCCCGAGGCGAGCTTGATGATGTCGTCTCCCGCTTGCACGTCGCCCTCTTCGAGCACGCGGAGGTAGAAGCCTGGGCGGTGGTGGGAGACGAGCAAGGCGGGAATGCGCGGGTCGTTCATGCGGACCCCGACGCGGTAGCAGGTGACGCGGGGTTGCGTAACCTCGAAGATCGCGGTGCCGATCTGGTAGCGGTCGCCGACGCAGACCACGTCGTCGCCGAGTCCCTCGACGGTGAAGTTCTCGCCGAATTGTCCGTAGACGAAGTCGCTTCGTCCGAGTTCTCGCTCCCAGTATCGGTAGGAGTCCATCTGATAGACGAACACGGCACGCTGCTCGCCGCCGTGCCCCGCCAGATCGCCTTGACCGTCGCCGTCGATATTGAGCTTGCCGACATGGCAAGGACCAGTCATGGGGTCCTTGAAGACGCCGGTGAACACGGTCCGCCCTTGCCAGGACACGTCCTTCGGCATGCCGACGTTGATCGACAGCAATGTGCCCGCAGGTTGGGCTGCGGGCTGGGCCGACTCGGCTTGCTGGCGTTTTGGGCTCATGCTGCGCCGACCGAGTTGCGGAACTCCTGGCTGGTGTGATGGGTATCGGTCGAGATCGTGACGAGCCTGGTGTATGCGACGTTGATCTTTGGGTAGTTGGAGGCGAGCTCGAGGTGCTGCTGGTGCTCTTTCGGACAGTAGTGACCGCGCGCGAGGGTGAGGATCATCGGATCGTCGCCCTGCAGCTCACTGAGCCGGCGGGGGGCGTTCTCGTGGTCTGGCAGCTCGTAATCCGGGAACGTGCTGCCGGGGTGATGTCGGAGCGCATCGTGCAGGTCCTTTCAGCCGGGGTGTCGCCAGGGCTGGTAGCGGTGTGAGGTGCTACCGCCCTGCCGCTTGGCCGCCGTCGACGTGCAGCGTCTCGCCGGTGACGAACGCTGCTCGCTCGAGGTAGAGGATCGCCTCGACGACGTCGCTGACTTCGCCGACTCGCCCCAACGGGTGGAGGGCCTCCAACTCCTTGTAGGACGCAGGGTCGTGAGCCGGTGTCTTGATGACGCCGAGCGAGACGGCGTTCACGCGGACGCCGTGCGAGGCATACTCGATCGCCAGCGAACGGTTGACTGCGACGAGTCCCCCTTTTGTGAGCGCGGGCAGCGCGGAGGGCCGTTTGCTGTCCGCCTGGTCGACCAGAGAGGTGGAAACGTTGACGACGTGCCCGCTGCCCTGCGCGACCATCTGTGCGATCGCCCGCTGGGTGATGTGGAAGAACCCGGTCAGGTTCACGGCGGTGATCGCTGCGTAGTCCTCGACCGTGTACTGCGTGAACGGTTTGCCGATGTAGATGCCGGCGTTGTTGATCAGCGTGTCGATCCGCCCGAACCGATCGAGCGCCTGGTCGACTGCACGTTGTGCCGTGTTGGCGTCAGTGATGTCGCCTGCGATCGCGTGATACTCGTTGTCGTTCGACGACGTGGCCGAGAGCGCAACGCCGACGACGGCATAGCCAGAGCGCCGGTAACCCACCACGAGACCGGCGCCGATGCCCTGCGAGGCGCCGGTGATGATCGCGACCGGCGCGCTCATTGGAGGAGGTAGGTCTCGTAGGCCACGCCGCTCGGCTCCCGGCTTGGCGCGGGCTCGCCGGCCGGTTTCGGGCCCAATGCCGGCGCTTCCGCCGGTCACGACGACGGCCTGTCCGTGGAGCTCGGGTTCGCGCTGGATGGGGTGGCGTGCCGTGCCGTAGCGATCTCGCGTCGCAGCGCCTTCAGCGCCGCGGCGTGGATCTCCGAGAAGCTCGGGAACGGCTGGATCGTGTCGTCCAGTATCTCCAGCGGGACGCGGGCGCGGATGGCCAACGTCGCCTGCTGCAGCCACTCCCCGGCCTCTGGCCCGAGCGCGTACGCACCGGTGAGCCGCTCCCCGTCGCCGAGCACGGTCATGAACCCTTTCGACTCCGCGTACGCGTGCGTGTACGTTGCGGTCTTGGCGACCTCCGACAGCGAAGCCGTGGCGCTGAACTCCGCCTCGGTCGCGCCCACGCCCGCGGCCTGGGGATCGGTGTAGGTGACGCGCGGGACCGCCTCGTAGTGGGCCTCGCGTGGTTCGCCGAGGATGTTCGAGGCGACCACCTCGCCCTGATACTCGCCGACGTGCGTCAGTTGCCAGATGCCTGTGACGTCGCCGATCGCCCACAGCCGCTCGCCGGCGCGCATGTGCGAATCGACTGGGATTCCTCGGGGGTTTGGGGTGATGCCGACGGTCTCGAGCCCGATCCTCTCGACGCGCGGGCGCCGTCCCGTCGCCACGAGCAGATGATCACCGCGGAGCTCTCGTCCATCCTCCAGTCGCAGGACGAAGTCCTCGCCGTCGCGGGACGCCGCGATCGCGTGCACCCCGAGCACGAGCTCGATTCCGTCCCGACGCAGCGCCTCACCCAGCGCCTCGCCCAGGGGCGCCGGCTCCCGCGCGAGCACGTGCTCGGCGGCCTCGACGAGCGCGACCTCACCGCCCAGACGACGCACGACCTGCGCGAGCTCGACGCCGGCCGGCCCACCTCCGAGCGCGATCAGCCGTCTGGGCACGGCCTTCATCCCAGTCGCCTCGTTCGTGCCCCAAACGCCGTCGAGCTCTCGCAAGCCGGGAACCGGGGGGACGACAGGATCGGCACCAGTGGCAAGGACGACGTGGTCGGCGGTGCAGCGCACGCCTTCGACCTCGACCACTCCTGGCCCGGCGAGGCGGCCACGACCGCGCAGTAGGGCGATCCCTCGGTCCGCCAGCCACTGCGCAGCTCCGGTGTCGGAGTAGTTCGAGACCATGAAATCGCGCCAGTCGAGCGCCGCCTTCACGTCCACCTCAGCTCTGGCACCAGCCTCACGCGCGCTGTGCACCGCCTCCCCCGGGCGCAGCAGCGACTTCGATGGGATGCACGCCCAGTACGAGCACAGGCCACCGACGAGGTCGCGCTCGACGACGGCGACGCGCAGCCCTCCTTCAGCGATTGCAGCTGCCGCGTGCTCGCCCGGAGCGCCGCCACCCAAGACGATGACGTCGTAGTGACTGGTCACGACGAGAGCTCCTCGCCCGCCTGCTCGCGGACCATGTACTCGGCGTACCAGTCCGGCCAGTCGGGATCTTCCCGGCCGATTCGCGCCTCGTGCTCCCCATGCGCCGCCGCAGCCCGCCGCAGCGCCTCCGACAGATCGCTCGCTGAACCGAACGAAGTCACCGCAGGGTCGGTCCGACCGGCCAGCCGCGTCGTGATCTCCTGCACCACCCAGCCATTGCCGTCGGGGTCCTCGAACGAAACGAATGAGCCGTAGCTGCGGCGCTCGGGATCCGGGCCGACGACGCGTGCCATCCCGCCGGCATGGTGGAACACCCCGCCGGCGTCGTGGAACACCTCGCTGACGTCGGCGCCGTGCTCGACGAGCTCATCGCGTCCGGCCTCGATGTCCGAGACGATCAGGTGGAGCCCCTGCGCCGATCCCGGGGCGGCCGAGGTGACGCCCGTGCCGAAGATGATCGAGCACCGCGAGCCCGGAGGCGTGAGCTGCACCACCCGGAAGTCCTCGCCGGTCACGACGTCCGCATCGAGCCGCCAACCCAGGCTCACGTAGAAGTCTTTGGCCCGATCGACGTCGGACACCGGGATGACGACGACCTCCAGCTTCGGGTCGATTGTCTCGCGTCCGGCCGCGTCGGTCACGGGTTCGCTTCTGTCTTGGACGCTGCTCATGTCGACCTCCGTTGGTCGCGGTGGGTGCAGTGAGGAGCCTTAGTAAGCCGCCCGCGCGCCAACCCAAGTGGAGAATGCGACAATCGGTCCGTCTTCGCGACCCGAGGGTTCCTACTGGCTCAGCAAAGACTGACTGCGCGGGAAGAGCGGGACCTGGTCATCGCGGCCGAGTGCGGCGACGCCGCTGCGTGCCGCAGGCTGACCGAGGCCTTCCTGCCGGCGATCGCGAACCTCGCCCGCGGCTTCCAGGGCAGCAGGGTCGAGCGTCGGGAGCTTCTCCAGGAGGGCGTTGCGGGGTTGCTCTTCGCCGCGCGTCGCTACGACTCGGAGTTGGACACGCCGTTCTGGGCGTATGCCTCGTTCTGGGTGCGCAAAGCCATGCAGGAGCTCGTCGCCGAGCTCACTCGGCCGGTTGCCCTGTCGGATCGCGCGGCGCGAGACCTCTCGCACATCAGGCGGGCGCGCAACGAGCACCTGCAAACAGACGGCAAGGAACCGACGACCGAAGAACTGAGCACCGCGACCGGCCTCGCGCCGGCCCGGGTCGAACGCCTGCTCGCGACCGAGCGCATGCCGCGAGGCATCGAGGACCGGCTGAGCGCGGACGACCCGTCCAGCCCGACCATCGGGGAGACGATCGTCGATCCCGTGGCCGAGCAGGCATACGAAAGGGTGCTCGACGATCTCGAGATCCACGCAGTGCTTGACTTGACCAATGAACTGGAGGAACGCGAGCTCGCGGTGATCCGCAGCCATTACGGCCTCGGCCAGGAAGCGCGGACGCTGGGCGAGATCGGTGCTGGGCTTGGCTTGACAGCCGAGCGGGCGCGGCAGATCGAGGCCGCCGCCCTAACCAAGCTGCGCCAGGCACTCGCCCAGCCCGCTGCCATCGGGCGCGCCGCGACTTGAAAACGACCGCCCGGCGACTTATTGGTTGTAGTGGGCGTATGTGCAGGTTGACCCCTGGACCGATGCAGCCATGACCTCTGACGGCACAGCACTGCAACACAACGCCTTCGTGCACGAGTCCCAGGGCGCGCCAACGGCAGCCCGGATCCGATCATCGGTGCTCCCAGATCTTCGGTCGATCCCGTCCGGGTCCGGCCCGGAGCAGGTCCGCGAGCGTCTTGCCCCCGAGCTGACTCACGTTCTCTACCGCAGCGACCCGCGCGTGATCGGCACCGAGAGGAGCGCGGCGCTGTAGCGTGGGAGCGCGACGACATAGCGGCGACCCACGCGGCGCACGGGCTCGGTCACGCGAGCTCCCGTCCATTGCGCGTCCTGATCGAGGCTCTGACCGGCAAGTGTGACGCCGAAGCGCGCGTTCGGAGACGCCGCCAGGAGTCGCTCCACCGCGCCCGTCGCGGTCGCCGGGAGCTGCAGGTTGACGTGGAGCGACTGCGGTCCCTTGTTGATCAACAGCACGTGGAGCGTGTCGCTGCCGACCTTCACCGCCCACACCTTGAGATGGCGCGGGCTCGGGCCGCGAAGCCGCACCGACACCAGGCGCGCGTCGGGTCCGAGCGTGCGGGCAAACAGGATCATGCCGTACAGCAACGGGCGCGCGACGAACCGAGGACCATCGAACGTGAACGGGCCGTTGATCGTGGTCTGGCGGGCGTGGAGGTGGACAGCCTGAACCCCTGCCCGCTCCAGCGCGAACACTGCGTCGGGCGCCCACAACGCTGTCGCGAACGCGTCACTCAGGCCGTTGAGCCCTCCGCAGGTGATGGAGTTGAACTCGGTCAAGACGAACGGCAGGCCGGCCTGCCGGGCCAGGACGACCGCGGGCTTGACCGATTCCGCCATTCCGACCGTGGCGTCCTCACTGAGGATCCGGTCGACCGTCGGGTATTGCGAGGAGCCGGGAAACGCACACGCCGAGTACGGGTAGCGGTGGCCGCTGACGGTTCGCAACCCAGGGTGCGAACGCTCCAGGAGTGTCGCGATCCACCGCCGGTCCGCGCCCGCGTTGGCCAGCGCCGGGGCGAGCAACGGGACGTGCGGCGCGACGAGTGAGAGCACCTTTGAGTAACGATCGAAGTCCCGGGCGTAGCTGGCGGGAGTGATGTCCTTGGGCAACGCGTCGCCCTCGAACCGGACGGCGTCGGTCGCCTGCACCCAGAAGGCGTGGTTGTAGAGGTCCGGCTCGTTACCCACCTCAAAGCCGATGATGCTCGCCTTCGGCATCGTCGCCTCGGCCTCTGCCGCCCATAGGCCGGCGCTCTCCGGCGATGCGGTGATCAGGTTGAGGTCGAGAATCACGCGCAGTCGCAGCTCACGCACGAGGTGCGCCGTGCGGGCAACGAACGCCACGTTCAGGTCAAACGCCCATCGCGGCAGCCTGAGCACCGTCGGGTCGAAGATGGCGTGATCCGATGAATCCCCTCCGATCCGCAGCACAAACGGTCCATCGCCGGGCACGTGGAGCAGCGAGATCACTCGTCGGTAGAGCGCGACATGGCGCTCCTCCACCGGCAATGTCGTGTATTCGGTGGACAGGCCCAAGAACGAGTGCGGGATCGCGCTGAGCGGCGCCGCCGCGGCAACCGTGACCTGAGCTCGGACAGGCCCGGGGCCGTCGGGATGCGACGCGGTGACCGGCGCCCGGGCAGTGCTGCGCGGAGATCCGTCGCTGCGCGCCAGCGCGAGCACCCCGACCACAACCACGAGAACGCCGATCGCGATCGCGATCCAGGCCCGAGCAGCCGTGCCACGATCGTGTCCGCCGGTCATCCGCTGAGCGATCATATCCTCCGATGTGCTGACCTCGGCGGCGTGCAGATGGCTGCTCAGGACGCCGCAGTATGGTGCGCCCGTGGCCTGCGACTGGCTGTTCATCGACGGATCCAGCCTGATCTTCCGTGCCTACTACGGCGTGCCCGCCGGCGACCGCGCGGGCGGCGCAGTGCAGGTGAACGCGATCCGGGGTTTTCTCGAGCGGCTCGGGCGTCTCGTCGTTCAGCGTCGGCCGCGTCGGCTCGTCGTGGCTGACGATTGGGCGTGGCGTCCGGATTGGCGGGTGGATCTGATCCCGACGTACAAGTCCCATCGGGTCGCGGAGCCGGTCCCCGCCGGGTTGGCGCCGCAGGTTCCCGTGATTCACGCCCTCCTCGATGGCATCGGGATCGATGTGGTCGGCGTTTGCGATCACGAGGCGGAGGACGTGATCGCGACCCTGACCAGGCTCGCCTCAGGGACGGTCGAGATCGCCAGCGGTGATCGGGATCTGTTCGCGCTGGTCGAGGACCCGCGCGTGCGAATCCTCTATCCGGAGAAGTCGGGGCTGACGGTGATCGACGAGGGCGAGGTGACGCGCCGCTACGAAGTTCCGGGCCGTCGTTATGCCGACTTCGCGATCCTGCGCGGCGATCCATCTGACGGCCTTCCCGGACTCAGGGGCGTCGGTGGCGTCACGGCGGCGGGAATGATCCGCCGGTACGGGGATATCGCCGGCGTCCTGCGCGAGAAGCCGCTTTCGGACGCAGACCGTCAGTACCTGAAGAGCGCGATGCGGGTCGTACCGCCGGTGGCCGATTTGCCAATCGCGCTCCCGTCCGGCCGGCGAGGTGCCTATCCGGCCCACGAGGCGGCGATGCAATTGCTGGCCGAGCAATACGGCGTGCAGGCGGCGTGCGAGCGTCTGTTGAGCGCCGTCCGCCGACTGGCCGACCAGCAAAGCGGGGACGGATAGGTGACTCCGTTTCGGCCCACGGCTTGCGCCGGAATCGCAGGGCAGCGGCCGCCGTGGCAGCGGATTAGCGCGAGCGCCGGCCGACCTGCGCGAGGCGCACCGCGATCAGTTTCTTGACGTCCTCCCTAGGCGGCGATCGGCAGCTCGCCGGTGTCGAGGTGGGCGGCGGTCGCGGGCTTGCGTGGCGTGATCGCGGCGGCGCTTACGGCAGCGAGGACCGCGAAGGCGGCGCAGGCCCAGAGCGCGGGCCTGAAGCCGGCGGTGACGCTGGCGGGCGTGCCGAGGTGGCCGTAGGTCGAGAAGATCGCGCTGCCGATCGCGATCGCGAACACGGCACCGAAGCGCTGCGCCATGTAGTTGATGCCGGCGGCCTTGCCCATGTCTTCCGGGGAGACGGCGCTGAGGACTGCGGTCGGGACGGTCGGCAGCGCCATCGAGATGCCGATGCCGGAGACGAGCAGTGCGACCGTGAGCTCGATCCAGCTGGTGCTGAGGGTGCCGCGGGCGGCGACCCAGATGAACCCAGTGGCTTGCAGGGTGAGGCCGAGGACCATGATCGGGCGGCGGCCGATGCGGTCCGACAGTGCTCCGGCGAGCGGCGAGACGACCATGGGCGTCGCGAAGAACGGCAGCAGCCGCAGCCCCGTTTGGAGCGGCGAGTAGCCGCGGGCGAACTGGAATTCCTGCGTGACGAAGAACGCGGCGGCGAAGATCGCGCCGGACATCAGATACGTCGTGAGGTTGCCGATCGCGAACTCGCGGATCGCGAACAGCCGCAGCGGAACCATCGGCTCGCTGACGCGGTTCTCCCACGCGAGGAACGCTGCGAGCAGGACCCCGCCGGCAGCGAACGTGATGATCGTCTGCGCGCTGGACCAGCCGATGTCGTTGGCGCGGGTCAGCGCCCAGACCAGGGCGATGACGCCGGAGCTGACCAAGCCGCCGCCGATCAGGTCGAGCCGTTCGGTTGCGCCGTAGCTCTCGGGCAGCAGGCGCAGGGCGAGCGGCGCGGCGACGATGCCGATCGGAACGTTGAGCCAGAAGATCCAGTGCCAGTCGATCGCTTCGGTGACGACGCCGCCGACGATCGGCCCGAGCGCAACCGCGAGTCCCGCCAGGCCGCCGTAGACGCCGACGATCATCCCGCGCTTCTCTGCCGGGAACGCCGTCGTCAGGATCGTCAGGCTGAGCGGGAGCACGACCGCGCCGCCGAGCCCCTGAACCGTCCGTGCGGCGATCAGCACGCCCGCGCTGGGCGCGAGCGCGCACGCGGCGGACGCGATCGTGAAGAGCACGATCCCCGAGGTGAACACGCGCCGGCGGCCGAAGCGATCGCCGAGCGCGGCGGCGGTGATGATGCCGGCCGCGAACGCGATCCCATAGGCGTTGAACGTCCACTGCAGCGACGAGAGGCCGACGTGCAGATCGCGCTGCATGCGCGCCAGTGCGGTGATCAGGACCGACGAGTCCAAGACGACCATGAAGTACGCCGTCGAGGTCAGTCCCACGACCCAGCCGAGACGCGGCTTCGCCTTCTCGCTCGCGACATGCTTGACGCGGCCGGTGACTGTGGATCTGGTCATCATCGTCTGCTCCTCTTCGGTCGCGGCCGGCGGGCAAATGCCGGCTTCTGATCTGATGACGAACCGCAGCCGCTCAGACGGACAGATCGATCGAAACCCGATGACGTGTCCGTCGGGGCGGCGGCCGTTCGTCTAGAAGGAGAAATCGCACGCTCGAGAAGGGAGCGCAGATGAAGTACGCACTGCTCGCCTACACAAAGGGAAAGACGCCCGGGGGACGCCGGCCGCGCGAGATGCACCCCGGGGTCGCCGCGGTCCTCGATCGGCCGAACGTGAGCGGCTGGGTGCGTCTGCAGCCGGCGGAGTCGGCGACGACCGTCAGGCTCGAGCCGCGAAGGACACTCCTGACCGACGGTCCCTTCGTTGACAGCAAGGAGTTCCTCGCCGGCCTCATCCTGATCGAGGCCGAGAACCTCGACGGCGCGCTCGCCGTCGCGGCGGAGCTGCAGGAGCTCGACATCACAGCGGCGATCGAGGTCCGCCCCGTGCTCGAGCAGGAGCTCGGGGGTGCTTGAAGACGTCTTCCGCGATCAGTGGGGACGCGTGCTTGCCACCCTCGTCGGCATCCTCGGCGACATCGAGCTCGCCGAGGACGCGGCACAGGAAGCGTTCGCACTGGCGGCGGAGCGCTGGCCGCGCGACGGGCAGCCCGAGAACCCGACCGGCTGGCTGATCACGACCGCCCGCAACCGCGCGATCGACCGCATCCGCCGCGAGCGGACGCTCGTCGCGAAGACCGAGCAGCTGCAGCGCGAGCTTCGCGACCCACCGGAGGAACCCATGGACGACACGGTCACATTCCCCGACGAGCGCCTCGAGCTGATCTTCACGTGCTGCCACCCGGCGCTCGCGCTCGACGCCCAGGTCGCGCTCACCCTGCGCACGCTCGGCGGACTGTCCACCGAGGAGATCGCGCGCGCGTTCCTCGTCCCGGTCGAGACGATGAGTAAGCGCCTCACCCGAGCAAAGAACAAGATCCGCGACGCGAACATCCCGTTCGCTGTGCCGCCCGAGCACGCGCTCCCCGAGCGGCTCGACGCCGCCCTCGCCGTCGTCTACCTGATCTTCAACGAAGGCTGGGGCGACGGCCGCGTGAACCTCGCCGCAGAAGCCCTGCGCCTGGGACGGGCGCTCCTCGAGCTGATGCCCGACGAAGTCGAAGCAGTCGGGCTCATGGCGTTGATGCTGCTGAACGACTCTCGACGAGACGCGCGCTTTCGCGGCGGCGAACTCGTCCTCCTCGACGAGCAGGACCGCTCTCTCTGGGACCAGACCCAGATCATCGAAGCACGACAGCTGCTCGAACGCGCGCTCGCGCTCCACGGCGCCGGTCCCTATGTGGTACAGGCGGCGATCGCAGATCTCCACACACAGGAGCGACGCGACTGGGATCGGATCGCTCTTTTGTACCGCCGTCTCGAGGAGCAAACCGGCTCGCCCGTCGTCACCGTCAACCGCGCCGTCGCGCTCGCAGAGATCGACGGACCGGCGGCTGCGCTCGCACTCCTCGACGATCTCGACCTCGACAGCTACCTCTACTACCACTCGACCCGCGCCGATTTCCTGCGTCGCCTCGGCCACAGTGATGAAGCGCGCGCCGCCTACGCCCGCGCACTCCAGCTAGCGGGAAGCGAGACCGAGCGCCGGTTCCTCCAATCCCGACTCAACGACCTCGGCCAACCACGTGCCGACGTCTGATTCCGGCTGGATCTCGACCCGGATTTCGCTTCGGTTCTGGCGTGGTGCGCCCGACCGCGATGAGCCTCAGGACCTCGAGCTCGCGCTGGGTCAGCTCTGCAGCTGCGCTGGGCCGCTTCGGCGGACCATGCCCGATCGCCGAGAGGACGGCGTCGACCGCTTCGCCGTCGAGCTGCCCGGCTCGCGCCTGGTCGCGTAGCTCCGCTGCTGCCTGCTCGCATCCGTGAGCTGGAGCTGAGTCGCTGTAGGCTGCCGCGATGCCCGCATGGTTCGACGAGCTCAGCGAGTTCCTTCGCATCCAGTCGATCAGCGCGGAGCCCGAGCACGCCGGGGATGTGAAGCGGGCGGGCGAGTGGGTCTGCGAGCTGATCCGGGGCGCCGGCGGGCACGCCGAGCTGATCGACTGGGACGGTCACCCGCTGGCGATCGGCGAGCTCCGAGCGAGCGCTGACGCGGCGCAGGCGCCGACGGTGCTGTGCTACGGCCACTTCGACGTGCAGCCGCCCGATCCGCTCGAGCTGTGGGAGTCGGCGCCGTTCGAGCCGGAGCTCCGCGGCGAGCACATCTACGCGCGCGGAGTGGCCGACGACAAGGGTCAGCTCTATCTCCTGCTCGGCGCCGCCCGCGAGCTCGCCCGGTCCGGCGAGCTGCCGATCAACGTGCGCTTCGTCTGCGATGGCGAGGAGGAGACCGGCGGCCACTCGATCGTCGATTTCCTCAAGGCGGATGAACGCGGGGCCGACGCTGCGGTCATCTTCGACATGGGGATGATCCGGAGGGGAATGCCGGCGTTCACCGTGGCGACTCGGGGGATCGTGTACTTCCACCTCACCCTGCGTGCGGGTGACAGCGACCTGCACTCGGGCCTTTACGGCGGCGCCGCGCTGAACGCTACCAACGCTCTCGTCCAGACTCTCGCGTCCGTCGTCGCTGCCGACGGCCGTCTTCGGGAGCCGCTGCGGAAGGGCATCAGCACGCCGACGCCGGAGGAGCTTCACGCTTGGGCGCAGCTCCCTCCTGGGGCCGACGAGCTCGCCGCTCGAGGCGGTCGTCCCACGGACGTCCGCGCCGCCGAGGAGTTCTACCGGCGGACCTTCGCGGAGCCCTCGCTCGACATCAACGGCATCCACAGCGGGTCGCCCAACGCCGTGAAGACGGTGATCCCGAGTCTCGCCGAGGCCAACGTGTCGATCCGGCTGGCTCCCGGTCAGCAGGCCGAGGCGATCGCCGCCGAGTTCGAGCGACTGCTGCGGGCGGCGGCCCCCGCCGAGGCCGAGCTCGAGATCGAGCTGCTCGCCTCAGCGGACCCGGGCATCGTGCCGCCCGACGCGCGAGCCCTCCAGCTCGGCCTGAACGCGTTCGAGCAAGCGCTCGGCGTCCGGCCGGCGCTGATCCGCTCCGGCGGCTCGCTGCCCGTCCTCGGGGCGCTGGCCCACAAGGGCATTCCGACGATCGTCACCGGCTTCTTCCTCCCCGACGCGAACATCCACGCCCCGAACGAACGGTTCCTGGCCGATTACGTGCCGCTCGGGACGGCCGCCGCCAAGGCGTTGTTCCAGGAACTCGGAGCGCTCTAGGAGCGTGTCAGGCTCCGCCGAGGATGGTCGGGGTCGACCACGGGCCCCAGCCGGCCGCATCGTGGGCCCGAACCTGACCCGACCAGGCGCCGGCGTTCCGATCACCCCTTCGTGCCGGTCGTTTCAGGCGGCGCGGAACACCCGGAGATCGCCGCTCACCGTGTTGCCGCGGACGACGACGGTCGGACCGGTTTCGTGGCCTGGCGCGTCGGACAGCGGCACTTCGGAGCTGAGTTGGCCCGAGGCCGTTCGCGCGTCGACGTCGATGTTGGTGCCCGGCGCAATGCCGAGCTCGATGTCGCCGGAGACGTTCTGAACGGTCACCGTGCCGTCCCGGAGCGAGTCCACGCGGACGTCGCCCGACACTGACCTCACCGACACCGAACCGTCAACCGATTCGGCGGCGAGGTCGCCCGAGACCGTGCTCAGGGTGACGTCACCGACGACATCGGGTAGGCGCACGTCGCCGCTCACGGTCTTGGCGCTCGCGTTGCCGTCGAGCTCACCCGTGACACGGACGTCGCCGGAGGTGGAGGAGAGCTCGAGCCCGGCGAACGTGCCGTCGAGAGTCGCACTGCCGGCGGCGGTCACGATCTCGACGCTGCTGCGATGCGGGATGTGAACGCGTACGTGGAGCGATCCGGCGAACCGGCCGAACACCTTGGTGAACGGCTTGCGTCGGGGTTCGACGATGAGCCGGTCGCGGACGAGCTCGACCTTCATCGTGTCGACGAGCTTCGGCGGCCCCTCGAGCGTGATCGTCGACTCGTCGCCGTCGACCGTCACGACATCGACGTCAGCGGCCGGGACCTTGATCGCGAGCCGGACGGGCTGCGGCGTGGCGAACGATTGCATGGGTACTCCGATCAGCTCCGGCCGTAGCCGGTGAGGCGGTGGCTGGCGCTCGTGGATGGACGTGGCTGAAGCACGCGGTCGAGCGCCTGCACCAGCCAGGTGTTGACGGAAACGCCGCTGGTTGCGGCGGCCGCCTCGAGGCGGGACTTCAGGCGTTCCGGGAGCCGCAGCGTGATGCGGGCCGTGAACGCCTCGTCCGCCGCGGCCGGCGGTGGGGGCTCGGTGTCGCTGACGTGGACGAGCTCCAGGTCGCCGCCGGCGACACGGACCTCGACCCTGCCCTGCTCGAGCTGTGCGGAGAGCTCGAGCGCCGCCTGGGTGAGAGCGTCCTGGAGGCGCCGCGCCAATGATGATTCGAGCGCGACGGCGAGCAGCTCCGCGGCTCGCGCGGTCGACTCGTCACCGAGAGCCGCGAGCCGGACGAGGTCCTCGGAGACGGCCTCGACGTAGTCTTCAACGTGCATGATGCCATTGTGACATCATTACGAAGTCATTTCAAGTCATGACGATGTCAACCGGAGATGCGGTTGCCGCCGCTCGTCTTGGCGCGGTAGAGAGCCGCATCCGCGGCTGCGCGCAGGGCCTCGAGCTGCCGCGGATCGCCCCACGCAAGTCCGAGGCTCGCGGTGACCCACAGCCCGGGTCGGATCTGATCCCAGTCCTCGCCGGCGATCGCCGCGACGATGGCATCGGCCCGGCGGCCGGCGGCGTCGGGCTTGGGCACTGCCAACACGAGCAGGAACTCGTCCCCGCCGAGTCGCACGGCAACGTCCTGGGCGCGGACGGCGCCGCGGAGGACCGCGGCGACCCGGATGAGCGTTTCGTCGCCGACGCTGTGGCCGTAGCGGTCATTCACGGCCTTGAAGTGGTCAAGATCGACGAGCACCAGCGCGATCGCGCTCACCCCCTCGGACGCGAGTCCATCGACGAACCGCAGTAGTGCCCGGCGGTTGCCCAGGCGCGTGAGATCATCGAGGTACGCGTGCTTGCTGAGCAGCGCATGCTCCGAGCTGAGGCGCTCGGCGTGCAGCAGCGATTGCATCGAGGCGAGCGAGGACAGACGAGCCGCCCATCGCTGGCGGGCCAATTGGTTCGCGTATCGGAGCCCGGCCGTCTCGCGACCCGCGGCGGCAGCCTCGATCTCCGCGGCCACGCACAGGGCGAGGTTGTGGACCTGGGGGGACTGGCCGTGATCGATCCGGGCCAGCGCCTCCTCGGCCTCGACGAGCGCGTACCGGTGGTCGTCGATCGACAGCGCCCGCGTCAGGCGGACATAGCCGCCGTAGCTGCCTTCGGCCGGCGGGTCCACCGGGTCCGGCGGCCCATCGCCGGGCTCGATGGCGCTGAGCAAGGTGGCGAAGATGCGAAGCTCCTGCCGCCAGGAATCGGGCAGAGCGGGGATGTCGGCCCTCTCCAGGGCCTCTCGAGCCAGGCGACTGCGATGAGCCAGGATGCGTCCGTCGCCGATCTCCCTGAGCGCCGCGCACCAGTTCAGCTCCACTTCGGCCTTGTTGTAGAGGATCGTGGGCAGCACGAGGTCTCGCCCGGTCTCCCCGTCGAGGGCCTTGTCCGCGGCGCGGTAGTGCTCGAGCTCGAGCTCCCACAAGTCGCGCTCGCCGAATGCGCGGGCACATTCATTGTGTGCGCTGGCGTGCTCCAGCGAGGAGCCGGCTGCGGTCTCGAGCATGATGCTGGCGCGGGCGAGATCCCTGTCGGCGGCGACCGTCGACGCGGGGTCGCCGGACGTATTGACGACCTGGGCCCGCATCGCCAACGCAACGGCGCCCATGACGATGTCGCCATCGGCCTGCGCGCGGTCCAGAAGCCGTGTCGTCGCGGCCCAGTAGACGCTGTGGGGCTCGGACAGGGAGCGGGCGGCGGCGAGGAACAGGGCGGCTCGCGCCACCTCCGGCCAGGCCCGACGGTCGGCGCCGCTGACCAACTCCTCGATGACCCGCGGCGGGATCTGGACTCCGTCCTGCATTGCCCGCAACAGCTCGTAGACCCGGAGTCGGGTCGCGTCGCGCACGACACGGTCATCCGTCGACCCTGGCGGCCTTCGGTCGGAAGCCTCAGTAGAGCTCATCGGTCCCACGATCCAACCTAGCCCACCCATGGGCCCAACCGATCATTTCGATCGCGATCGACTCACCGCGGTCGCCGATACTCGAGATGCGCAAACAGGTCATCGTCGCGCCCGAGGCGCGCGGTCAGCTCCAGCCCCTCGTCCTCGAAC
>DATMGZ010000096.1:0-2859 GCA_035555155.1 Solirubrobacteraceae bacterium | reverse complement strand
GGTCGGCTTCACCGCGCTGGGCGGCCAGGTCGCGGCCGAGGAGCTCGGCGGCGGGGCGGGGCGCCTCGCGGTGCTGGCCGCCGAGGTGCCGACCTGGCCCGTGCGGCTGGTCAAGACGATCGGCGACGCGGCCATGTCCGTCTCGCCCGAGGTGGTCCCGATGGTCGACGCCGCGCTGACGCTCGTGGAGGCGATCGATGCCGCCGACCTGCCCGCCCTGCGCGCCGGGGGCCGCTGCATCGGGCGCGGCGGCGGGCCGACGCGCCCGAGGCGCAGAAGGACTCCGAGGGCGAGGCGCCCGAGCCGGGACGCTCTAGCCGACCGAGATCAGATCGACCACGAAGACGAGCGTCGCGTTCGCGGGGATCGTAGGCGGCTGCCCGGTCGCGCCGTAGGCGAGGCTCGGGGGGATGATCAGCATGCGGCGGCCGCCGACCTTCATGCCGGCGATGCCCTGGACCCAGCCCGGGATCACGCTGCCGTTGCTGAGCGGCGTCGTAAAGGTCTGGTTGCGGTCCCAGGACGCGTCGAACTGCTTGCCGCCCTTGTAGAGCACGCCGACGTAGTTGACGGTGACGTTCTGGCCCGCGCCGGCCGTCGCGCCGGTGCCGACGATCAGGTCCTTGGTGACCAGATGCGTGGGCGGCGCGCCCGTGGGCACGACCACGACCGGCTTCTTGGCGATCGCCGGCGGGATCTTGGGCGTGGTCGATGTCGTCGCCGTCGTCGATGTCGACGTCGACGTCGTGGCGGCCGACGACGCGTCGGCCGCCGCCCCGCCCGAGGGCGCGGGCGTGACCCCGGGCGCCTTGGAGCTGCCGCAGGCGGCCAGGCCGACCGCGGTGGCGGCGCTCACGAGCACGGGGAGGATCTTCTGCTTCACGGACATCGGGCGGGGAAGGGTAGCGAGAGTTGCCGTCGGGCTAGCCCGCGATGCGCTCGAGCACGTCCGCGTCGACATCGAAGTTGGCGTGCACGGCGCCGACGTCGTCGGATTCCTCGAGCGCGTCGATCAGCTTCAACAGCTTGGTCGCGGCGGCCTCGTCGACCGGCACTCGGGCCCGGGGGCGCTGGGTCACGTCGGTGCTCTCGAGCTCGACCCTGGACTGCTCCAGCGCGGCACGGACAGCGCCGAGATCCGACGGGTCGGTGATGATCTCGTAGACGTCGTCGTCGAGCACGATGTCCTGCGCGCCGGCGTCGATCGCGCCGATCAGGTCATCCTCGCCGTAGCGCTCGGCGTCGACCACGATCACGCCCTGCTTGTCGAACAGATACGACACCGAGCCGGGCTCGCCGAGGCTGCCGCCGTGCTTGCTGAGCGCGTGGCGGACGTCGGCGCCGGTGCGGTTGCGGTTGTCGGTCAGGGCCTCGATCAGCAGAGCCACGCCGCCAGGGCCGTAGCCCTCGTAGAGCACGGTCTCGATCTGCTCCGTGTCGACACCCTCGCCGGTGCCCTTGGCGATCGCGCGCTCGATGTTGTCCTTGGGCATCGATGCGTCACGCGCCTTCTGGATCGCCAGCGCAAGCGCCGGGTTGCCGTCCGGGTCGCCCCCGCCCTCGCGCGCGGCGACGGTGACGGCGCGGGCCAGCTTGGTGAAGTGTTGGCCGCGACGCTGATCGACGATCGCCTTCTTGTGTTTGATCGAAGCCCACTTGGAATGACCGGACATGACCGCAAGTCTAGGCTCTGCCACGCAGTACGCTGTCTCGCGGTGCGCCACACGCGGCGGGAAGCTTTCGCTCCTCCCCGCCGTCCTTTGGTTCAGATGCTCGCAAGCCCGAACAGGAGACCGACCGCATGAAACGACTGTCCGCCGTCGCATTGCCGCTGATCCTTGTGGCGCTGGCCGGGTGTGGCTCCAGCTCCAGCAGCTCGTCGAGCACGAGCTCGAGCTCGGCTGCGAGCCCCACGCCCGCTGCCACGACGACCGCGAGCGCCGCCGCCTCCGGCGCGGTGGTTCCGGTCGTGATGCAGAACATCTCCTTCAACCCGCCTTCGATCCACGCCAAGGTTGGCCAGACCGTCAAGTGGACGAACATGGACTCGGCGCCGCACAACGTCACCTACGTCAGCGGACCGCAGTTCACCTCGTCGCAGACGTTCAGCAACGGCGGCACCTTCACGCTGAAGCTGACCAAGGCGGGCACGATCGCATACCGCTGCACGATCCACCCGGGCATGAACGGGACGATCGTGGTCGCGCCGTAGGCGCGATCAGGGGAGATCGTTCAGGTTCACGGCCTCGACCTGGTTCGAGCCGTAGTTGGTGACATACACCGTTCGGCGTCCCGGCGGGACCGCGAGGTCGCGCGGGTAGACGCCGGCCCGCACCGAGCCGAGCGCCGCCGGGCGCCCGGCGAGGGCGGCGCTGACGTCGACCACCGTCACGCCCGGCCCCGTCGCCGCGACGGCCGACGGGCCCGAGTCGGCGACGAGCAGCCGGCGCCCGGAGTCCACCGGCAGGACGCCGACGGGGGCGCTGCCCACGAGCACGTGGGCGATGCGAGCCCGGCGCGGATGATGGAACAGCAGCGAGCGCGAGAAGCCGAGCACGGCGTGATCGGCCAGCGCCGTGACCCAGACGAGCCGGCCGCCGGCCGACAGCGCCACGCGGACCGGCTCGCAGCCGGCCGCGACGCTGTGCACGAGCGCCGTGTCGGGACGGGTCCGGGCCCGCGCGGCGTCGATCACGCTGAGGGTGCCCGACCCGGCGCCGCTGGCCGAGGCCAGCGCCGTTGCGTAGAGCCAACGGCCGCCCGGATCCGCGGCCACGGCGGAGGGGCCGTAGAGCAGGGGGACGCGGCCGATGTAGCCGGAGCGTCGCAGCCGGTCGGCCAGCGCCGCGGCCAGGTCGA
>DATMGZ010000095.1:0-2798 GCA_035555155.1 Solirubrobacteraceae bacterium | reverse complement strand
TCTAGCGCGAATTCGGGGACGCGAGGCGCGCGATTCTCCTGCCGCCGTTCACGGTCAGAGCAGCGCGGCCAGGGCGGGGACGAACTGCTTCTCGTTGTTCCAGTAATCGTGCGCTTGTAGGCCGCCGCCTGAGCTGTACTTGATGTTGTCGACCGGGGCGTCCGCGATCGGGACGTGCCGGACAGCCCCGTTGGCATCACGGGCCACGAGCAGCCCCGTGTCGGGCTCAGGCGGCTCGTCCCATGGATCTCCTGGCCGCCAGCCGGCGGGCGGGTTCAACGGGTCCGCCACGGGATCGTGCGCGTCGCAGAAGTTGTGCCAGATCAGGCTCCCGATCGGGGCGAGCGCCGCCGCGAGCTCGCCCACCTGATCTCCCCACGCGAACATGTCGACGTACTTTGGGATCGGGCTGCCCGCGGTCACGAAGTGGCGGAAGAGCCCGGCGCGCCGATCGTCGTCGCGGGCCCACGACGAGAACGGCAGCCGACAGAGCACGTCCCAGCAGAGGACCGTGCCCTGGCTGTGGGCGTTGATCACGACGCCGCTGATGTCGTCCCGGTCGATCAGTAACAGCAGCGCGTCCTGGACAAAGTCGCGAACGCGCTCACGCAGGTCGTTGCGCGTCACATAGGTCGCGACGTCGTCCTGCAGCGCCCGCAGCGTCGCGAACGCGCCCGGGGTCTCAGAGGCCATCGCAGGATCTTTGGCCGCAGCCTGAGCGCCGCGGTGCAGAACACGCCCGAGCACGCCGTGGTGGACAGATACATCCAGATCGCTGCGCGGAGTCAGCGTCGAGCGACCACCCCCACCCGAGTCCTCGAGGAGCGCCGCCCATACGTCGGACGCGAGCAGCCGCAGCGCACCGACCGTGCTCGTGTAGTGGCCGTGCGAGATGGCCGCGCGGGCCAGCGCCTCCGCCGTCTCCCCGAACCGGGGCTCAAGCGGCTCCGACGGCGAGTAGACCAGCGCGACGTGCGCGATCTTGCCCTCCTCGCTCACGAGCGGCAGTCCCGTGTCAAGCCGCCCCAACCCCATAGCGGGCGAGCCGTCCCATTCGCTGCTCACATACACCGGCCCGCCCGTGGCGGGTCGTTCCGGATCGTCGCCGAGCCGGTCTCCTAGCGTCGTGCGCAGAAGGTCGTGCAAGGCGTCGGCGTAACCCGGCCTACCGTCTCTCGGCGGCTGCTGAAAACCGATGCCATGGACGCTAACGACACACACTGATCCAGCCATCACCTACCCCCCACGATCGCGTCCCTACGACCAATCGCTTCCACACAGCAACCGGCCGACTGCGCGATTCTCACCAGATCGCGGGAAGAAATCAACCTGCCGCATCCCCGCGACTGCTTAGGACGTGGCAGCGGAAGAAGAACGTCGCCACCTCGGCGCCTCGCGTCCGGTTCCGGACAGCCTGTCTCGCAATCGAATGGAGGTGCTCAGCTGCTGGAATGAACCAACCGCGGCGACGTGGTCGAGGGCGGGCACGTGATCGCAATCGCGTGAGGGGGGTATCTATTTGAGTGACTCATGCGCCCTGACGGGCCCGCCCGGAACGCATGAAAATGGGCACGCTCACGCTGGCCCTATGGCCACGACGTGCGGCAGGCCGTACCGCACGGGAAGCCCAGAGTGATGGCACCTGAGCAGGCATTTTCCTCCCAACCTCTGCCCGGCGCAACGCTATTTTCGATTCAGTCAGGTTGGGATTCGCCACGGCCGCTTGATCGCCGGCGACGGCGGGAAGCGATTCGGCAGCGTTGGCCGCTTGCGGCCGGGGTCTGGGTTGACGATCAGGCTTCGGTATGCCCCCGGGTGCGCCCGACCAGGCGCCTCGGCCGCCGCCTGAACCCCGATCCCCCCGCCGCCCGAACCGCCACCCGCCTCCGCGCCGGGATCCGGTCGCTCTGCGTTTAGCCGGCTGACGCTGCTCGGCGGCGGCGTCGCGGCGGCGGTGCTGGTGGCTGTGGTGGCCGTGTCGGCCGCACTGCAGGGCGGCGGCAGCGCGGTCGTGACCAGCAGCGCCTCGCCGGCCGCGCGGACAGCCGACTTCAACCGCTTGGGGGTCATCACGAACGCCGGGGCCCCGTCCGGCTCAGCGGCCCGATCACCTGTCCCGCCAACGACACCGTGCAGCTGCGCGCCATGATCTCCGAGCCCTCCGTCGGGGCGGTTGGCAGCCGCACCTGGTCCGGCGTCTGCACGGGGTACGCGCGGCAGTGGACGACCGTCGCCCAGACCACCTCCGGCCCGAGGTTCGTGCCCGGTTGCGCGCCCGGGACCGGGAGTGCGGTCATCCTCCAGGTCTCCACGGTGGTCAATCGCTTCACCTGGCAGAGCGCGGTCGCGCTCACCGGTTCATACGGGATCAGCACGCCGGCGCCTGCGAGCTGCTAGAAGTCGCGCTGGCCATGCAACGTGCGGATCTGGTGTTGGAGGGCGGCGGCGTCAAGGGCGTCGGGCTCATCGGCGCCGTGGTACGACTGCTGGAGGAGGGCTACACCTTCCACCGGGTGGCGGGGACGTCGGCCGGTTCGATCGCGGCCGCCCTGCTCGCCGCGGGTGTGGACGCGAGGGGTCTGGCCGATGTGATGGAGCGGCTCGACTACTCGCGCGTCCCGGACGTGGCGCGGCCAGGGATCCCAATCGCGAGCGAGGCCGTCTCCATGCTCACCACGGGGGGAGCCCATTCGGGCGACTACGTGCACGCCTGGATTGCCGACGAGCTCGAGCGGCTCGACGTGCGCACGTTCGGCGACCTGCGGCTCGAGGACGCCGGCGCCGATGAGAACCTCGCC
>DATMGZ010000094.1:0-4454 GCA_035555155.1 Solirubrobacteraceae bacterium | reverse complement strand
ACAAGGTCATAACCGGACAGGTCGAACGACTCGACGGCCGCCGGGTACAGCGGCAGCAGCGTCCGGAATGTGCGTGCCGAGGGGCGCAGTCGCTGGAGGAACGAGGTGTGGATCCTGCGCCCGGCAAACCGGCCCTCCGTCCCGTCCTCGTCGTAGACGGCGGTGAAGATGTCCGCCTGGGGCCAGATCGCACACAGTTGCGCGAACACGCGCTCCGGCCCCCGGAGGTCGAGCAGGAAGTCGTGCACCAGGGCCACCCTTGGCCACGCGGTCGCTTCCGATCGACGCTCCACGGACCCCAGTCTAAGGACCCGGGTAGCCTGGCGACCTCGTGGTCCTGTTCGTGAGCTACTCGGGCGTGCTCGGTGGGGCCGAGCGTCTGCTGATCGACATCGCCGGCGGCCTCCCGCCGGCGCCGGCGCTCGCGTGTCCCGAGGGTCCGCTGGCGGACGCCGCCCGCACCGCGGGCCTGCCCGTGTTCGCGCTGCGCCCGCACGCCCTGGAGCTGCGGGGCGGGCCGGCCGAGCCCGTGCTCGCCGTGCAGCGCCTGGCCGCGCACGCGCGGGAGCTGCGACGCCTCGTGCGCGCGCTCGGTCCCGAGCTGGTGATCGCCTGGGGGATGCGCTCAGCGATCGCGTGCGCGTTCGGTGGCGCGCCGGGCACCCCGGTCGTGTTCCATCACAACGACCTGTTGCCGAGCGCGGCGGTGGGGGGGGTGGTGCGGGCGGCAGCGGACCGGGCCGACCTCGTGGTGGCGACGTCGCACGCGATCGCTCACGACCTCGACCCCGGCGCGTCCCTGGGCACACCGGTCACGGTCGTTCATCCCGGGGTCGACGTCGACTGCTTCGCGCCCCCCGGGCCTCCCGCCGATCCGCCGGAGGTGATCGTGCTTGGCGCGCTGGTCGGCTGGAAACGACCGGACCTGGCGCTCGAGGCACTCGCGATCGCGCGCCGGACGCGGCCGGACGTGCGGTTGCGCCTGGTCGGGGCGCCGCTGCCGGGAGCCCGCGAGCAGGGGCAGCTGGAGCGACTGTGGGCGCGCGCTGCGGCACCCGATCTCGCCGGTGCCGTCGAGTTCACCGGCGCCGTCGCCGACCCACGGCCCGAGTTGGCCCGCGCCGTGTGCCTGCTGCACTGCGCCGAGCAGGAGCCGTTCGGGATGGCCGTGCTCGAGTCGCTGGCGGCCGGTCGTCCGGCCGTCGTCCCGGCGTCCGCCGGTCCCGCCGAGATCGTCGAGCCCTCGTGCGGGTTCCTGTACCCGCCCGGCGACGCCGCGGCCGCCGCGGCGGCGATCGTGCGCGTGCTCGAGAGCCCGGAGCGGGCGGCGGAGATGGGTGCGCGCGGGCGCGCGCGGGCGCGCGAGAGCTTCGACGCGAGCGCCGCGCGCCGGCGCTACGCCGACGCGGTGGCGCGGTTGGCGACGCGGGCGGCCCGGGGCGCGGGCGCGGCTGGGAGGGCGGACGCGCCGCCGGCCGGGCTCGCGATTGTCACCGTGACCCACAACTCCGAGCGCGAGCTCGGCACCCTGCTGGCCTCTGTCGACCGGCATCTGCCCGGCACGAGTGTCGTCGTCGCCGATTCGGGATCGAGCGATGGCAGCGTGGCGCTGGCTCGGGGCTGGCCCGGCCGAGTGACGGTGACCGAGTTGGGCGAGAACGTCGGCTTCGCTCGGGCGTGCAACCGGGCCCTGTCCGAGCTCGCCGCTCCGGTCACGGCGCTGCTCAACCCCGACGTCGAGCTGATCGACGGCTCCCTGGCGGACCTCGCCGCGGAGGCGGCCCGCGCCGACCGCCCCACGCGTCTACTCGCTCCGCGGGTACTGCTGCCGGATGGTTCCCGGCAGGAATCGGTGCAGCCCCGGCCGACCTCGGCCCCGGACCTGATCCGGGCCGTCGTGCCTCCGGCCGCGCTGCCGGGGTCGTGGGCGCTGGCGCTGGCGCCGTGGCAGGCCGACGACCCGCGGCAGGTGGGCTGGGCGGTCGGCTGCGCAATCGTCGCGCGCACCGAGGCGCTGCGGCGCCTAGGCCCGTTCGACGAGCGGATCTTCCTCTACGCTGAAGACCTCGACCTCGGCCTGCGCGCGGCCGACGCCGGCGTCCTGACCTGGTTCTGGCCCTCGGCCCGGGTCCTGCATGCGGGCGCCCACGCCAGCGTCCGAGCGTTCGGAGGCGAGCCGTTCGAACGTCTGGCCCGTGCCCGCCACGACGTCGTGGCCCGGCGACTCGGACCGCGCCGCGCGCGGCTCGACGACGCCGCGCAGGCGGTGACGTTCCGCTCGCGACGGCGGCTGAAGCGCATGCTGGGACGGTCGGGCGCGCGCGAGCAGCGCCAGCTCGAGGCGCTCAGGACCGTGCGCTCCGACGCCAGGCGGCCGCCCGCGCCGGCCTCCGGGCCGGGTCGGTGAGCCGGGGTCGCCGCTCCCCGCGCGCGAAGTCGGCGCTCGCCGCGGCGCTCGTCGCGCTCGTGGTCCTCGCCGGTGTGATCATCGCCACGGGCGCCAGCCGGGCGCCGCGCCGTCCTCCACCCGCCGCGGCGCAACCGGTGCCGCTGGGGCCGCAGTCGGCGCCCCTGGGGCCGCCGGCCCTGGGCGCGCCGCCCGCGCCGGCGTTCGGCGCCAACGTCAACCGGCTGTTCAACGACCGCGCGTACTCGCCCCGGCAGATCGCCGCGCAGCTTGCCGCTCTGCGGCGGACCGGTGCCACGATCGCTCGCAGCGACGCGCTGTGGGAGGTCGCCGAGCCGCGGCCGGGCGCCTACGACTGGACGTTCGACGACCAGATCGCCGCTGCGCTGGCCGCCAGCGGGCTGCGCTGGTTGCCGATCATCGACTACTCGCCGGCGTGGGCGAGCTCGGTGCCCGGGCAGGAACACGCGCCTCCGCGCTCGGCCGCGGACTACGCCGCCTTCGCCGGCGCGTTCGCTGCGCGCTACGGGCCCGGTGGGGCGTTCTGGCGCAGCCGTCCGGACCTGACGGCCAAGCCGGTCGACACGTATGAGATCTGGAACGAGCCCGACAACGGCGCGTTCTGGCGGCCGCGCCCGGACGCGGCGCGCTATGACGCGATGTACCTGGCGGCGCGGACTGCGATCAAGGAGGTCGACTCGCAAGCCCGCGTGGTCGTCGGCGGGCTGACGGCCCCGTCGACGTTCCTGCCGGCGATGGTCGCCGCTCGCGCGGGCATCGGGGCCCACATCGACGGCGTCGCGATTCACCCATACGGTCCCACCCCGGCCGGGGTCCTCGCCGACGTCCGGGACGCTCGAAACGTGCTCGCCCGCCTGGGGCTCACGAGGACGACGCTGTACGTCACGGAGTTCGGCTGGTCAACGCGACCACCGGGCACGATCGCCTACCTACCCGAACGGCTGCGGCCCAGCTTCATCGCGGCCACGCTGGTTGCGCTTGCTCGGGCTGATTGCGGGGTCGCGGCGACGACGATCTACACCTGGCTCACACCGGAGCGCCGCCGTTCCGACCGTGATGACTGGTTCGGGATCCAGCCCCCCCGCGGAGGTACGAGCCCTGATGTGATCGCCTTCGCCGCCGCGTTGAAGATCGCCTCGTCGCCGGGCCCGCCGCTCCGCGTCTGTGCGGGCTCGAGCTGAGGTCCGGGCGGAGCGGCTGCCGGCTCAGCCCGAGCGCGCGCAGCGCAGGGCGGAGCTGCTCTTCCGCTTGCAGCGCTCGAGGGCCAACGCAGAGCGACCGAATGCCGCGAACGCCGGCTTGGCACGCAGTTGGCCGCTCGGGCCGATCGCCAATAGGCCCGCGTAGAAGAACCAATAGCCGTGTGGGTGTTGCCTGCCCGCCCATGTGTAGTAGTCGAACCCGGCCAGTCCGAGCTTCGCTCGGTTGCTCGCCAGGAGGGGCAGCAACTGGCTGACCCTGGTCGCTTGACCGGCCTCGGTCGTCTCGAACGGATGGTGCCCGGCCGCTTGGCCGAGAGACGAGGGCCAGCCCACTTCGGTCACATCCATGGGCTTGTGCCGGTCTCCGTACCTGTCCATGACGGCCCGGACCAGCTTGAGCAGCGTGATCACGCCCTGCGGCTGGGCGGTGTACGGGTGCACGGCGACGACGTCGAACAACGGGCGCGAGCCGGAGACCTCGTAGATCTGCTCAAGTGACTTCCACGAATAGTTGGGCAAGCCGCCAAGGATGACCTTGGCTCCCGGATCCTCGCGCTTGATCGCGTCGTGGGCCGCCCGGAGCAGCGAGACGTACGTCGGCGCGAACGGCTGATCCGGCCAGAAGTACGGGTTGTTGGGCTCATTCCAGATCTGCCACACCCGGATCGGCTGCTTCGGGATGCGTGGATGCGAGGTCCAGTAGCTGCCTCGCGGACCGTACCGATCAACGAGCATTACAAGGTAATTGGCATATGGTCCCTCTTGGGCCGGCCGACCCAGCTGGGACGCGTCATGGGGCGCCACGTCCCAGGCAGGTGCATACA
>DATMGZ010000093.1:0-4359 GCA_035555155.1 Solirubrobacteraceae bacterium | reverse complement strand
AACGCGCTGCCGCCCCCCGCGACGGCGGCAGCGAGCCGGTCACCGAGGTGGGAGAGCAGGGTGTCGCCGGCCAGATGTCCGAAGCTGTCGTTGTAGAGCTTGAAGCCGTCGAGGTCGAAGACGACCAGCACCACCGCCGCCGACCGCGGTCCGGCATCGAGCACGCAGTCCAGGGCGGCGTTCAGGTGGCGCCGGTTGCCGAGCCCGGTCAGGGCGTCGGTCACGGCCTCGCGCTGGGAGACGTCGAGCAGGCGCAGGTTCTCTCGCAGGGTCAGGGCTCCGCGTGCGATCACCAGCGTCATCGCCAGGCCGGCGAGGATCAGGCCGCCCGTGCCGACGCGGTGAAAACCGCCGTAGATCAGGACGCCGAGGGCGAGCACGGCGAAGCAGCCCGGAAGCAGGAGCACGCGCATCCCTCCGCGTTCGCTCGGCTGCAGGCGCCGCGCCCTCTGCCACGGAGCGGCGGCGATCGCAAGGGCCGCCGCCAGCCACAGCGAGTCGAGGACGCCGCCGACCCGGTAGGTGCCCTTGGCGGCTGCGTACAGGTACGCCGTGTCGGCGATCGCGGTCACGGCCAGCCCGGCGCCGAGCAACAGCCATCGCCGGCCCGGCCGCCAGTTGGCGAGCGAGAACACGCCGATCACCACCGCCAGCAGCAGCAGGTCGCAGATCGGGTAGGCGAGCGATGTGGCGACCGACGCGGCCGACCCCTGCGTCGCGCTATGCATGATCGGCTCGAACACCGTCGCCACAACGACCGCCGCTGCGGTCACCGCGGCGATCGCTCCGTCCAGCCATGCGCTCACGCGTACCCGTCCGATCCGGTGGCGGACGAACAGCACCAGCGCCACGTAGACGGCCGGGTAGTAGAGCAGGTAGAACAGGTCGGCGAGCGAGGGCACCGGCGCGGTCGCCGAGTCGCCGAAGGCGAGTGAGTAATAGATCTCGCCGAGGGCGTCGAACCCCAGGCCGGCCCCGAGCACGATCCACGCGACTCGCTCCTTGGGCACCAGCCACGCCCGCGTGAAGCAGGACAGCGCAGACGCCACGATGATCGCGTCGTAGAGCCACTCGTCGGCGAACGCGTCGAGCCCACGGCCGCCGAGACCGAATTGCCCGTGCGCCAGGTGGAGGCCGAGCGCCAGCACACCGGCGAGCGCACAGAGCCGGAGTAACAGGCGGGTTCGGGCGGAGACGTGCGTCGGTGGCACCGTCCCTCCGTAATCGGCAGCAGACGCCAGAGTTTTGAGCGCCGCCCTACAGGCTGGCCGCACCGAGACGGAGCGCCTCCTCGCGGGCCAGCCACCGGACGAAGGCGTCCGACGCCAGGGGGCGGCTGAGGTGATAACCCTGCGCGAGGTCGCAGCCGAGCACGGTCAGGCGCTCGAGCGTTGCCGCGTCCTCGAGCCCTTCGGCGATCACCTTCAGTCCGAGATCGTGGCCGAGGTTGATGGTCGAGCGCACGATGATCTCCAGCTGGAGCGCGTCGTGGAGGTCGGCTCCCTGGACGAGGCGATCGAGCTCGTCAACGCGAGCCGGTACGGCAACGGGACGTCGATCTTCACCGAATCCGGGGGTGCCGCGCGCCACTACCGCGCTGAGGTGCAGGCCGGCATGGTCGGCGTCAACGTCGGCGTCGCCGCTCCGGTCGCCTTCTTCCCGTTCAGCGGCTGGAAGGCCTCTTTCCTGGGGGATCTGCACGCCCATGGGCAGGACGCGATCGAGTTCTTCACGCGCAAGAAGACGATCACCTCGCGCTGGTTCTCGGTCGGCGAGAGCGGCCCGTTCTTCGTCGAGTAGCTCGGTCGGGTTCGAGCCCGGCGGCGCCGGCTCGGACGTTCGGTGACTGTGGTGTCGCTTGATCAGCGACGCGGAGCGTCCGCCGATAGGGCAGGGCATGGATGTAGCAAGCCATCGGGTGGCGCCGGCCCTGCTCGCCCTGCTGTTGATGTGGGTGTGCTCGTGGACGCTGATGCTCGGCTCGGCCCACGCGGCCGTCCCGACGGTCGGCTTCCCGTCCTGGTGGCACGGTGACTGCGACGTCGGCCACGATCCCGGCTCGTATCGGCTGGGCGCCGTGTGGCACGGCCTCGTCGCGTGTGGACCGCGGCCGAACCACGGCGGCTCCGACGTCACCACGTACTACTTCTCGGGAGCCTGGGGAGAGTACGAGTGGGAGTGCGTCGAGCTGTCGATGCGGTGGCTCTATCAGGCCTACGGCGTCCACCCCTTCAACGCCAACGGAAACGCCGTGGTCGACAACTACTCGCCGGCCGACGGCGGCGGCCTGGTCAAGATCGACAACGGCACGCACGGCGTCGTGCCGCAGCCCGGGGACGTGCTGGAGTTCGCCGGCCACCCCTACGGCCACACGGCCGTCGTGACGGCCGGTGCGGTCGACGGCTCCGGCAACGGCTCGGTCACCGTGATCGAGGAGAACGCCAGCGCGACGGGCTGGAATACCTATGACGTCAGCAGCTGGCAGGTGGCCGGCGCGGTCGACTGGCTCGAGCGCCGGGCAGCGGCTCCGAGCGCACGGTCGACGCCCGGCACGACCGTCCCGTCGACGGACGTCGCACCTGTCGTGACTGCGCCTGCCCAGGCTCATCCGGCGCGACCTCGGGGCAGCGCCGCCCCAAAGCACCGGAGTGGCAGGCGTACGGCTACGCGGCCTCGGCGCACGCCGGCTCGGGCTCGGCCGGCGCGGCCGCGCGGCCATGTGCCGGCGCAGCCTTCGCACGGAGCATCGTCACGGCGACGATGAGCGCGGCGGCGACGAGCGCGGCTCCGCACAAATAGGCGACGTGGTACCCGGCGTTGAGCGCGACGGCACTCGAGGCGCCGGAGGCGAGCAGGCTGTGGCTGTGTTCGCTGGCCAGCGTGGCCAACACCGCGAGTCCGACCGCTCCGCCGACCTGGGTGCTCGTGTTGACGAGCCCCGAGGCCAGGCCCGAGTCGCTGTCGGTCGCGCCCGACATCGCGAGCATGACCAGCGCCGGGAACCCGAGCCCGGCGCCCAGGCCGACCAGCACCATCGCCGGCATCAGATCGACGAGGTAGCGCCCGTGCACGGGCGTCCGGGCGAGCAGGAGCAGTCCGGCCCCGATCGAGACGAGGCTCGGGATCAGGACGGCGCGGGCGCCGAAGCGCATGCTGAGCGGGCCCGAGCAGCGGAGCGACATCGTGCCCATCACGATCGTGCTCGGCAGGAAGGCCAGTCCGACCTCCAGCGCGTCGTAGCCCAGCACGCGCTGCAGATACAGGGCGCCGAGGAAGAACATGCCGAACATCCCGGCGACCAGCAGCGCCTGCACGATGTTGGCGACCGCCACGTTGCGGGAGCGGAATACGCGCAGTGGCATCAGCGGGTTCGGGATCCGCCCCTGGCGCACGACGAAGGCCGCCACGAGCGCGATGGAGACCGCGCCGAGCCCGATCGTCGACGTCGATCCCCAGCCGTGAGCGCCCACCTGGAGGATCGCGTACACGCCGAGCATCAGCCCGGTCGTCAGCAGCAGCGCACCGGGCACGTCGGCGCCGGCCCGCAGGCCGATTCCCGGGCGCCCCTCGATCAGCCGCAGCGCCATCACTCCGGTGGCGACGCCGATCGGCAGGTTGATGAAGAAGATCCAGTGCCAGTTGATCGCCTGGGTGAGCGCGCCGCCGGCGAGCAGGCCGATCGAGCCGCCGGCGGAGGCCACGAACCCGTACACCCCGATCGCCTTCGCCTGCTCGCGCGGCTCGGGGAACATGGTCACGATCATCCCCAGGATCACCGCCGAGGTCATGGCTCCGCCGATGCCCTGCACGAACCGCGCCGCGATCAGCATGCCCTGGCTCTGCGCGATCGCACAGAGCAACGACGCGACGGTGAAGATCCCGAGCCCGACCAGGAACACGCGGCGGCGGCCGAGCAGGTCGCCGAGCCGGCCGGATAGCAACAACAGGCCGCCGAACGCGATCAGGTACGCATTCACCACCCAGGCCAGGCTGCTCTGGGAGAAATGCAGATCGGCCTGGATCGATGGCAGCGCCACATTCACGACCGTGGCATCGAGCACGATCATCAGCATGCCGGCGCACAGCACGTACAGGGCGATCCAACGGGCGCGGTCGCTGCCTCTCATCTCAAGCCTCCAGCGGTCGATTTCTCGCGTTCGGTCTAGACCGAAGTTCCCCCTGGTGAAGTAGCCGAATCCGGCGGATTCCCTAGGTTTCGGGGGGTTTGGGGTGTTCTGGTCGTGTCTACCGAACGACCACGACGGGCGCGTTTGCGGCGAGGTCGAGCGCTTCGGCTTGCAGGCTGGTCGGCTGGGTGAGCTTCTCGAACGTGCCGGTGTGGCCGTGCAGGCGGGTGGT
>DATMGZ010000092.1:0-5414 GCA_035555155.1 Solirubrobacteraceae bacterium | reverse complement strand
TGTGGATCAAGGCCCTGGGAATCAGGACCGGCCACGCGAACGTGATCGGCCACGTCGACCGCGTGCTCGGCATGCTCTCGTCGGGGTCACTGGACCCGACCCCGCTCGTGACCCACCACATGTCGCTCGAGGACGCTCCCGCGGCCTACGGGCTCTACGATCGGCGCGAGGCCCTGAAGATCGTGCTCACGCCCTAACGGCGCCGCCCGAACCCCGCAGGAGGACCCCATTGTCCGTCACCACCCTCCCCGATCAGCTGTCCGACCGGGCCCGCGCGTTCGCGGGCCGTGAGCACGAGCTGCTGATCGACGGCGCTACCGTCCCGGCCGCCGACGGCCGCACGTTCGAGACCGTCGATCCCGCCACCGCGCGAGCGATCACGACCGTCGCCCAGGCCGGAGCCGAGGACGTCGACCGCGCCGTGCATGCCGCGCGGCGCGCGCTCGAGGACGGCCCTTGGGGCTCGCTGAGCGCAGCCGATCGGGGCTTGGCGATCGCCCGCCTGGCCGATCTGATCGAGGCCTCAGCCGACGAGCTGGCCGAGCTCGAGGCGCTCGACAACGGCAAGCCGGTCAAGCTCGCGAAGCTCGTCGACGTCGCCTCCAGCGTGGCGCACTTCCGCCACTTCGCCGGCTGGCCCGAGCGCATCTTCGGGGAGACGATCCCTGTCCACCAGCCCGACATGCTCTGCTACACCCGCAAGGAACCGGTCGGCGTGTGCGGCCAGATCATCCCCTGGAACTTCCCGCTGCTGATGGCAGCCTGGAAGCTCGGCCCGGCGCTCGCCGCCGGCTGCACGGTGGTGCTGAAGCCGGCCGAGCAGACGCCGCTCAGCGCGCTGCGCCTCGGCGAACTGGCACTCGAGGCCGGCATCCCGGCCGGGGTCCTGAACGTGCTCACCGGCGACGGCGAGACCGGCGCGGCGCTCGTCGACCATCCGGGCGTCGACAAGATCGCCTTCACGGGCTCGACCGCGGTCGGGCGTGAGATCGGCGCCAAGGCCGGCCGCGCGCTCAAGCGCGTGACACTCGAGCTCGGCGGCAAGTCGCCCAACATCATCCTGCCCGACGCCGATCTCGACGCCGCGGTCAAGGGCTCGTTCCAGGCGATCTACTACAACAGCGGCCAGGCCTGCAACGCCGGCAGCCGCCTGTTCGTGCACCGCGACCAATTCGACGAGGTCGTGGCGGCGCTGGCCGCACGGGCCGGCAAGACCCGCGTCGGGCCGGGCCTCGATCCGGCGAGTCAGCTCGGGCCCGTCGTGTCGGCCGAGCAGCACGAGCGCGTCCTGTCCTACATCGAGGCCGGACGGCGCGAAGGGGCCGAGCTCGTCGCCGGCGGGAGCGCGGGTGGGGACAGCGGCGGGAGCGCCGGCGAGGGCGGCTACTTCGTCGAGCCGACCCTGTTCACGGCCACGGACGACAGCCTCAGCATCTCTCGCGAGGAGATCTTCGGGCCGGTGCTGGTGGCGATGCCGTATGAGTCACTCGAGGAGGTGGCGGCGCGGGCCAACGACAGCGAGTACGGCCTCGCGGCCGGCGTGTGGACGCGCGACGTGCGAAGCGCCCACCGGCTCGCGGGGATGCTGAAGGCGGGCTCGGTGTACGTGAACTGCTGGGCGGCGAGCGATGCCGGCGCCCCGTTCGGCGGCTACAAGGCCTCCGGGCTCGGTCGCGAGCACGGCCGCGAGGGCCTCGAAGCCTACCTCGAGACGAAGACGGTGTGGACCAACCTGGCGTGAGCATGAAGGTGACGCGCGCGGTTGTCGGGTTCGCGGCGCTCGTCGGACTGTGCACGGTGGCTCCGGCTCCGGCCGCGGCGTCGAGCGCCCGGTCGCGCGTGGCCGCGTGGCCGCGTGCTCGCACGCGAACACACCCGCCAACCTCGCCACGGCGCGCACAATGCGCACCGCCATCGTCTGCCTCGTGAATCAGGAGCGCAAGCGCTTCGGGCTGCCGCGCCTGCGCGAGAGCGTCCGGCTCGATCGCTCCGCCCAGGGCCACAGCGACGACATGGTGCGGCGCAACTACTTCGCCCACGTCGCACCGGGGGGATCGAGCCCGTTCGACCGCATCAGCGCCACCGGCTACCGCTGGTCGGCCGCCGGCGAGAACATCGCCACCGGCTTCCCCACGCCGGCATCGGTGATCGCGGCCTGGATGTCGGACGTCGGGCACTGCCAGAACATCCTCGAGCCGGCCTACGCCCACATCGGGATCGGCGTCAACCCCCGCGGGGTGCCGCGCTTCGCCAGTGGGCCGGCGACGTGGACCCAGGACTTCGGCCTGCCCGCCGGCGCCAGGGCCCCGTCGCACAACGGGCGGCCGGCGGCGGGGTGTCCGCGGGGGTTGTAGGGGCGGGGGTCGTTGGGCGGGTCGTGGGACGGGTCGTGGGGGGCGCCGCGCTGGTGGGAGCTCGTTGACGCTCGTCGCCCGAGCGGCCGGCGGCCGCCGAAGCGTGGGGGTCGGGGCTGGCGGGGGGGTCGGGGCTGGCGTGGGGTGGGCCGGGGATGGCGATTCCGCGGCCCGTTGCCGCAATCGGCCCATTGCCGAGAAGCGCTGCAACTGAGTTCCGGGGGCCGGAACTGAGATGCAGCACTTCGGGCGCGGCCCCGCGGGGCGCGGCGCGGCCGCCGGCGTCGAGCCGCGGGGCGCGGCGCCCGGCGTCCCCGCTACGCCGTCGCGGTCTCCGTGGCGGCCTGGTCAGCCGCCGGCGTAGGGCTGTCACGCAGATACCACTCGGCGTCGAGCGCCGCCTGGCACCCCGAGCCGGCGGCCGTGACGGCCTGGCGGTAGGTGTGGTCGACGAGGTCGCCGGCGGCGAAAACCCCCCGCAGGTTGGTCCGGGTCGAGCGTCCTTCGGTAACGACGTAGCCGTTCTCGTCGGTCTCGACCTGGCCCTGGACGAGCTGGGACTGCGGCTCGTGCCCGATGGCCACGAAGGCGCCGGTGATCGGGATCTCGCGCTCGGACCCGTCGACGGTGTTGCGCAGGCGCGCGTGTCCCAGCGAGCCGTTCTCGGCCGGGTGGAGCTCCTCCACCACGTACGGGGTCAGCCAGTCGATGTTGGGGATCGCGCGGGCCCGCTCGAGCATGATCTTGGAGGCGCGGAACTCATCGCGGCGGTGGACGATCCCGACCTTGCCGGCGAACTTGGAGAGGAACATCGCCTCCTCCATGGCGGAGTCGCCGCCGCCGACGATCAGCGTCTCGGCGTCCTTGAAGAAGGCCGCGTCACAAGTGGCGCAGTAGCTCACGCCACGGCCGGAGAGCTCCTGCTCGCCGGGGACGCCGAGCTTGCGATGCTGAGCGCCCATCGACAGCACGACCGTCTGGGCGAGGTGCAGGTCGTCTCCGAGCCACAGCTTGTGCGGACCGCCGTCGCGCGCGAGCTCGACCCGGGTGACGTCGTCGGTCTCGAGCCGGGCGCCGAAGCGCTCCGCCTGCTCGCGCATCCGCTGCATCAGCTCCGGGCCCATGATCCCGTCGGGGAAGCCGGGGTAGTTCTCGACGTCGGTCGTCTGCTGCAACAGGCCGCCCCAGGCGAACCCCTCGAACACGAGCGGCGAGAGATTGGCGCGGGCCGTGTACAGCGCGGCGGTGTAGCCAGCGGGTCCACTGCCGATGATCGCGACCTTCTCGATGGGGCGGTTCTCAATCACTTCATTAAGTATAGCCACGGCGCCGAGGCCCGACACCAAGGGTACGGACCCTATACGGCGGCGGGCACGGAAGCGGCTACCAGTAGTGGCCCCCGGCAACGGTCACTCCGCTAGCCGTCACACGGAAAACGGGGCTAGCCGCGGTGACGGAAGTGGTGATAGTGCTGCCAGGAGGCGAAATCGGGGATCACCAGCATGGCCAGCACGACGCCCGCGACCACGGCGAGCCCCAGCACCAGCAGCCGCCCGTTACGCCCCGCGAGCGCGGCTCCGGGGCCTGACGCACCCAGGTCCGAGCGCGAGGCTCCCCACGATGCCTTCACGTGGGCGAGCACGTGGACGCCGGCGAGGGCCACCCACACGATGAAGCTCACCTTATGGATCGGGAGCACCGCGTTACGCGAGGCGGGACCGGCGAGCAGCAGCCACACCCCGGACGCGAGCATCGCGATCGTCGTGATCACCACACCCGGCCCCAGCACCCGCAGGGGGATCGGCGGCGGGCCCTTCCGGCGATAGGTCGGACGGCCGGCGTAGTAGCCGACGAACCTGTAGCCCGTGCTGGCGAGCTTGAGCGCGATCGGACCGATCAGGAGCATCCCCAGGAACAGGTGGATCGTGATCAGCTGACGGATCTGGATGATCGTGACCCCCTCGACGGCGAGCGGGACGATCAGCAGCAGTCCGACGATTCCCGTCAGGCGCTCGTTGCCCTCTGTTCCCCCGCCGCCCAGCCCTCGCCAGAAGGGCGCGGCGGGATCCAGCGGCGCCCCGCGATCGAGGCGCTCCAGCTCGCGGACGCCGGCCGCGGCCGGACGCCCCCGGCTCACGGGTAGACCTGCCTCCCCGAGCTCGCGTCGATCAGTTTGATCGCCACTGACGGGCATGCCTTGGCCGCTTCCATCAGCAGCTCGTCGGGCGCGGTGCCGATCACGCGAGCGACGTCGTCGACCTCGAATACCTCCGGGGCGATCGCCTCGCAGTCCCCGTGTGCCGCACAGGCGGCCTCATCGATCTCGATCTCGTAGGCCATGTCAGCTCCTGTTCATCGTCGTGTCATCTCCCGGGCGGACCGCCGACGGGAAGGTTGGGTGCTCGGGGGCCCCGCGACGCTGGCGGCGGCCCCGGCCGCGTTGGGCCCGGCGACGCCTGCCTTCGGCGCCGGGGGCTTCAGCCAACGGGCGAGGAGCAGCAGCGCCGCGGGCCCGACGACCGTGGAGGTCATGACCAGGAACCAGGTCTGGCCGGCGTCGGTCCCCATCCCCAGCGCGTGCACGACACCGGCGATCCACGCCACCGCCACCAATCGGTGCAGCGAGCGCCAGCGGGTGGCCCCGATGCGCCGCCGGAAGTAATAGGTCGGGCCGAGCAGGACCATCGCCCAGGCGGCGATGATTCCCGCCGAGACCCAGCCGGTCTTGTAGGACCATGAGAACGGAATCAGCACGTTGGCGAGCGTGGGATGCATGAACCGGTCGCCGATCAGCGAGATGCCGTGGACTCCCAGCGCGACAATGGTCACGAGCGACAGGGTCTCATGGACGATGCGCAGATCGGGACCGCGATGTTTGAGCTCGCGCGTGGCCATCAGCAGCCCCAGCCCGACCGACACGCTCGAGAGCACGAGGGCCAGGTTGCCGGCGGCGCGACTGGTGATCCAGAACAGGTGGGGGCCTGGGTCGGTCAGCGGGTTCATGTGTCTCAGTACGACATCGGCGCCTAAGAACGAAGTGTGGAGAAGATGAGAAAACTC
>DATMGZ010000091.1:0-6682 GCA_035555155.1 Solirubrobacteraceae bacterium | reverse complement strand
CGCTCACCTCGATCTCGATCAGCGTGGGATCGACCGGGCCGGTGCTGCCGGGGTCCTCGGACCACGGCGGGGGCTCGAGCGGGGCGCCGGTGGCGGCGTGGACCTCGCGCGCGACCCCGTAGATGGACAGGCAGTCGGGGCGGTTGGGCGTGATCTCGAGCTCGAGCACGTCGGTCGCGATCGGCAGCACGCTGGCCAGCGGCGACCCCGGTGAGAGCCCGTCGGCGAGCACCATGATCCCGGCGTGCTCGGTCCCGATCGCCAGCTCGTCCTCGGCCAGGATCATCCCCTGCGACTCGATGCCGCGGAGCTTGGCCGCCGTCAGCTCGCTCCCGTCGGGCATCACCGCGCCGGGGGTGGCCACGGCCACGTTCTGGCCGGCGGCGACGTTGGGCGCGCCGCAGACGATCGTGGCGTGCGCCGGGTGGCCGGTGTCGAGGACGCAGACGGTGAGGCGGTCGGCATCGGGGTGGCGCTGGGCCTCGAGCACCCGGCCGACGACGAAGTGCTCGAGCGCGCCCACGCCGTGGTGCTCGACGCGCTCGACCTCGGTCCCGGTCATGGCCAGCCGCTCGGCCAGCGCGGCCGGACTGAGCGCTGGGCGCACGTACTCGTGCAGCCATTCGATCGGCACGCGCATCAGCCGAACTGCTCCAGGAAGCGGACGTCGTTGTCGAACACCAGGCGCAGGTCGGGGACGCCGTGCTTGAGCATGGCGATCCGCTCGATCCCCATCCCGAAGGCGAACCCCTGGACCTGCTCGGCGTCATAACCGTGCTCGCGCACGTACCCGAACACGTTCGGGTCGACCATCCCGGCGCCGAGGATCTCGATCCACGCCGTGCCCTTGCACAACGGGCAGCGGCGGCCGTCGGCCGCGATCCCGTCCTTGCAGTTGAAGCACGACACGTCGACCTCGACGCTCGGCTCGGTGAAAGGGAAGAAGTGCGGGCGCAGGCGCACCTGGCGCTCGTCGCCGAAGATCGCCCGGGCGAAGGCCAGCAGCGTGCCCTGGAGGTCGGCCAGAGTGATGTCGGTGTCGACGGCCAGGCCCTCGATCTGATGGAACTGGGGCGTGTGGGTGACGTCGGAGTCGCGCCGGTAGACGCGGCCCGGGACGATGATGTAGATCGGCGGCGGCCCGAGCTCCATGGCCCGGATCTGCACCGGCGAGGTGTGGGTGCGCAGGACCACGTTCTCGCTCACGTAGAAGGTGTCGGTCCGCTCCCGGGCCGGGTGGGTGATGTCGTGGTTGAGGGCATCGAAGTTGTAATAGACGGTCTCGACCTCGGGGCCCTCGGCGACGTTGAAGCCGAGACCGATGAACACGTCCTCGATCTCGCGGCGGGTGGCGCTCAGCAGATGCAGGCGGCCGATCGCCGGCGCCGGGTCGCCGGGCAGCGTGACGTCGACCCGGTCCTCGATCAGCTTGGCGTCGAGCTCGCGGGCGGCGAGCTCGCCGGCGCGGCGCTCGATCAGCGCCTCGAGCGCCTGGCGGGCCTGGTTGGCGGCCCTGCCGGCGGCGCCGCGCTGCTCGGGCGGGAGCTCGGCGACGCCGCGCAGGAGATTGGGCAGCTCGGCCTTGCGCCCCAGGTACTGGATTCGCACCTGCTCCAGGGCGGCGCTGTCGGTGCTCGCGGCGACCGCCGCCTCGGCGTCGGACCGGATCTGATCGATGCGCTCGGTCATCGGGCCGGGATCCTATGCGTGAGCTCGTACAGGGCCACGGTCGCCGCCATGGCCGCGTTCAGCGAATGGGTGCGGATCGGGATGTGGGCCACATGGTCGGCGGCGGCGGTGAGCGCCTCGGGGAGGCCGTCGCGCTCGGAGCCGACGAGGATCGTGAGTGACCGGGAGGCGGCGTCCGGCGGCGTGAGCTCGCTCAGCGCCACCCCCGCGCCGGCCACGAGCGCGATCGTCTCACCCGGCAGCTCGCCGGGGTCGCCCGAGGCCCGCGCCAGCGGCACGGCGAACAGCGCGCCCATGCTCGCGCGCACGGCCTTGTGACCGAATGGATCCGCGGTCCCGGGGCCGAGCGCGACACACGAGGCGCCGAACGCCTGGGCCGAGCGCAGCACCGCGCCGACATTGCCGGGGTCGTGGATCCCGTGCAGATACACGCACAGCGGGCCGGTCGGCGCGGGCGCCCAGCGCTCGGCGAACACCCCGAGCGTGCGCGTGCCCGAGCCGAGACCCGACGCCGCCGCCAGCAGGTCCGGCTCCACCTCCACGCCATCGAGCCCACTCCCGGCCACGCAGAAGCGCTCGAGCGCCGGCCAGCCCGCGGCGTCGGCGGCGGCGAGCAGATCCTCCCCCTCGGCCACGAACCGGCCCGCCTGCTCGCGGGCACGCCGCTGCCGGGTGAGCTTGCGGATCTGCTTGAGCTTGTCGTTGTGGGGGCTGGAGATGGTCATCGAGAACAAAAAAGGCGCCGTCCTGTCAGGAGCGGCGCCCGGGTGGCGGTGCTGGTGGGTCGGCGTTTGGTCAGCCGGCCGCCAGCGCCTCACGGGCGCGGTCGGCAAAGCGTCGGAACGTGTCCGCGTCGCGGACGGCCATGTCCGCGAGGATCTTCCGGTCGAGCTCGACGCCGGCGAGTTGCAGACCGTGGATGAACTGGGAGTAGGAGAGGCCGTTGATGCGGGCCGCCGCATTGATCCGCGTGATCCACAGGCGGCGGAAATCGCGCTTGCGGTTGCGGCGGTCGCGGTAGCGGTACTGGTCGGCCTTGAGTACCGCCTCCTTGGCGGTCCGGTAATGCCGGCTGGCGTCACCGCGGTAGCCCTTGGCGAGCTCGAGCGTCGCGCGGCGCTTCTTGCGCGCGTGAAGAGAGCGCTTGACGCGGGTCATGACTTCTTGGCTCCCAGCATGACCTTGATCCGGGGTGTGTCGTGCTTGGACACGATCACCGGCCGGGCCAGCTCACGCTTGCGCTTGGGTGACTTCTTCTCGAGGATGTGGCTCGAGAACGAGTGCCGCGCCCGGACCTTTCCGGTGGCGGTCAGCTTGAAGCGCTTCTTGGCGCCCGAGTGGGTCTTCATCTTCGGCATGGCGACGGCGAAGTAAAGCAGACGTTCGCCTTTGAACCGCTCACGTGGGTGCAGCGGGCCCGAATCAGGCGGGGGCGGCGCCGTCCTGCGTGCTCGCGGCCGGGGCAGTGTCCTCGGCGGTGGCCGCGGGAGCCGCGGCGCCGTTGACGGCCTCTGCCTCGCTGCCGTTGGCGGCCTCTGCCTCGCCGCCGTTGGCGGCCTCTGCATCGCCGCCGTTGGCGGCCGCCGCCTTGCCCTCCTCCTTGTCCTGCTCACCGGCGAGGATCGCCTTGGACGGGGCGAGCATCATCGTCATGTTGCGCCCGTCCTGGAGCGGGGACTGCTCGATCACGGCAATGTCGGCCAGCTCGCCGGCGAGCCGGTCGAGCAGCGCCGTGCCGCGCTCGGGGTGGGTCACCTCGCGGCCGCGGAACATGATCGTGATCTTGACCTTGTCCTTGCCCTTGAGGAAGCGGGTGACGTGACCCTTCTTCGTGTCGTAGTCGTTCTGGGCGATCTTGGGCCGGAACTTGATCTCCCGGATCGTGATCTGCTGTTGGTGCTTGCGTGCGGCCTTCTGCTTCTGCGCCTGCTCGTACTTGTACTTGGAGTAGTCGAGTACGCGGCAGACGGGCGGGCGCGCGTCGGGGGCCACCTCGACGAGGTCGAGATCGCGCTCCTGGGCGTAGCGCAGCGCATCGGGCGTCTTGATGACACCGATCTGCTTGCCGTCCTCACCCACGAGCCTGACTTCGGGCACGCGGATGCGGTCATTGATGCGAGTCGTGTCGCGGTCCGGCGGACGCCGGTCGAACCTACGAGGAACCGGCACTAGCTGCGGTGGGTGCGCGACGTCAAGCGGCTCGCGACCGTGTCTGGTGATGCACTTGGATCAACGTGGTTCAGTATAGCGGCGCTCAGCCCGTCGAGCGAGTCAGCGTCTCGGATCGGACTCGGGCGATGACATCGTCGACCGCGACCGACCCCGCGTCCCCCTTGCGGTGCTCGCGCAGGGACACCTCGCCGCCCTCGAGCTCGCGGTCGCCCACGACGAGCATGTACGGGATCTTCCGCAGTTCCGCATCGCGGATCTTGCGCCCGACCGACTCGGTGCGATCGTCGAGCTCGACATCGACGCCGGCCGCCCGCAGACGATCCTCCACCGACCGCGCGTGGTCGTTGTGGCGGTCGGCGATCGGCAGCACAATCGCCTGCACCGGAGCCAGCCACACCGGCAGCTCGCCGGCCAGGTGCTCGAGCAGGATGCCGATGAAGCGCTCGTAGGAACCCATGATCGCCCGGTGGATCATCACCGGGCGATGCTCGGCGTTGTCCGCCCCGGTGTAGGTGAGGTCGAAGCGCTGCGGAAAGTTGTAGTCGAGCTGCACGGTCCCGAGCTGCCAGGAACGCCCCAGCGAGTCGGTCATGTGCATGTCGATCTTCGGTCCGTAGAAGGCGCCGTCGCCCTCGTTGAGGTCGTACTCGAGTCCGTGGCCCTCGAGCGCCTGTGTGAGCGCGGCCTCGCTGTGGTCCCACAGCGCGTCGTCGCCGATCCGGACCTCGGGGCGGGTGGAGAGCTCGAGCCGGACGTCGATTCCGAACACGGCGTAGGTGGCGAACGCGAACTCGAGGCAGGCGGCGACCTCGTCCTGGATCTGGTCCTCGGTGCAGAAGATGTGGGCGTCGTCCTGGATGAAGTGGCGCACCCGGAGCAGCCCGTGCAGGGTGCCGCTGGGCTCATTGCGGTGCAGCAGCCCGGGCTCGGAGTAGCGCACCGGAAGATCGCGATACGAGTGCGGCCGGAGCGAGAACAGGTGGGCGTGGCCCGGGCAGTTCATCGGCTTGAGGCCGAGCGGGCGGTCCTCGGACTCGGTCAGGAACATGTTCTCGCGGTATTTGTCCCAGTGGCCCGAGGTCTTCCACAGCGCGCTGTCGTAGAGCAGCGGCGTCTTGACCTCCGTGTAGCCGCGCTCGGCGCCCATCTCCCGGCTCAGCGCCACCAGCGAGTTGAACACGCGCGTGCCCGCGGGCAGCCAGAAGGCCGAGCCGGGCGAGACCTCGGAGAACACGAACAGGCCGAGCTGGGGACCGAGCCGGCGATGGTCGCGGGCCCGCGCCTGCTCGAGTCGCTCCAGGTGCTCCTCCAGATCCTGCTTGGAGAAGAACGCCGTTCCATACACGCGCGTGAGCATCGTGTTGGCGGCGTCGCCGCGCCAGTACGCACCGGCGACGGACTGCAGCTTGAACGCCTTGATGCGCTTGGTCGACGGGGCGTGCGGACCCCGGCACAGATCGGTGAACGGGCCGTTGGTATACAGCGAGACGGTGTGCACGCCCTGATCGCGCACGAGGTCCTCGACCAGCTCGACCTTGTAGTCCTGTCCCTCGCCGAGGAAGCGCTCGATCGCGTCGCCGGCGGCGATGTCCTCGCGCACGAACGGCTCGTCGGCGCTGATGTGCTCGCGCATCTTGGCCTCGATCGCCGGGAAGTCCGACTCGGTCACGGTGACGCCTGCGGGGAACTCGAAGTCGTAGTAGAAGCCGTTCTCGATCGGCGGGCCGATCGAGATCTTCACGCCCGGATAGAGCTCCATCATCGCGGCCGCGAGCACGTGCGCGGTGTCGTGCCGGATCACCTCGAGCGCGTCGGTGCCGCTCTTCTCGGTGATGATCTCGAGCTTGCCGGGGCCGCCCTCGGGCAGCGGCCGAGCGAGGTCACGGACCTCGCCGTCCACCTTCACGGCCAGGGCCGCGCGGGCCAGGCCGGGCCCGATCGCCGCGGCCGCGTCGGCGCCGGTGGCGCCCTCGTCGAGATCAAGCTTCGTTCCGTCGGGGAGCTCGAGTTGCATGCGGGGCGCATGCTAGCCCCGGGCGGCCGGCGGTAGTTGCGCGGCGCCGCGGGCCGGGCCGCTCAGCCGTCGGTCGTCTTCTTGGCCCGGCGGCGGACGGCGCGAGTGGGACCTCGACGGTGTGGATGCAGCCCCGGGCATGTGCGGGGCCGGTGGCCACGAGCAGGTCGTGGCGCGTGATGGCGCGGCGGCGCTTCTTAGCCCACCTCGGCGCCGCGACCCTTCGAGGCCAGTTGGTACATTTCGGCCATCCCGGGCGATTAGCTCAGCTGGGAGAGCGCCGCCTCGACAAGGCGGAGGTCACTGGTTCGAGCCCAGTATCGCCCACTCCGGTAATCACTGGGGATTCGCCTGCTTCCGGTCATCGTCAAGTTGCGGGGTGCGTCCTGAGTGCGTCCCACAGACTTCCTCGCGGGCCTGCCGGATGGCCTCGGCGGCGGGGACGCGGGGCGTGGTTTCCAGCTCTCGCATCGTCCCGGCGTAGTGCCGCGCGAGAGTCGCGACCGAGTGCCCGGCCTGCTCGGCGACGTAGGTCAGGCTGCGGCCTTCCCATAGGAGCAGCGAGACGAACGAGCCGCGGAGGCGGTACGGCCGCAGGTCACCGGTGACGCCGGCCTCGATCGCGGCGGGGCGCCAGACGCGCCGGCGCCAGTTGGCCCAGTCCTCTCGTGTCCATTGGTCGCGTCACGGGCGCGGAATGACCAGCTCGCCATCCGGCGGACGGCCGCATGCCATGCGCCACTCTGCAAGGTCCTGCGCCAGGGGCGCGATCAGGTCGACGTCGCGCGCGCGGCCGGTCTTTCGTCG
>DATMGZ010000090.1:0-4168 GCA_035555155.1 Solirubrobacteraceae bacterium | reverse complement strand
GTTCACCGACCCCTCGATCCGCGCGTCCTCCCACTCGCCCGGCGCGCGCACGTCGATCACCAGCGGCACCGGCGAGGAGGCCAGCTGCTCGGCCAGAGAGCCGGCGGTGACGCGCTCGATCCGCGCCACCAGATCGGGCCGGCCGTCGAGCGCCTCCATGCCGCCGGCCAGGTGCCCGGCCACGTTGTCGAAGCCGATTCGGCCCAGCCGTGTCGCGGCCTCGAGCTCGCGGCCGGGCGCCGCCACGATCACGATCGGGCGATCCCCGGCCAGCAGCGTCCCGCACCAGGTGGCGAATGAGCCGCCGAGGCCGACGTTGACCGCGCCGGCGAGGTGGGCGCCCTCGTAGTCGGCGCCGTCACGCGTGTCGAGTACCTGCGCGCCCTCGCGCTGGAGGACCAGCACCTCCGCGAGCGACAGCGCTCGTTGCTGCTGCGCGAGCGCCTGATCGAGCGTCTGGTGCTCCTGCGCGTTCAGCACCGCGTCGTAGCCGAAGTACGCCGGGGTGTCCGGCTGGTCGGCGGTGACGATCGCGATGAACTGCTCCCGGCTCATCGGTTGCAGCGCGTAGTTGTAGAGCCGCTGCACGCCGATCGTCGAGACCGTGTCGGTGCTGAGGTTCTTGCCGCACAGCGAGCCGGCGCCGTGGGTCGGGTAGACGAGCGTCGCGTCGGGTAGCCTCAGCAGCTTTTCGCGCAGCGAGTCGTACAGCAGGCTGCCGAGATCCTCCGCGCTCCAGCCCACCGCCGCCCGCAGGTCGGGCCGCCCGACGTCGCCGATGAACAGGGTGTCGCCGGTGAGCACGGCGTAGGGAGCGGTGTCGGCATCGGGGTCGTAGACCGCGATCGAGATCGACTCGGGCGAGTGGCCGGGCGTCTCGAGCACCTCGAGACGAACGTCGCCGAGCGCGATCGAGTCGCCGTCCGCGAGCGCTGTGAACGCATATTCCGCCTGCGCCCGGGCACCGAGGCAGATGGTCGCTCCGACCCGATCGCGGAGCTCGAGATGGCCGGCCACGAAGTCGGCGTGGAAGTGGGTCAGGACCACGTACTCGATTCGGCAGCCGAGGCGCTCGGCGTCGGCCAGGTAGCCGTCGACATCGCGTTGCGGATCGACGACCGCGGCCCGCCGGCTCGACTCGTCGACGATCAGGTACGAGGCGTGGGCGAGGCAGCCGAGGTAATACTGGCGGAGGATCATCGTGAGTCCCGGGCCCCATCACTGTAGCCGCACGCGGGGCGGTCAGCCAGAGGCGCGCACGGTCAACGGCAGCCCGCCCTCAGGGCTGAGCGTCGGGAGCTTGGCGACGCGGAGCTCGTGGGCGGGTCGCAGCTCGCCGTGGAGGCGCTGCGGCACGAGCGTGTCCCGCGATGCCCCGGCTTCGCCCGGCGCGAGTCGCGGTCATGGCCGCGGACGCGGGCACCTACGGGTTGGCGTCGAGCGTGGCCACGCCGGGCACGTTGCCGTAATGCCGCATCCGCGCGATCCCCGCGGCCGCGTGCTTGAGGTAGCGGTCGAGGAACGCGATCGTGACCCGCTCGACGATCCCGAGCTGCGGTTGCTCGGTCGTGTACGGCGGCAGGTGCTGCGCGCCCAACAGCTCCAGCAGGTACTTCGGTCGCGCGGCCAGGTCGTAGAACGTCGTGGTCATGTCGGGCGGGTTGATCGTGTCGGCCGTCCCCTGCGTGGCCAGCAGCGGCGGCGAGCCGGCTCCGAAGGCGAACCCGTTCAGGCCCGGAATCTCGGCCCCGGACAGGATCACGGCGGCGCGGATGCGGGAATCACGATCCGCGCTGTCGTAGGCGGCGGCCAACGCGGTGTCCCCGCCGTCGGACTGGCCCGACACCGCCACCGCGCGAGGGTTGACGAGGCCGCGCAGCCAGCTCGGCGGCGCGGCGGCGTCGGCGATCAGCCGCGAGATGACCACGCTCATGTCCCCGGGCTGGTTGACGAGGTCGTTCTCGTTCGGCCCACCGGGGGCGCCGGGGTTCTCGAGCGGGAACAGCGGCGCCCCCACGACGTAGCCCGCCCGCGCCCACGCCCGCTGCAACGCGGCGTACGGCGCCGGCGTGACGTTGTAGCCATGGCCGAAGATGAGCAGCGGAAACGGCCCGTCGTGGACCGCGGGCGCCGCTCCGCGCCGGTCGCCGCCACCGGGCATCCCGAGCGCGGGGTAGCGCACGGTGGTGATCAGAACCCGCGGAGGTGTGCTCCCGTCCGGCAGCGTGATGTGCCGGCCGGCGTCGACGATCCGCAACACCCGCAGGCCGACCGCATACGCCGTCGGCCGCCGGTGGGGACGAGGCTTCCCGGGCGGGTTGACCAGCGTGCTCGCGGTCGCTGTGCGCACCGTCGCCGCCGACGCCGGTGTCGTGATCGCGACGGACGCCGAGGAGGATGTGGAGGCGGGCGAGGACCCGCCGCACGCGGCCAGCGCGAGCGCGGATGCCGGCGCGAGCACCGCGCCGGCGATCAGGCCGAATGAGCTCCTGCGAAGGATGGCGGAGTTGATAGCAGGCCCCGCGGCGCTCGGAGCCCGACCGGAGCGCGGTCCGAGCACGGCCGGAGCGGGGTCGGACCGCGGCCGGAGCGCGATCCGAGCACGGCCGGAGCGGGGTCCGAGCACGGCCGGAGCGGGGTCGGGCTCATGCCGGCGCGGCCGCGATCAGCCGTTGTCGCTGAGAACCACGAGCGCGCCGGGCGGCTGCGCCGCGGCGGGCGCCGAGGCCACGAGCGGGGCGGGGGCCTTCGCGCTGCCGATGCGGTTGGCGCCGGCGGTCTGCGCGACCGACAGCGCGAACACGATCAGCACGGCGCCGATCGCGAACACGGCCATCGGGAACGGCCGCAGGAGCGGGAACCGGTCGGCCAGGACGATGTGGGCGCCTTGGGGGCTGGGGCTATGCGAGGCGACGTGGGGCATGGACGCAGTCTCCACCACGTGGGTAAGGAACCGGCAAGGCCAACGTCAACGTTGTGTAAGGCGGCCATGAGAGGGCCCTCACCCCCAGCCCTCACGCGCGCTTGGCGGCCTCCAGCGCGGCCGGAGGATCGAGCGCGTGATCGCCGCGGGCGAGCTCCAGCGCCTTGTCGGCCAGCTCCACCGCCTCGGCGCCGCTGACGCTGTCGTCCTGCAGAGCCAGCGCGACGAGCACCTGGCGCAGCAGCTCCGGGTTGCTGGTGTCGGCGGGCGGCCCGGCCGGCGGCAGCGCGCGCAGCGACGCCAGCAGCTTCGGCGCCGTGTCGCCGCCGCCGAACGACAGTCGCCCCGGGTACTTGTCGGGGATCGTCACCGCAATCCCGCCCGTGGCCGGGTCCAGGACGCTGATCTTGGTCCGCAGGCCATCGCGCTCAAGCGTGAGCCGGTAGCCCGACAGCCGCAGGTAGCCGAGTTGGGCGGCCAGCTGGGTGAACGCGGCCATCTCGGCGTCGTCGCGCACGCGGTGGTGGTGCAACGACAGCTGGGTGCCGGCGTCGGGCAGGTTCGGATCGGGATCGGGCGCCACGAGCAGGAACGCCTGCGGCCCCAGCCGTCCCGCCCCGACGCCGCCGACCTCCGCCAGCAGCTGGTAGCCGCCGAGCGCGAGCGCACCGACGATGCCGGACGGGACGGGGTGGGCGGCGAGGTGTCCAGGTGCGAAGGCCATCAGTTGCCCAGCAGGCCGCCGAGGACGCCACCGATCATGTCCCCTCCGCTCTTCTGGGAGTTGCCGCCGCCTTCGGACACGGGCGGGTGGTAGTACATGCTCTGCAGGCCGACCCGGCCCGGGCCGGTGAAGCGGTTGAACACGAGGTTCCCGGCCCCTCCCATCAGGCCGGTCTTGAACCCGTACACCTCCTGGGTCATCGACACCGAGTGGTCGCGGAACAGCCAGCCGCCGGGCTCGATGTCGATCGTCTCGCCCGCCTCGAGCCGCTTCTCGAACACGTTCCCGTAACCGTGGACCCACACGACGCCCTCATGGTCGGCGGCATAGAAATGGTCGACGAAGAAGCCGCCGCCGTACATCATGTTCGCGAAGCCCTTGATGCGTCCGTAGTCGTACTGCACGCCGCCGGTCGCAGCCAGGAACTGATGCTCGCGGACCATGATCCCGTCGCCGGCCTGCAGATGGAGCGCCGCGATGTGGCCGGGCGCATCGCGGCTGAACGCGATCTCGCCCGAGGA
>DATMGZ010000089.1:0-36830 GCA_035555155.1 Solirubrobacteraceae bacterium | reverse complement strand
GAACTGGCGGCGAGAGTCAGGCGGGCTCGCCGCGACGCAGCTCGCGGTCGAGGTCGATGGCCCGGATGTCATGTTCGCCGGGCAGCTTGGCGAGCACCGCCGCGACGATCTGCTCGACGTCGCTCTCCTCGTGCCCGAGGTCGTCGTACAGAGACTTCAGCGCCGTGTGCACGATCTTCAGCTGTGCCGCCGTCAGCTCGAGATGAAAGGCGATCTCGTCGGGGCCGATCAGGTCGTCGCTCATGTGCCACCGAGCCTACCGGAATATCGAGCTCCGGAAGCGGCATGGGCCTCGCTCGCCCGCGATCTCGACGCGCCTATCCTGGCAGCGTGTTCCGACGTCGCGTGACAATCGCGCTGCTCGCCGGGCTGGGCCTCGCCGCCACGAGCGCCACGGCATCCGCGGCTCCGGCCGGGACCGGGGGCGCGGGGGTGCCGGCACTCTCGCGCCCGGCGCTCACGGGCAACCTGCTCGTGCTGCTCGATCGCACCGCGGCCACCTCAGCGGCGGTCGGCTCGATCAAGGCCGTGCTGTCCCGGTCCGGAGCCCGTTTCGCCGGCCGGTCGGTGCCGGAGATCGGTCTGGTCACCGTGCGCCCACCGGCCGGTATGCGGCCGGCGGCGCTCGCTGGCATGCTGCGGCTGCTGCCCGGGGTGGCGTCGGTCGAGCCCGAGCGCCGCGACGTGCCGCGCGCGATTCCCAACGACCCGGCCCTCACGGCCGCCGATCCCTTCACCGGCGTCGTGCAGTGGTACCTGGCGCGCGCGGGCTTCTACCGAGCCTGGTCGATCACCCATGGCGCCGGCGCGCTCCTCGGGGTCATCGACACAGGCATCGATGTCACACACCCGGACCTCCGTTCCAAGCTCGCCGTGCCGCCGATCGACCAGCAGGATCCGTCGGACGACACCGGCCCCGCCGGCACCGATCAGGTCGGCCACGGCACGCACGTCGCCTCCCTGGCCTGCGCCGCGACCGACAACCACCTCGGGATGGCCGGGGCCGGCTACGACTGCCGGCTGGTGATCGAGAAGAGCGACTTCTCGGACTCGAGCATCGCCAACTCCATCGTCGACGCCACCAAGCGCCACGTTGAGGCGATCAACATGAGCTTCGGCCCCTCGATGGCGACGGCCGGCGCGGCACCGGCGGCCGAGGTCCGCGCGCTCGACTACGCCGCGGCCCACAAGGTCGTCCTCGTGGCGGCGGCGGCCGACTACCCCGGCAGCGAGGAGGGCGATCCCGCCAACGTGGTCCAGCCCCCGGGCACCGGGCCGAACGTCAACGCCGGACTGGGGCTCGACGTCACGGCAGCGGACTTCAGCGGAGCCCGCGCGAGCTTCGCCGGGTTCGGCTCGGAGATCTCGCTCGCGGCCTACGGGACGGTGGTCTCAGGCGAGTTCGCGGAGCCCGGAGCCGGTCCCGAGCCCAAGCCCGGGCTGGTCGGCGCGTTCCCCGGCGCCCTCACGCAGCTCGAGCTCTCGCCGACGCCCTGCCAATGCCGTACGTCGCTGGGCGCTGAGGACCGCTACGCCTACCTCCAGGGCACCTCGATGGCCGCCCCTCAGGTCGCGGCCACGGGGGCGATGATGCGGGTCCTCAATCCGTACGCGTCGCTGCGCGACGTGCTGCGCCTGCTCAAGCAGACCGCCACCCGGGCGGAAGGCTGGTCGTCCAACCTGGGCTGGGGAATCCTCAACGCCGGCGCGGCCCTCGACGCGATCCGGCATCTCGACCGTCTCGCGCCCGTCTCGCGCCTGTACGCGCCGGCGAGGACCCGCGGCCTCACCGCCACGCTCACCTGGTCAGGCCACGATCAGACCCGGCCCGGGCTGATCGCGTCGGGGGTTGATCACTACGACGTCTACCGGGTCGGCGCCGGTGCGCGGCCGCTCCTGCTGGCGCGGACCCGCCGCCATTCGCTCCGGTTCACCGGTCGGCGCGGGTCGAGGTACAGCTTCTACTCCGTGGCGGTCGACCGAGCCGGGAACCGGGAGCGGCATCCGGTGCGGGCGGTGACGGTGGTGGGGTAGCGGGGCGGAGCGAGCCCGCACTACCCGTCCGGCAGCTTCCGCGCGGGCCGGTCCCCGCGCGCCCGTTTGGCCCGCATGTCTGCGGCGGGTCCGTGCTTGGAGCGGCCGCTGGACGACGGGATGATCTTGGCCGGCTCGTGGCCGTACTCCGAGTCCGTGTCCGAGCCGTTCAGGTCAACCTCGGCCGCGACGGCATCCCGATCGGCATCGCGCCGCCCCGAGCCCGAGCCGCCACGCGCGGTCTTGCTCCGTGCCGCCTCGAGCAGCTCGTCGAGCGTGTCCCGGATCCCGTCGGCGATCACCTCGATGTCAGGCAGGGCGTCGTAGTCGCCGAGCAGCCCGTAGTCGATGCCGCCGTCGTAGGACATGATCGCGATGGCCAGCGCGTGGTTGGCGGGCAGGAAGGCGATGGGGAACAGATCCTCGAGCCTGCGTCCGAGCACGTACAGCGGCAGCTGGGGCCCGGGGATGTTGGTCACGAGCAGGTTGAACAGCCGGGTGGAGAAGTTCAGGCGGGAGGCTTGTGCGAGCACCGTCGGCGGCGCCAGGTTGTTGACGGCGGTGAGCGTGGCCGCGCCGACGGCCTGCTTTGACTCCTTGAGGCCGTCCATCGCCTTCCGGACGAAGCGCAGCCGGGCGACGGGGTCCTTGACGTAGACCGGGAGCGGACCGCGCATCACCGTGAGCTTGTTGCCGAGCGAGCCGCCGTCGTCCTTGGCCCGCACCGAGACCGGCACGAGGGCGCGCATCTCCAGGCCCTCGGTGCGCACGCCGCGTGAGCGCAGCCAGCGGGCGAGGGCGCCCGAGACGACGGTCAGCACGACGTCGTTGACGGTTCCGCCGAGGTGGTCCTTGACCTCCTTGTACTCGGCCAGTTCCTGGCGCACGACCGAGTAGCGGCGATGGGGCCCGATCTCGACGTTGAGCGGTGTCTCGGGCGCCGGGTTGAGCCCGGCCCAGACGATCTCGCCGATCCCCTCCGCCGCATCGCGAATCACGCCGAACGACGAGGCCGGCCGGGTGGCCGCCGAGATCGCCCGGGCGACGATCTCCGCCGAGGTGGTGACGACGCCGCGCAGGCCGGCGAGGATCAGATCGGACGGCGAGGGTTCGTGACGCGGCTTCCACGGCTCCAGGTCGGCGGCCTGTGGCGCCGGCTCGGGGCCGAGGTCGAACAGCACGGTCGCGAGGTCGACGCCGGAGACACCGTCGACGAGCGAATGGTGGGTCTTGAAGATGAGCGCGAAGCGGTCGTCCTCGAGGCCCTCGACGAGCCAGCTCTCCCACAGCGGCTTGGTGCGGTCGAGCTGCTGCGAGGCGACCCGGGCCGTGAGCTGGAACAACTGGTCCTCGGTGCCGGGTGAGGGCAGCGCCGCGTGGCGCACGTGGTACTCGAGGTTGAAGCTCTCATCGTCGATCCACAGCGGGCGACCGGTCTCCAGCGGCGGGGTGGCCAGCTTCTGGCGATAGCGCGGCACGAGATGCAGGCGGCCGCGCACGTGGTCGAGGTAGTCGGTGAAGTTGGGTGGAGGCCCCTCGAACAGCAGCACGGCACCGATATGCATATGCGACGCCGGCCCCTCCTGGTGCAGGAAAGACGCGTCGATGGAAGTCAGCCGATCGAGGTGATGCTGAGGCATCGGGAAAACCCCCGGGACGCACGCAGGACGTTGGCGCCAAGCCTACCGTGTGCCGCGATAGGCTCCACCCGAGCACGTATGGCCTGGGACTTCTCCACCGATGCTGACTTTCAGCGCAAGCTCGATTGGATGAGCGAGTTCGTGCGCGAGCAGATCTGGCCGCTCGAGACGGTCGCGCAGGAGCTCGGATGGGACGGGCTCGTCCGGGCGATGCGCCCGCTCCAGGCCGAGGTCAAGGCGCAGGGCCTGTGGGCGGCTCACCTCGACGCCGAGCTCGGCGGTCAGGGCTACGGGCAGGTCAAGCTCGGCCTCATGCACGAGATCCTGGGCTCGTGCCCGATCGCGCCGCTCGCGTTCGGCAACGCGGCGCCCGACTCGGGCAACTCGGAGATCCTCGCGCTTGCCGGCACGCCCGAGCAGAAGGACCGCTACCTGCACCCGCTGCTGGCCGGCGATCTGAAGTCCGCCTTCAGCATGACCGAGCCCGACACCGCCGGATCGGATCCGACGCTGCTGCAGACCGCGGCGGTGCGCGACGGCGACGAGTGGGTGATCAACGGCCGCAAGTGGTTCTCCTCCAACGGCTCGATCGCCGACTTCCTGATCGTGATGGCGGTGACCGACCCGGACGCGCGCCGTCACCAGCGGGCTTCGATGTTCGTGCTCGACGCCGACACCCCCGGCGTGCGGATCCTGCGTGACGTGCCGACGATGGAGCACCCATGGGACACCTACGGGGTGTACGGGAACCACGCCGAGATCGCCTACGAGGACGTGCGGATCCCCGCCGACGCGTTGCTCGGCGCTCGCGGGGCCGGCTTCCTGATTGCGCAGCAGCGCCTGTACCCGGGCCGCATTCATCACTGCATGCGCTGGCTCGGGGTGGCGCGGCGCGCGTTCGACATGCTCTGCGAGCGCTCGCTCTACCGCTACGCCCACGGCTCCACGCTGGCCGAGAAGCAGACCGTCCAGAACTGGATCGCCGACTCCGCCGCGCAGATGCAGGCCGCCCGGCTGATGACGCTGCACGCGGCGTGGAAGATGGACACCGAGGGTGTCGCCGCCGCCCGCACGGACATTGCGCTGATCAAGTTCTTCGGGGCCCAGGTGCTGCACGACGTCGTCGACCGCGCCCTGCAGGCCCACGGCTCGCTCGGCTACTCGACCGATCTCCCGCTGGAGGCGATGTACCGCTACGCGCGGGCGGCCCGGATCTACGACGGACCCGACGAGGTCCATCGCGCGTCCGTCGCCCGCCAGGTCCTACGTGGCTACGAGCCGCCGGCGGACAACGTGCCCAGCGAGCACGTGCCGACCCGCCGCGAGGCGGCCCGCGAGCGGTTCGCGGAGCTGCTCGACGCAGTGACCGCCAACGACTAGTGGTCTCGCGTTGTCGGTCCGGGTGCTCGTGATCGCCCTCCTGATCCAGCTGGTCCTGGGGCTCGCGTTCGTATTGCTGGCGATCAACGGCTTCAGCTGGCTGTTCGGCGGCGCCGCGCATACCGCGGCCCGGCAGACGCATACCGCAACCGCGGGCTCGGGGCGATAGCCCACCACACGCGAGCCGGACGCCGGCGAGCGGCGAACGGGCGAGCCCGGGCGCCGCTCTGCCTACACTGTCGGCCGTGACTGCGATACCCGACAAACTGCTGCTCGCCGCCCCGCGCGGCTACTGCGCCGGCGTCGATCGGGCCGTCCAGACGGTGGAGCGCGCGCTCGAGCTGTACGGCGCTCCCGTGTACGTGCGCAAGGAGATCGTCCACAACAAGCACGTGGTCGAACAGCTGCGCGCCCGCGGCGCCGTGTTCGTCGAATCCGAGACCGAGGTCCCCGAGGGGGCGACCGTCGTGTTCTCGGCCCACGGGGTCGCGCCCAGCGTGCACGCGAACGCCGAGCACCAGGGCCTGCTCACGATCGACGCCACCTGTCCGCTCGTGACGAAGGTTCACGTCGAGGCCAAGAAGTTCGCCGCCGACGGCTACACGATCGTGCTGGTCGGACACGCCGGCCACGAGGAGGTCGAAGGGACGTTGGGCGAGGCGCCCGAGCACATCGTGCTGATCGAGAACGAGGCCGACGCCGACGCGCTCGAGGTCGACGATCCGGAGAGGGTCGCCTACATCTCCCAGACCACCCTGTCGGTCGACGAGACGCGCACGATCATCAACCGGCTCCGCGAGCGCTTCCCGGCCATCGTCGGCCCGCGCACCGACGACATCTGTTACGCGACGACCAACCGGCAGGCGGCGGTCAAGCAGCTCGCCCGCGAGTGCGACCTGGTGCTCGTGATCGGCTCGCGCAACTCCTCCAATTCCAATCGCCTGGTCGAGGTGGCGCGTGAGCACGGAGCCGCGTCGCACCTGATCGACAACGAGACCCAGGTGCTGGAGGAATGGCTCGAGGGCAAGCGGGTGGTCGGGATCACCTCCGGCGCGAGCGCGCCCGACGAGCTCGTGCAGCGGCTGGTCCAGTTCTTCCGCGCGCGCGGCACCGACGACGTCCACGAGCTCGAGGTGGTCAAGGAGGACGTCCGCTTCATGCTGCCCAAGGCGATCCGCCAGGCGATGGCCGCCGCCGCGCCCTCTTGACCGGTCCCTGGAAGCAGCCTGCGCACCCTCGTCATCTCCGACCTGCACCTCGGCGCGCACACTGGCCGGGACCTGCTCCGCAACGCTGAGCTGCGCGGGCCGCTGCTCGCCGCGTTGGGCGGCGCTGACCGCCTGGTCCTGCTCGGCGACGCGATTGAGCTGCGCCACGGACCCGTCCGTGATGCGCTGGCCATCGCCAAGCCCGTGTTCCAGGAGCTCGGCGCGGCGCTCGGGGCCGGCGGCGAGGTCGTGATCGTCCCCGGCAACCACGATCACCACCTGGCCGAGCCGTGGCTCGAGCGGCGCGGGCGCACGGGGCTGCCGCCGGCCCTCGGGCTCGAGTCGGAGGTTGACTGGCGTGCGGGGGAGACGCTGGCCACAGTCGCGCGCTGGCTCGCGCCGGCGACCGTGCGGGCAGCGTATCCGGGCGTGTGGCTGCGCGAGGACGTGTACGCGATGCACGGCCACTACTGCGACCGCCACACGACTGTGCCGATGCTCGAGCGACTGGGTGCGGGCGTGATGGCCAAGATCGTCCACGAGCCACCGGGCGGGCCGTGGCGGGCCGAGAACTATGAGGCGACCCTGGCCCCGGTGTACGCCTGGATTCACGCCGTGGCCCAGAGCGGCGGCCCCGACCTGGGGGAGAGCTCGCACGGAGCCTCGGCCCAGGCCTGGGGAGCGCTCGCGGGCAGCGGCAGCCGGCGCTCGTTGCGTCGCCGGGCTGTGGTGGCCGGCTTCCCGGCCCTGATCGCGACCCTGAACCGGGCAGGGCTCGGACCGCTGAGCGCGAGCCTCTCGCCGCCGAAGCTGCGACGCGCGGCGCTGCGCGCCACCGGCGAGGTCGTCTCGCGCCTGGGCATCGGCGCGTCGCACGTGATCTTCGGCCACACACACCGCGCCGGCCCGCTGCCGCGCGATGACGCCGCAGAGTGGCGGACCGCCTCGGGCGCACAGCTGACGAACACCGGCTGCTGGGTGCACGAGCCGCGGTTTCTCGGCGACCCCCCGCAGCACAGCCCATACTGGCCGGGATATGCGGCCTGGCTCGAGGACGAGGGGAGCCCGCGCCTGCGTACGCTGCTCGACGCCACGGCGCCGCTCGGCGCGCTCAGCGGGGCGGCAGCCCGGGAGTGAAGCAGACGGCGTGGCAGCGCACGGACTCGGGCAGCTCGAGTTCCAGCCTGCCGACGGTGTGGCGCTCGTTCCTCACGAGCTCGTAGGCGCCGGGGTGCGTGACCTCGATCCGGCGCCCGTTGGCGACGACGACGCCGCCGCCCTCGAGCACAGCCCACACCGAGCCGGCCTCGTACGGGCCCGAGTACGGTCCCGCGACGTCGGGTGACTGGGGCGAGAGCAGCACCTCGGGCGCGTCCTCGGGGCGCTCGGCGGCGACCGGCTCGCGTGAGATCCCGAGCAGCTCCTGGACGGCCCGCTCGGTCTCGGCGTAGGCGCCCTCGCCGTAGTGGTACTCGAACAGCGTGCCCTCATGGTTGAACAGGTAGCGCGCCGGCCAGCCGAGGTTCCCGTACAGGCTCCAGATCTCGAGCTCGGTGTCGAGCACGACCGGATAGGCAATGCCGAGCCGGGCCAGCGCGGCCCGGACGGCCTCGGGATCGGCGGAGCACTCGAACCCCGACGCGTGCACCCCGATCACCTGCAGGCCCGCCGGTGCGTAGCGCTCGTGCCAGGCGCGCATGTACGGCAGCGTGCGGATGGAGTTGACCCGGCAGAAGTCCCAGAACTCGACCAGCACCGGCGCGCCCAGCAGCTCGTCGGTGCGCAGCGGCTCGCTGTTGATCCAGGTCAGGCGGCCCGGGAACGGAGGCGCCACGATGCTGTCCACGGGAGGTTTCACGGCGCCGATCGTAGACGTCCGTGGGGCCCCCTCGCGATCCGACGCGACGCGGTGATCCTGCCGCCGTCCGGCGCTGTCGCGGCTCACCCGTGAGCGCGCCACGGCGCACGGCGTCAGGGCTCGACCAGCCCGCGCCTGATTGCGTAGCGGACCAGCTCCACCCGGTCGCGCATCCCGAGCTTGCGCAGCACGTTGGCGCGGTGGGACTCGACCGTCTTCTCCGACACGTGCAGGATCTCGGCGATCTGGGCGTTCGTGTGCGCCTCGGCGATCAGCTTGACGACCTCCTCCTCACGCGGGGTGAGCGGGGTCGCCGGACCCTCCGCGCCGTCGGCCATCCACTGGCGAATGATCGAGCGCTCGGCCGCGTTGGTCAGGAACGCCTCCCCGCGGCCGACCGCGCGGACCGCGCCGACCAGGTCCTGGTCGGCCTCCCGCTTGAGCACGTAGCCGGACGCGCCGGCCTTGAGCGCCTCGAACAGATAGTGCTCGTCGTCGTGCATCGAGAGCATCAGGACCCGCGAGTCGGGCAGGTGGGACCTGATCGCCCTGGCGGCCTGCAGGCCCGTCATGCGTGGCATCCCGACGTCGAGGATGCTCAGGTTGGGCCGCGCGGCGAGGGCCTGCTCGATCGCTTCGACCCCGTCGGAGGCCTCGGCCACGACGTCGAGACCGGGCTGGCGCTCGAGCAGGAGCCGGATGCCGGCCCGCACGATCCCGTGGTCGTCGGCGATCAGGATGCGCATCTGTGTCACGGGATCGTCAATTCGACGCGAGTACCCCCAGTGGGACTCGACCAGATCGACAACCGTCCGCCTGCGAGCAGCGCGCGCTCGCGCATTCCGCTCAGGCCGAGCCCCCCGGCGCGGGCAGTGACGAAGCCGCAGCCGTCATCGCTGATCCGCAGCACCGTGCGCCCGATGAACGACAGCTCCACGTTGACGCTGTGGGCCTGCGCGTGCTGGGCGATGTTGGAGAGGCTCTCCTGGGTCACGCGATAGATCGCCAGCTGTTGCTCGGGGGTCAGCTTCGGCACCGTCCCGCGGGTGCTGAAGGTGGCCTGGATCCGCGTCTGGTCGCCGAAATCCCGCACCTGGCTATGGAGTGCGGGCAGCAGGCCGTGGTCGTCGAGCAGGGCCGGCCGCAGCTGCCGGGCGAGCGTCAGCAGCTCCTCCATCGCCTGGCTCGAGAGGCGCTTGGTCTCAGTCAACTCGTGGCGCAGATCGGGCGGGGCCTGCTCGATCGACGCCTGGAGTCGCAGCGACACGGCGGTCAGCGCCTGGTTGACCTCGTCGTGCAGATCCTGGGCAATCCGGCGCCGCTCCCGCTCCTGGGCCCGGATCGCGGCGCGGCCGGCCTCGCGGCGCTCGGTCTCCAGGCGGGCGATCATGCGGCGGAAGGCGGCGTTGAGGCGCTCCACCTCGGCGCTCTCGGAGCGAACCGGGCCGGTCTCGTGGGCGGGCGCCGCGAGGTCGACCTGCTCCATCGAGGAGATCATCCGGTCCAGCGGCTCGAAGCGCCGCCGCAGCAGCAACCAGTTTCCCAGCAGCGTCGCGAGGATGGCCAGGCCGAAGATGAGCGCCTCGCGGCCCCGGAAGAGCCGCTCCAGGTGGGCGTCGACGGCGACCGTGGCGACCAGCACCGTACCCGCCACGAGCAGGAGGTTCACGGCGAGGACCTGAGCGAGCAGGGAACGAGACTTGATCTGACCGAGCATTTGAGGTGGAGCCCGACATATGGGGTCCAGACCCCATATCGACCGATCGCCCCGGGGCCGATAATCCTGGTGCGAGCCCCTCCACAGACGTTCCTCACGACAGCACGGGCACGGGGTAGCGACGACAGCGATTGGGTCTGGTGCAGCGGGGCGCTTCTCGGGAGCGGAGCGCCCCGCGCCCGCACCGAGCGGTCTCGGCCACGAACCGGAGGGCGGGCAACAGCCCGCCCTTCGCCATTAACTCCCGCTAGATGCGCTCAAACGGCCCGCGAGGTGTCATGATCCGTCCACCCGCGGCCCCATCCGCGCGGCCTCGGCCAGTCGCTATACTGACTGAAGTATTGAATCCATAGTGCCTTTGAGGAGTTTTCAGCGATGAGCCCGTCCGGTGCGGAGGTCCTCCGCGAGATCAAGAGCAGAATCGACGAGGTCGATCCGGCCGCGGTGCGCGAGCAGCTCGGCAACGGCGCCGTGATCGTGGACGTCCGCGAGCCCGAGGAGTTTGCCGCCGGGCACATCCCCGGCGCCAAGCACGTGCCCAAGAGCTATCTCGAGACCCGGATCGAGGGGGCGGTCCCCGACCGCTCCGCCCATGTGATCCTCTACTGCGCCTCGGGGAACCGCTCGGCCTGGGCCGCCCGAACGCTGCTTGATGACCTCGGCTACGAGAACGTCGAGTCGATGACCGGCGGGATCACGCTGTGGAAGGACCGCGGCTACGACGTCGAGGTGCCCCGCTCGCTCACCGCGGAGCAGCGCGAGCGCTACTCGCGCCACCTGCTTCTGCCCGAGGTCGGCGTCGAGGGCCAGCAGCGGCTCCTGGACGCGAAGGTCCTGCTGCTCGGCGCCGGCGGACTCGGCTCGCCGACCGCCCTGTATCTCGCCGCGGCCGGTGTCGGCACGCTCGGCATCGTCGACGACGACGAGGTCGACCTGTCGAACCTCCAGCGCCAGGTGATCCACTCCACCGAGCGGATCGGCGTCTCCAAGGTCGACTCGGCCGAGCAGACGATCACGGCGCTCAACCCGGACGTCAAGGTCGAGAAGTACCCCGTCCGGCTCGGGGCCGAGAACATCATGGACATCCTGCCCGGATACGACATCGTCGTCGACGGGCTGGACAACTTCCCCACGCGCTATCTGCTCAATGACGCCAGCGTGCGCTTGCGGATCCCCGTCGTCTCGGCCGCGATCCTCGGCTTCGAGGGCCAGCTGTCGGTGTTCAAGCCCTACGACGGCCCTTGCTACCGCTGCCTGTTCCCGGTCCCGCCACCGGCCGAGCTCGCTCCCTCCTGCGGCGCCAACGGCGTGCTGGGCGTGCTTCCGGGCACGATGGGCGTGCTCCAGGCCACCGAGGTGATCAAGCTCATCCTCGACGAGGGCGAGCCGCTGATCGGGCGGCTGCTGATGTACGACGCGCTCGCCGCACGGGTGACCGAGGTCCGCGTGCGCCGCGACCCGGACTGCCCCATCTGCTCCCGTGATCCCGACGCGATCACCGACGACGAGCTCGGCGTGTTCCCCGACTACGAAGCGTTCTGCGCCGGAGCCCACTAGGGTTCCCGCCATGGCCACCGTTCGCATCCCACCCGTACTGCGGCCCTCGGTCGGCGGCGAGAAGGAGCTGAGCGCCGAGGGGTCCTCCGTGGGGGAGATCCTGCGCTCGGTGGCCGACAGCCATCCCGACACCCAATCGCAGCTGTTCGCCGCCGACGGTGGCCTGAACCGCTACGTGAACGTGTACCTGAACGACGAGGACGTGCGCGTCCTCGACGGTCTCGACACCGCGGTCGGCGCCGGCGACACCCTGGTCATCCTGCCGGCCATGGCCGGCGGCTCGCAGTAGCGCGCGGACACCGCTCCGAGCCCCCGGGCACGCCGCCCGGGAAGACTTCGCGCTCGCAGGCGTCCTACAGACTGACGCCCACCGACCGAAGGGATACCGATGCACCGCAGACTCAGGATCGACCGCAGCCCCACGACCGGCCGGATCCGGCCCCGCCCGACGGCGCTGATCGTCGCCGCACTGGCCGGGGCGGCGCTGGCGGCCCTGGCCGGGATGGCGCTGGCCAAGACCAAGCCCACGGTGTCCACCGCCCACAACGCCTCCCTGGGCAGGACGATCCTCGTCGACGGGCGCGGCCTCAGCGTGTACACGCTCTCGGGCGAGACGACCCATCACCTGAAGTGCACGAAGGCCAAGGGGTGCTTCGCGTTCTGGCCGCCCGATACGGTCAAGTCCTCGAAGACGAAGCTCAGCCTGCCCGCCGGCGTCAAGGGCAAGCTGACGCTGCTGCACCGCGACGGGTTCTCCCAGCTCGTGCTCAGCGGACACCCGCTGTACCGCTACGCCCCCGACGGCAGCGTCAAGGGCCATGCCTTCGGCGAGGCGATCGTCAGCTTCGGCGGCACCTGGCACACGGTCAAGGAGTCGGCGGCGAAGAAGCAGACCGTCACCACCACCACCACGACGACGACGACGACGATGCCCACCAATCCGTACGGATACTGAGCCTGGGCCGAATGGCCAAACGCTCCGGCGGCCATCGCTATACTTCGTGAAGCTATGGCCGTCGAGCGCGTGCAGAACAGGCCCTGCGGGGGTCGATACGGGGACATCGTCGAGTCGATCGGCCACACGCCGCTGATCGAGCTGAAGCGACTGAGTCCCAAGCCCGGCGTGCGTATCTGGGCCAAGCTCGAGTCACGAAACCCGACCGGCTCGGTCAAGGATCGGGTGGCCCGCTCCCTGGTCGAGGACGCCGAGGAGAAGGGGCTGATCCGCCCCGGCCAGACGATCCTCGAGCCGACCTCCGGCAACACCGGAATCTCGCTGGCGATGATCTGCAGCCGCAAGGGCTACCGGCTCAAGGTCGTGATGCCCGACAACGTCACCCCCGAGCGGACCCAGCTGCTCCATATGTACGGCGCCGAGATCGTCTACTCCGAAGGGTCCAAGGGCTCCAACGGCGCCGTCGAGTTGGCCCTGCAGATGGCCGAGAGCGACGCGTCGTACTACATGCCCTACCAGTACGGAAACCAGGCCAACCCGCTCGCTCACTACAACGGCACCGCGCTCGAGATCCTCGAGGAGCTCGACGAGATCTCAGCCTTCGTGGCCGGCCTGGGCACGGGCGGGACCCTGATGGGCAACGGCCGCCGGCTCAAAGAGGAGCTCGGCGATCAGGTCAAGATCGTCGCCGCGGAGCCCATGCAGGGGGAGCCGGTTCAGGGCCTGCGGTCGCTCGAGGACGGATTCATCCCGCCCATCATCGACCTGTCCGTGCTCGACCGCAAGATCTTCGTCACCAACCGCGACGCGATCATCTGGACGCGCAAGCTACTCGACGAGGAGGGCGTGTTCGCCGGCGTCTCGTCCGGCGCCATCGCCCGCGTCGCGGTCCGGATCGCCGGCGAGCTCGACGAGGGCAACGTCGTCTTCCTCGTCGCCGACGACGGCTGGAAGTACCTCTCCTCGGGCATCTACGCGCGCCCGGTCGAGGAGATCGAGAACCTGGACTCCACCGTCTGGTGGTAGCCGCCCGCGGCGCCGCGAGCCGGTAGCGTGCAGGGCGATAGGCTTCTCGGGCCTCCGGGGCCACGGCGCGGCATGGCAAGCGACGAGACACCGAACGACGAGCACCGATCGCGCCGCGCGCTGCTGCGGACCGCGGGGGTGGCGGCCGCGGGCAGCTCGGCGATCGCCCTCACGGCGTGCGCCAGCAGCGCCAAGGGACCGCACAAGAAGAAGCGGACCCCGTCCGACCCGGTCCAGGCGGCCACCGACATCGCCCTGTTGAACGGCGCGCTCGACGTCGAGCACACCGCGATCGCGGCCTACATCGCCGGGATCCCGTTGCTCACCGGCCACAATCGCGATGCCGCCAAGCAGTTCGTGACCCAGGACTACGGACACGCTGCCGAGCTGTCGCTGATGGTCCGCCAGGCTGGGGGCACGGCGCACGACCCGAGCCCGAGCTATGCCCTCGGCAATCCTTCCTCAGAGGGCGATGTGCTGGCGCTGCTGCAGCGGATCGAGAGCCTGCAGATCGCAACCTATCTCCAGGTTCTCCCGCGTCTGCAGCCCGGGGTGTTCCGGTCGATCGTCGGCGCGATCCTCGCCAACGAGGCCCAGCACGTGTCGGTGCTCCGCGCGGCGCGAGGCATGCCCGCGATTCCGGCCGCCCTCGTGACCGGCAAAGAGTGACGACCCTGCCCGTGCGGCCACGATCGGGGCCGGGGCTCACCCGCCGTCAGCTGCTGCGGACCGGGATCGCCGGCGCGGTTCCGGCCATCCCGGCGATCGCGGCCCTGGCCGATCCGACAGCGGCCACGGCGGCGGCGAAGGCCAAGATGCCGACGCAGGGCCAGGCGCTCACGGCCGCGCTGCGGGTTGAGCAGCTGGCAGTCTTCGCGTACCAGCGCGCGATCGCGCATCCCCAGCTCGGATCCGAGGCCCGTGGCCTGGCCACCGCGTTCCTGGCGCAGGAACAGGCTCATCTCGCCGCGCTGGCCGCCCAGGCGGCCGTGGCCGGCGTCGGGCTCGTGCCACCGCCGGTCGACGTCCCGGCGGCCGACAAGGAGCTGGCCACGCTGCATGTGCGGAGCCTGAGCGACGTCCATTCCGAGAAGGACCAGCTCAAGCTGCTGATCGCGGTCGAGGAGCTCTGCGAGGGCACCTATTACGTGGCCCTCGGGGCGATGAGCAACGCCGCGCTGCTCACCACGTCGGCCGAGATCTGGGCCAACGAGGCTCAGCACGCGACCGCGCTGCGGTCGCTGGTGTATGGAGATGACCCCAAGAAGACCGTCCCCAGCGGCTTCGCCGAGGGTCGGCATTGACAGGCCGCTGCACCCGCCCGCGTACGCTAGCCTCGGATCGACGATGAGGTTCCCCCGCGCGCTGTACGACGAGATGGTTGCGCACGCGCGCGCCGACGCCCCGAACGAGTGTTGCGGCATGGTCGCCTCGCGTGACGGCGACGCGGTGACGGTCTACCGCGCGGAGAACGCCGCCGCGAGCCCGTTGCGCTACGAGATCGACGGGGCCGAGCAGTACCGGATCCAGATGGCGATCGACGAGGCGGACCTCGACCTGGGGGCGATCTACCACTCGCACACGCGCAGCGCGCCGTATCCCTCGCAGACCGACATCAACCTCGCCTTCTATCCCGACGCCCTGTATGTGATCGTGGGCTTGGCCGACGGCGATGCCGAGGTGCGCGGGTTCAGGATCAGAGACGGTCAGGTCGCGGAGGCCGAGCTGGTCGTGGAGTGATGAGCGCCGGGCCGCTCGTGTGCCCAAGCTGCTCGGAGGCCTATCCGCCCGAGGAGCGCTTCTGCCCTGAATGCCGCATGCCGCTCGTGTACGCCGCAGCGGACGCCGAGAGCGAGCTCGGCCCGGTCGACGATCGTCACCTGCGGGCCCGCAAGATCAAGCCGCAGCTGGCAGAGGGCGAGCTGGTCCGCGTCGCCGGGGCGCGCAATCAGGCCGAGGCGGAGTTCATCCAGGGGATGCTGCTCGAGGAGGGGGTCCCCAGCCTGCTGCGCCGCAGCGCCGGCTTCGACGTGCCCGACTTCCTCGCCGCCGGCCCGCGCGACGTGCTCGTGCCCCAGTCCGGGGCCGCGACCGCGCGCGAGGTCCTGCTCGAAGCCGAGCTGGTCGGACCGGGGCCGATGCCCCACCGCGTCGTGGCGCCGAGCCGTCTGCTGGCCGGGATGCTGGCGGCGCTGGCGATCGGCGCGCTGCTCGTGTGGCTGACCACGATCGCACTGCGCTAGTGCACCGCGCATCGTCGCGGCATCGGGACACTAGCCGGCGCCGGCGAGCCGGGCCAGATGTGAGCGCCAGGCGCCCTCGGTGTGCACGTGCGAGCGGCCGCCGAAGGCCTTCGACAGCGCGGCCCGCGATCCCTGGGGATGGATCCGGCAGGCGAACTGGGCGGCGGCCAGCTCGCCCTCCTCGCGCACCAGCAGGTCGATGACCGTGCCGCCGAGCAGGGGCGCATCGCGGATGCCGGGTGGGAAGCTCGGCCGGCCACCCTCGCGTAGGCGGCGGGCGATCGCCGGCCGCGCGTGCTCGGTCTGCCCCGCGAACCAGCGTGCCGCGCCCTCGAACAGCCACGCCCAGCGCAGCTCGAGCCGGACCCGGCCGGGCGTCATCGACGACGGTAGGCCGTGCGTGTTCTCGGCGATCACGCGCCGCGCATACAGCGCGGCCGGGGTGCGCTCGAGCATCTCGTGTGAGCCGGTCACGTTCGAGGCGCGACGCGCCAGCGCGACCGGTGAGAGCACGTGCAGCTCGTTGGCGCCGGCCCAGCCGGCGATGTAGCGGCGCGCCGCCGGCGCCGTGGTCATCCACGCCAGCGGCAGTAGGGGGTTGGTCAGCGACAGCGAGACGACCCCGCGATGGAGCACCACCGTGAGGTCGCCGACCGTCCGCGGGAACACCCGCGCGAGCCGGTCGCGCGTGCGCTCCAGGGAATGCAGCACCCTGGCCGCATCGTCCGCCTGCTCGGATTCATGCCGAGCACGGAACGACGGCGAGACCGACTCGACCCAGGCCATTCTCGATCCGGGGGCGCCCCGCGGAGCGCCCGCCGCCTCAGACGAGAACGGGCTGCCGGTCGGAGGCGATCGAGGCGATCTCCTCCGAAGCGCGCTCGAACTCGTCGTCGGAGAGCACCGGGGTGCCCTCGAACGGAAGCTCGCGCGTGAGCTCGAGCCAGGAGCGGCAGCCGCCGTACTCGTCGCGTACCTTCACGGTCACCGGACGCGGGATCCGATAGGTGCGCAACAGGATCACGTGCAGCGGATGCCGGCGCTTCCACGCCAGTCGCTTCTCGGCGTAGTCGGGCGTCCAGACGTAGAACGGCGACAACGCGTCGACAGCCCGTCGATCGGTGATCGTGAAGTGGGCGGCAACCTCGGCCCAGGCCCGGATTCGGACGCGGTCGGGTTGTGAGATCTCGCCGTCGCGAAGCAGTGCCTGCGGCGGCGGTTCGCCGTCGCTCCAGACGCCCTCTTCGAGCGCCCGGGCCAGCTCCGGCTGATGGGATTCACGCACCAGATCGGCCCGCTGATGGTCAAACGTGGGGTAGAGGAAGAACCGCTCGTAATCGAGCTTGAAGTGTTTCTCGGGCTCGCGGATACCGCCCTTACGAAGGGTCAGGAGCTGCTCGCCCTCGGCGAGAGCCCGCACGGTCACGGCCCATTCTTTGAAAGCAATCGGCATTTATCAAGGGGGGGGAGACGAAGGGGTTGACAGGCCCGTGCGCGCAGCGACTGCAACGTCAGCAGCGGGGAACGTGATTGTACGCGACGATTCGGAAATCCCCAAATGTCCCTGCTAATAAACGTGGTTTTGGGTGTGAGGGTTACCTAATTCAGGGTGACCCCCGCCGTTGCCTCCAAAACCTCGATCAAAGCGGCGAAATCGGCCTCGCCGAGGCCTCGGCCCATCGCCGCGGTGAGGATCTCGCGCGTCATCGCGGCAAACTCGAACGGGGCGCCGGCGGCCTCTCCCTCCTCGAGGCAGAGCCGCACGTCCTTGAGCATGTGAGCCAGCTTGAACAGCGTCGTGTAGTCGTGCTCGCGCATCGGCCCGGCCTTCAGCTCGAGCATGGTCGAGCCACCGGACCCAGCCGCCATGACCTGGGTCAGGGCATCGAGATCGACCTCGGCGCGGGCGGCGACGAGCATCGCCTGCCCGACCACGGCGGCGTTCGTGGCCGCCACCGCGTTGTTGATCACCTTGACCATCTGGCCGTTGCCGAGCGGCCCGGCATACACGATCAGCGTGCCCATCGCCGCCAGCGCCGGCCGGGCACGCTGGAAGTCGGCCGGATCGCCACCGGCCATGATCGTGAGCGTGCCGTCCTCCGCCCTCGGGGAGGAGCCCGTCACCGGTGCGTCGAGCAGCATCAGGCCCCGCTCGGCCAGCCGCGCGCCGATCGTCCGCGTCATCGACGGCCCGATCGTCGAGCAGTCGACGCACAGGGTGCCTGGGCTCGCGCCCTGGGCGGCGCCGTCGGGACCGAGCAGGACATGCTCGACCTGCGGGCCGTCGACGACCATCGTGAACACGATCTCAGCGGCCGCCGCTGCCTCGGCCGGCGTGCGCGCGAACCGGGCGCCGTGCTCGGAGCAGAAGCGCTCGGCCTTCTCCGGCGAGCGGTTCCAGACCGTCAGCTCGACGCCGGCGCGGGCCAGATTGGCGGCCATCCGGGAGCCCATGATCCCCAGGCCGAGAAATGCCACCGGCTCGCTCACGCGTCAACCACCTTCCCTGATCCTCTCGCTTGCCCGCCAAATCATGGCGCAGGTCGCGTGCGCTCGTCGGGCGACCCGTGGCCACCACCGCCTGGGGTCTCGATCCGCAGCCGCTGGCCGGGATTCAACTCGCCGGTCGCCTTGGCCGGGAGCGGCTCGCCGTCGAGCAGGTTGGCGCCGGTGGCGCCCGGCTCCCCGCCCTCCGCGCCCGGCGGGTGGTGGCGCCGGCGCTCGGTCATCAGCGAATAGCGCAGCGGCGCCAGCGCCTCGAGCTCGCGGATCACGCCGTCGCCTCCGCGGAAGCGCCCGGCGCCGCCCGAGCCGCGTCGGAGCGAGTACTCGGTGACCCGGAGCGGGAACTCGAGCTCGAGCGCCTCGATCGGGGTGTTGAGGGTGTTGCTCATCGCGACGTGGACCCCGCTCGGGGCGTCGGAGTCCGGACAGGCTCCCTGCCCTCCGCCGATCGTCTCGTAGTAGACGACGTCCTCGCTGCCCAGCGTGAGGTTGTTCATCGTGCCCTGGCCGAGCGCGCGCCCGAACGCCCGCAGCACCACGTCGGCGACGCGCGAGGATGTCTCGACGTTCCCGCCCACCACGGCGGCCGGGGAGCGGGCGTTGAGCAGACACCCCTCTGGTGCGTGCACCTCGATCGGCCGGTAGGCGCCGGCGCTCGGTGGGATATCCGGGTCGGTCAGCACCCGGATCGCGAAGTAGCAGGCCGATCGTGTCACCGCCAGCGGGCAGTTGAGGTTGCCGTCGTGCTGCGCCGAGGTGCCGCTGAAGTCGAGCCGCAACCGGTCGCCGTCCACCGTCGCCGCGAGCACGATCTCGAGCTCGCCCGCACGCGGCTCGAGCACGTCGCGCGCGGAGCGGGTGCCGTCGGGGAGCTGCTCGAGACAGGCCCGGGTCCGGCGCTCGGCGTAGTCGAGCACCTCCGCGAAGGCGTTCCGCAGTGTCGCCGCTCCGACGCGCTCGTGCAGCTCGACCAGGCGCCGTGCGCCCGCGCGGTTGGCGGCCAGCTGGGCGCGCAGATCGGCGCGGCGCTGGTCGGGCAGGCGCATCAGCGCGCTCAGCTCCGCGATCGCCGCCTCGTCGAGCACGCGGGGCGAGATCACGACCCCCTCGTCGCCGAGCGTGTGGCTGTCAGCCGGCATCGAGCCCGGGGTCGGGCCGCCGACATCGGCGTGGTGGGCGCGGTTGGCGGCGAATGCGATCACCTCGCCGCCGGCGAACACGGGCGTGATCACCGTGATGTCGGGCAGGTGGGTGCCGCCGGCGTAGGGGTCGTTGAGGATCCACGAGCGCTCCGGAGCGTGGGCCTCGTGCAGCACGGCAGCGACGGCGGCCGGCATCGATCCGAGGTGGACGGGGATGTGCTCGGCCTGCATCACCATCTCGCCGCCGGGGGCGAACATCGCCGTCGAGGCGTCGCGCCGTTCCTTGATGTTGGCCGAGTGCGCGGAGCGGATCAGGACGGCGCCCATCTCGTCGCAGATGGCGTGCATCGCCCCGGTCAGCACCTGGAGCTCGACGGGGTCCATCACGCCGCCCGCTCGAGCAGGATCGTGCCCGTCTGCTCGACCGAGCCCGACCACGACGGCGGGACGAGCAGCGTGGCCTCGGCCAGCTCGACCACGGCGGGCCCGGAGATCTCCGTCCCGGGAGGCGGGGCGCCCCGCAGCACGTCGAGCTCGCGCTCGGCGCCGTCGAGGGTGGCCGTGCGGCGACCACGCTCGATCCCCGTCTCGTCCGCCGCGCTCAGCTCGAGCTTCGCACCCGCCACGGTCGCCGTCACGCGGACGGTGACCAGCTCGAGCTCCTGCTCGGGGTCGCTGTAGCCGTAGTGCTCGCGATGCTCGCGCTCGAACGCCTCGCGCAGCTCCGCGACGGCCGGCGCCGCCCCGGCGCCGATCGCCAGCTCGAACGCCTGGCCGCGGTAGCGCATCTCGTATGTGACGCCGAGCTCCGCGGCAGGCTCCCCGAGCGCCTCTCGGGCGAGGCCGCCCAGCTCGGCCACGATGTCGGCGATCCCGTCCGCGGCGAGCGCCGGGCCGGTCGCGAACACGCTGCGCTGGACGTCGCGCCGGCGCGGGGAGGTGACCAGCCCGAGCGCCGCCAGCACGCCGGAAGCACGGGGGCACACGATCCGGGTGATCCCGAGTTGATCGGCGATCGCCGCGGCGTGCAGCGGGCCGGCGCCTCCGAAGGCGAGCAGCGCGAAGCGTCGCGGGTCGATCCCCCGCTGCACGGTCACCACCCGGAGCGCTCGGACCATCTCCGCGTTCGCGACCCGGATGATTCCCTCCGCGCAGGCCGTCGGCTCCAGTTCGAGCTCGGCCGCGAGCTCGGCGATCGCGCGCTCGGCGCGGCCGCGGTCGAGGGTCACGCCGCCCGCCAGCGGCGCGTCGGCAGCGAGGTAGCCGAGCACCAGGTTCGCGTCGGTGATGGTGGGCTCGGTGCCGCCCCGGGCATAGCAGGCGGGACCAGGGTCGGCTCCAGCCGAGCGCGGCCCGACGCGGAGCGCTCCGCCGGGATCGCGCCACGCGATCGAGCCGCCGCCGGCGCCGACAGTGTGCACGGCGAGCATCGGCAGCGCCAGCGGGCGCCCCGCGATTTCACCGGCGCTCTGCTCGCGCACGTCGCCGCCGTCGACCACGCACACATCGCACGACGTCCCGCCCATGTCGAGGCAGAGCACGTCCGGGACGCCGGCCGCCGCGGCGACGAACGCCGCGCCCGCGGCCCCGCCGGCGGGGCCGGAGAGCACCGTCCAGGACGCGTGCTCGGCGGCGGAGGCGGCGTCGATCAGGCCGCCGTTTGACTGCATGATCGACGGCGCGGGCAGTCCGGCCACCGCGCTGCGCTCGAGCAGGCGCCGCAGATAGCGGCTGAGCAGGGGGGAGAGGGCGGCGTCGACCTCGGTCGTCGCGGCCCGCTCGTACTCGCGGAAGGTCCCGACCACCTCGTGCGAGAGCGACACGTGCAGACCGGGCGCCTCGATCTCGAGCGCTCGACGAAGCGCGAGCTCGTGCCCGGGGTGGCGGTAGGAATGGAGCAGCGTGACCGCGACCGACTCGACCCCGGTCTCTGCGATCCGCCGCGCGAGGGCTCGCCAGTCGCCCTCGTCGAGCTCGCGCAGCGGCCCGTCGGGGGTCGTCCGTTCGGGTGCCCCGAATCGCAGCTCAGGGCCCACCATCGGCGCGGGCCGCGCCACGCACAGCCGATAGAGCTCGGGCCGGTCCTGGCGCCCAAGCTCGACGATGTCGGTGAACCCCGCGGTGAGCGCGTGGGCGGTCGGCACGCCCCGTCCCTCGAGCAGGGCATTCGTCGCCACGGTCATGCCGTGCGAGAAGGCACGCACGTCCGGGGCGCCGCCCCCGGCTCGCTCGAGCGCAGCCGTCACCGCCGCCAGCACGCCGATCGATTGGTCCTCGGGCGTGCTGGGCGCCTTCGCGGTCACGACGCGCCCGTCCACGGCCAACACCGCATCGGTGAAGGTACCGCCGACGTCGACGCCCAAGAGCACGCCGGGACGTTAGCCCAGGACGCCGAGGTGGCCCTCAGCGGTGCTCGTTGGTAATCGTCAGTTGCGCTCAGGCAGCGAGCGGCTCCAGCTGCTCGGTCTCGGCCAGGTGCTGGTGCGACGGGCAGTAGCCGTTGTGAGGCAGCGGCATGCGCTGGCACGGTGAGCCCTTGCGCGTGGTGGCGCGGCACTGCAGCGGGTTCCCGTACACGTCGAAGCCGTTCTGCGGCTGCCGGCGCAGGAACTCGTCCGCGCACTCCAGGTAACGCTCGATCACGTGCAGCACGCGTGGCTGTGCACTCATCGGGAAGTACGGCCGGATATCGCAGAACAGCGTGCGGGCCGGTCGCGCGAAATAGTGACGGTCGGTCGCCAGGCGCTCGATCGCCGATTCACACGCGCGCAGAACGCGCTCGTGGTTGGTCAATGCCCCGAAAACGTGCAGATCCTCCGTGATCTCGCAAGCCAGCTCTCGATAGATGGCTCGACTGAATCGGTACATGCGGAATCACAACTCCTTTCGGCTCCCGGCCTAGGAACCGTTCCCTCGTGAGAGGCGCGACTATTGCGCCGACTTGTGAAGTAACGAACGCTCCGCTTGTTGAGTCGGTATTAAGCCGCTCCGAATGGCATTTCGTGCCGGAGCGACGCTGCGACTGAGCCCCTGTGATCGGCGGCTGCGTGCCGGTCTTGAGCCGGATCGAGCTGTGGTTTCAGACCCAGGTCTGGAAGACCGGGTCCGCGCCCGCGTGGACGGTGACGTGCATCCCGTCGAGGTCGGGATCAAGGGCGGGGAAGTCGGTCCGCTGGTGCGCGCCGCGGCTCTCGGTCCGGGCCAGCGCCGAGGCGCCGACGAGCCGGACGAGGGGATGGGGATCGGCCACCAGCTCGAGCAACCCCTCACGGTCACGCTCGATCCCCGCGTGGCGCCAGAGGGCGTTGCGGCTCTCGGCCGTGAGGGCAGGCGGTGGCCCGGTCGCTCCGCTCGCCTCCGGATCGCGCGCCAGGAGGGCGCAGTCCGGCGGCGGCTCCGACGACGCGGCCTGGGCCGCGCGGGCGCCGAACACGAAGCACTCGGTGAGCGAGTTGGACGCCAGGCGGTTGGCGCCGTGCAGTCCCGTGCAGGAGGTCTCACCCACGGCGTACAGGCCCGGCAGCGTGGAGCGGCCGTCGAGATCGGTGACGATCCCGCCCATCATGTAATGGGCCGCCGGGGCGACCGGAACCAGCTCGCGCTCGGGATCGATGCCGGCCCGCCGCAGCGCCGTGACCACGTTCGGGAACAGCGCGGGGTCGACCTCGCGCATGTCCAGATCGACGGACGCGGCACCGGTGAGCACCATCTGGCGCTGCACCGCGCGCGCGACCTCGTCGCGTGGTGCCAGCTCGTCGACGAACCGCTCGCCGCTGGCGTCCAGCAGGTGGGCGCCCTCGCCCCGGATCGCCTCGGTGACGAGAAAGCCGTCGCCGCCGTTCGGTGCGCGCACCGCCGTGGGATGGAACTGGACGAGCTCGAGGTCGGCCAGGGCCGCGCCGGCCCTGAGCGCCAGCAGCAGCCCGCCGCCGGTCGCGCCGGCCGGGTTGGTGGTCCGCTCCCACAGCGCGGCGGCGCCGCCGGTGGCCAGCACGACCGCGGCGCTGGCGAGCACGTGGCCGTCGAGCAGCCGCAGGCCCACGCAACGCCCCTCGGGAGCGAGCACGGCGGTGGCCCGCCGCCCCTCGAGCACGTTGATCCGCGGGTCCTCGGCGACCAGCGCCGAGAGCTCGCGGATCAGCCGCCGGCCGGTCGCGGCGCCACCGGCATGGACGATCCGGCGGGCCGAGTGGCCCCCCTCGAGCCCCAGCGCAAGGCGGCCGTCGCGGTCGGCGTCGAAGCGCACGCCGAGCCGGGCCAGGTCCTCCACCGCGGCCGGGGCCTCGTCGCAGAGCGCGCGTGCGGCGGACTCGCGCACGGCGCCGCGGCCGGCCCTGACCGTGTCAGCCATATGGAGGTCTGGGCTGTCGTCCTCGGACAGCGCGGCGGCCAGCCCGCCCTGAGCCCAATAGCTCGAGGATCCGGCCAGCGGCGTCGCCGAGACGAGCGTGACGCGGGCTCCGTGCCGTGCTGAAGCCAGGGCCGTGTACATACCGGCGGCGCCGGCGCCGACGACGGCAACCTGTGAATCTGCGGTGTCCAAGGACAGATACGGTACTGGCGAGATGGCACACGCCCCCGTGTTCCTCGAGCATCCGTCGTCGCTGCACCACGACACCGGCGCGCACCCGGAGCAGCCCGCGCGGATCACGGCGATCGCCCGCGAGCTCGGGCAGCAGGACTGGCTCGCCTTCGAGCGCGTCACGTCGCCGCGCGTCGCCCGCGAGACGCTGACCGCCGTTCACCCGGAGGGCTATGTGGCGGCGATCGAGCGCCTGGCCGAGCGCGGCGGCGCCCAGCTCGACCCGGACACCGTCGTCAGCGCGGGCTCGTTCGACGCGGCGCTGCACTCCGCCGGTGGTGCGGTCGGTCTGGTCGACCTGCTGCTCGATCGCTCGGCGCCCTCGGGCTTCAGCGTCCACCGGCCCCCTGGGCACCACGCCGAGCGGGCCGAGGCGATGGGCTTCTGCCTGTTCAACAACATCGCCGTCGCCGCGCGGCACGCGGTCTCCGCCCGCGGTCTCGAGCGCGTGCTCGTGCTCGATTGGGACGTGCACCACGGCAACGGGACCAATGACATCTTTCACTCCAGTCCCGACGTCCTGTTCGTCTCCATCCACCAGTCGCCGCTGTACCCGGGCACGGGTCCGGCCTCGGACGTGGGTGAGGGGGCCGGCGCCGGGTACACGGTCAACCTGCCGGTGCCCGCCGGCGCCGGCGACGACATCTACCGTTCGCTCGTCGATCACGTCGTGGTGCCGCTCGCCCATGCCTACGAGCCGCAGCTGTTGCTGATCTCGGCCGGGTTCGACGCGCACCGCGACGACCCGCTCGCCGACTGTCGCGTCACCGAGGCGGGGTTCTCCGCGATGACGGCCTCGCTGCGCCGCGCCGGCGAGCAGCTCGACGCGCCGGTGGGCGCGGTCCTCGAGGGCGGCTACTCGCTCGACGCCCTCGCGCGCTCGGTGGCCGCGACGATGGCGACGCTCGCGGCTCCGGTCCCGCGCGAGCACCCCGTGGACGCCGGTGTGGCACCGCTCGCGCACGACGCCGCCCTCCGCGTGTCGCGATGGTGGCCGGCACTCGCCTCGCTCTGATCGCCCGACGCCGCGCGGTCATCGCGCCGGGAGCTGGCCGGGATCGTCGTGGGGGTGGTGCTCCGCGGCTGAGCGGCCGGATGGGCCGAGCTGACCGCCTCGGTAGGCTGTCGCGAACCGCTGCTTCGAACCTGGGAGAGACTGTGGCCAAGGTGCTCTATACCGCGGAAGCGACCGTCACCGGCGGACGCGCAGACGGGCACGGATGGACGAGCGACGGCACGCTGGACGTGCGGCTGCACCTGCCCAAGGAGATGGGCGGCGACGGAGCCGGGACGAACCCGGAGCAACTGTTCGCGGTCGGCTTCGCGTCGTGCTTCGAGAGCGCGCTCGCGGTCATCGCGCGGCGCGAGAAGCTGGAGCTCGGCGACGTCTCGGTCGACAGTCGGGTGAGCCTGCTGCCCACCGAGCAGCGAGGGTTCGAGCTCGCGATCGAGCTCGACGTGACCATGCCCGGGCTCGACGATTCCGCTCAGGCCAAGAGCATCGTCGGCGCCGCGCACGCGGTCTGCCCGTATTCGAACGCCACGCGCGGCAACATCGATGTCACGCTGACGGCCAACGGCGAGGCCGTGGAGTAGGAGCGAAGCCTCAGCCGCCCGGTGGGGCGACGATCCGCGCGTGGGCGCACCGGATGGCCGCCGCCCGCAGCCGCAGCGCCTCGGGCGTCGTGCTTGCCTTCGCGGAGACCCGAGTCGAGGGCGCGCCCCAGCGGCACGCTTCACACCAGCGACGCCCAAGCGACGGCCACGCGACGGGCCATCTCGTCGGCCGAGAACGGCCCGGCGCGCGCACGGCCCTCGATCCGCGGATCCGGCTCGGCGAGGTGCGGAGCGACGGCCGTGCGCCACTGGAGGGCGTCGAACGGGGCGCAATGGGCGCCGGCGACTCCGGCGAGCACGTCGGGGGCGATTCCCACGGGCGTGGCGAGCACCGGGACGTTGCACGCGAGCGCCTCGAGCACCGCCAGGCCGAAGCCCTCCCGCTCCGAGGGGATCAGGACCGCATTGGCCGCGTTGACCCACAGCGGCACGTCGTCGGGCTCGACGGACCCGAGCGTCAGCAGCGGGACCTTCCCGGCCACCGCGAGTGCGCGGTCATAGCGCTTCTCGGACCGGGCGGGATCGGACGGAAACAGGAGGTATTGGCCCTGGGGCGGCAGGCCCAGCGCCTCGCGGGCCTCGGCCCGCGCGATCGGCCGGAACCGGTCGAGGGCGACGCCGCACGGGAGCACGGCCGTCTGGCCGCGGACCGCATGGCGGGGCAGCAGATGCGCCAGCGGCTCGGAGACGACCGCCACCAGATCCATGAACGGGAGCGCCGCGGCGGTGATCACCCGTGAGCGCGGGTGCGCGAGCTCGGTGCCGTGAAGCGTGACTGCGTGGATTCGCCCACGGGCCGCGAGCGCCGGCCACGCCGTCAGCCCGAAATGGGCGTGCACGACGTCGAATCGCTCCGGGCCGGCGCGGCGCCGCAGTGCCGCCGCCGCGGCGCCGTAGGCCCTCGGGCTGCCGGGCGCGAACGAGAACAGCTCCACGTCGACGCCGTCGATCCGGCGCAGCGCCCGCACCTGATCGCGGACGAAGCTCCCCAGCGCCGGGCGCTCCGGGCTCGGGTACATGTTCGTCACCACCAGGGCTCGCATCCGTCGGCGAGCGTACCCCGCCGGCCCCCGTGGAGACCGCGAGCTCTGACACCATCACGATCGTGCCCACGCTCGCCGAGCAACCCGTTGCCGTATTCGATTCGGGAGTGGGCGGGCTGACCGTGCTGCACGAGCTGCTCGTCTCGCTCCCCACCGAGGACTACGTGTATCTCGGTGACACCGCCCGCTTCCCGTACGGCGACCGCACCCTGGAGGAGCTCCAGGCCTTCTCGCTCGAGATCACCGAGCATCTGCTCGAGAGCGACGTGAAGCTGCTCGTCGTGGCCTGCAACGCGGCCAGCTCGGCGGCGCTCGGGGTGATAGAGGCGCACCTGAACGCGGTCGGCGCGGAGATCGACGTGATCGGGGTCATATCCGCCTCGACCCAGTTGGCCGTGGCCGGGAGCCGGACGGGCCGGATCGGCCTGCTGGCGACGCCGGCCACGGTTGCCAGCGGGGCGTATGAGCGCGCCGTCCGCTCCGCGGACCCGCATGTCCACCTGGAGAGCGTGTCCTGTCCCGACCTGGCGCCGATCATCCAGAGCGGATCCCCGTTCGACGACGGCGTCGTCGAGACGGTCCGGGGCTACTGTGCGCCGCTGCGCGCGGTCCAGGTCGACACGGTGATCCTCGGCTGCACCCACTATCCGCTCGTCGCCCCGCTGCTGCAGCGAATGCTCGGTCGCGGCGTTCAGCTGATGAGCTCCGGCACCGGCGTCGCCCGCGGCGTGGAGCGGGCGCTGGCGGCGCGCGGACTGCTCAATCCGCGTGAGGACGAGGGTGACTATCGCTTCCGCTGCACCGGCGATGTGAAGTCCTTCCGCGCGCTCGGAACGCGCTTTCTGCAGATGCCGCTGGGTGAGGTCGAGCACGTCGACCTGGCCTCCGCCGCTGCGCGCGCCGGTGATGCCCGCTCGCCGTTCGTCCGATCGACGTCGTCTCCGTCTCTGAAACAGTCCTCTCGACGATGGGGCCACGGAGATGCGCGAGACAACCTCTAAGGTGGCTTCATGACCGAGACCGCCACCGGCCGAGCGCGCCGCTACGGACGCTCACCCGCCGGCCTGCGTCCGGCAACGATCGAACCCGGCTTCGTCCGCACCGCCACCGGCTCGGCGCTGATCTCGATGGGGGAGACGCGCGTGATCTGCACCGCCTCGGTGCAGGAGAGCGTGCCGCGCTGGATGGTGGGCAAGGGGCGCGGCTGGGTGACCGCCGAGTACGGGATGCTGCCGGCCTCGACCGGGGAGCGCAAGCAGCGCGACGTGACCAGGGGACGCGCCGACGGCCGCTCGGTCGAGATCCAGCGCTTGATCGGCCGCTCGCTCCGTGGCGTGGTCGATTTCGCCGCGCTCGGCGAGCGCACGATCTACATCGACTGCGATGTGCTGCAGGCCGACGGCGGGACGCGCTGCGCCTCCATCACCGGCGGCATGGTCGCGCTCCGGCTGGCCTGTGCGCGGCTGATCTCCGACGGCCGGCTCGATCGCTCTCCGTTGACCGGGACGGTGGCGGCGGTGTCGTGCGGAATCGTCGACGGCGTCCCTCTGCTCGACCTCGACTACCCCGAGGACTCGGCGGCGGAGGTCGACGCCAACGTCGTCATGACCGGCGACGGCGGGCTCGTCGAGGTGCAGGCCACGGCCGAGCGGACGCCGCTCTCGCGCGCCCACCTGGACGAGCTGCTCGCGCTGGCCGCGGGCGGGATCGGATCGCTGCGCGTTCTGCAGGACGAGACAGTGGCGACGGCGGCGACGGGCGGGTAGTTCTCGATCATGGGGACGGCTTCGCTCGTGCTGGCGACCCGAAACGCCCACAAGCTGCGGGAATTCCGCCGCCTGCTCGCGCCCGCGGGCATCGAGCTCGAGCCGCTGCCCGACGACGTCGAGCTGCCGCCCGAGGAGGCGAGCTCATTCGCGGGCAATGCGCTGGTCAAGGCGCGGGTGGCCGCGAACGCGACCGGCCGCCCGGCGATCGCCGATGACTCCGGCATCGAGGCGGCGGCGCTGGCCGGTGCGCCGGGGATCGTCTCCGCCCGCTACGCCGGGGCGGACGCCAGCGACGAGGAGAATCTCGCCAAGCTGCTGCAGGAGGCGCCGGCCGGAAGCGTGGTCAAGTACATCTGCGCGCTGGCCTACGTCGATCCTGCGAGCGGCGACGAGCGCCTCTTCTACGGCGAATGCAACGGACGGCTGGCGTCCCGGACGCAGGGAAGCGGCGGCTTCGGGTACGACCCGGCCTTTCTGCCGGACGAGGATCCGGAGCGCACGATGGCGGAGCTGTCGGATCTGGAGAAGGATGCGATCAGCCATCGCGGCCACGCCGCCCGGGCGCTATCCGGATGGCTGCGACCGTAGGCCGGGCGGAGCGCTCCGACGCTCCCGAGACCAAGCAGCGCGCCGCGCTGCTGTCAGTCGTCTCCAACTCGGCCCTGATCCTGCTGAAGCTGTTCGCCGGGATCCTCACCGGCTCGGTCGCGATCTTGACCGAGGCCGTGCATTCGAGCGTGGACCTGATCGCCTCGCTGGTGGCATTCGTCTCGGTGCGCAAGGCCGGCGAGCCGGCGGACGACAGCCACCGCTACGGGCACGAGAAGATCGAGAACCTGTCAGCCGCGATCGAGGGGATCCTGATTCTGCTCGGCTCGGCGGTGATCGTGTTCGAGGCGGTCCGGCGCCTGCTCGGCCACGGGCAGGTGCACGCGATCGGGTTCGGCATCGCCGTCGTCGCGATCTCGATGGTGGTCAACCTGATCGTCTCCGCGATCATCGCCCGCAAGGGGCGGGAGACCGAGTCCCCCGCGCTGGAGGGTGACGCGGCCCATCTGCGCACCGACGCCTGGACCTCGGCGGGCGTGCTGGTCGGCTTGGTGCTGGTGCAGATCACCGGCGCGCAGTGGCTCGACCCGGCGGTCGCGCTGATCGTCGCCGGCGCGATCGTGTTCGAGGGCGCGAGCCTCGTCGGACGGGCCTCGCAGGTTCTCGTCGACCAGGCGCTGCCCGAGGATGAGGTGGCGGCGATCCGCGACGCGATCGAGGCCTTCGGGCCGCGTGGCGTCGTCGGCTACCACGAACTGCGCACCCGGCGGGCGGGCTCGCGGCGCTATGTCGACCTGCACGTCCAATTCCGCTCCGGCACCTCGCTCGAGGATGCTCACCGCACCGCGCACGAGCTGCAGGACCTGATCGCCTCGCGCCTGCGCAGCGCCGACGTGCTGATCCACCTCGAACCCGAGGACCGGGTCAGGCCGGGAGAGGTGCTCGGCCCATCCCCGATCGCCGCCGGAAGGCGCCGCTAGGTGAGGTTGATCGCGGCTGAGGCGGCCACGGCGAGGGTGACGCCGGCATAGCCGTAGTAGCCCTGGATCGCGAGGATCACCACCGCGACCACGCAGGCGAATACGGTTGCGATCCAGCCGATGCGAGCGAGGTCCATCGGCGCCTATTCTGGCGGGTGGGCCATCAGCTCCACCTGGTGCCCGGCCGGATCGAGCACGAACGCCCGCGGAGACCCCCAGTGGGCCCCGAGCAGACCGTAGAAACGGACGCATTCGGGCAGTGCCGAGGGTGCGATCTCTCTGGTGACGTGGTGGATCATCGACGCTCGATCTTCGCAAATTGCGGGTTTTTGGCCACCGCGTCGGGCGACGCCGTCCGCGGTGTGGCAAGAATGATGGTCAGCGCGGCGGCGGGGCGCCCAAATCGTCCGCTGCCCCTGTTAGCTTCGGGAGTTCCTACCACCTCGAAGGAGGTTGCACGTGACGAAGTCTGAGTTTGTCGACCAGGTCGCAGATCGCGCCGGGTTGAGTAAGAAGGATGCCGCAGATGCCGTGGACGCCGTCCTGGAGACGATCGAAGGCGCCCTCAAGCGTGGCAGCGAGGTCGTCTTCTCCGGCTTCGGCAAGTTCAGCGTCGCCGACCGCGGCGCCCGTGAAGGTCGTAACCCCGCCACAGGCGAGAAGATCCAGATCGCGGCCTCGCGCGTGCCGAAGTTCACCGCCGGCGCGGCGCTGAAGAAGGCGGTCAAGTAGTCGGACGGCTCGCCGATCAGTCCTCGTCTTCGCGTATGACGTCTGTGACCGTCGGGGACGCTCCCGGCGACGCCGGAGGCCCGACCCGCGGTGCGGGCACGGTCGCCGGCGACGCCGGAGGCCGTGGGGGCACCGCTCGACCGGTCGCCGAGAGCTTTGGCGACCGCCTCGCCGGCCGCGTCGCGTCGCGCGGGTCGCAGATCGTGCTTGGTCTCGATCCGGACCCTGCGCGGCTGTGGCCGCAGGCGATCGAGGCCGCCGGCGGCGGCGATGCGACACCGGTCGAGCGGGCGGCGATGGCGGTCGCCGTCCACTGCCGCCTCGTGATCGAGGCGGCGGGAGAGCACTGCGTCGCCGTGAAGCTGCAGTTGGCCTGCTTCGAACGGCTCGGCGCCCCGGGCTGGGCCGCGCTCGAGGACGTCGCGGCCGCGGCGCACGAACGCGGGCTGCTCGTGATCGCCGACGCCAAGCGCGGCGACATCGACGTCTCCGCGGCCGCGTACGGTCAGGCCTTCTTCGGTGGGACACCGACTCCGTTCGGGCCCGTGGCCGGCCTCGGCGCCGACGCGCTCACCGTCAATCCGCTGCTCGGCCGCGACTCGCTCGCGCCGCTCGTGGGCGCTGCGCGCGCGTCCTGCGGGGGCTTGTTCGCACTGGTACGGACCTCGAACCCGGGCGCGGCCGACGTCCAGGAGCAGGAATTGGCCGCCGGGGGCTCGGTCAGCACGCGGCTGGCGGCAATCGTGACCGAGCTCGGCGCCGACGGGATCGGCGCCTCCGGGCTGGCCGACGTCGGCGCCGTCGTCGGTGCCACCGCGCCGGCCCGCCTCGAGATGCTGCGCGAGACGATGCCCCACGCCGTCTTCCTGCTGCCCGGCGTCGGAGCCCAGGGCGGGCGGGTGGAGGACCTCGCGGCGGCCTTCGTGCCGGGACCCGCCGCGGGCTTGATCGCCGTCTCGCGGTCCGTGGTCAGCGCGCACGAGCGCGCCGGTGGCCGCCCGTCGACCGCGGCGGCGGCCGAGGCGGCGCGGCTGCGCGAGCTCGCGTGGGGCCTCTGCACCTGAGACCCGAGCCGGGGGCGAAATCTTTCACGCCGCCGGAGAGCACGGGTCCCCGAGTATGATCGTCAGGCGATGGCCAATCGCAGTCGCGCTCGTTACCTGGCGCCGGTGGCGCTGATCGCGACCATTGCGGGCGTGTTCCTGATCGTGCGCCACGACACGGCCTCGCACGCCATCACGACGCAGACGCATCAGGCCGAGGCTCATCGCCCGGCCGCGGGTGCCCAGCGACGGTTTGCCGCCGCCAAGGTCTACGTCGTGCAACCCGGCGACATCCTGTCGCGGATCGCGACCAAGACCGGAGTCTCGCTGAGCACGCTCGAGTCGCTCAATCCGACGCTCGACCCCAACAGCCTGCAGGCGGGGCAGCGGCTCAGGCTCAGACAGTGAGCCGCCGCACAGCTCTGTCGCGCCTGCTCGCGGCGGGCATCTGCGTGCTCTCGCTGCTGATCGCCGCCCCGGTCGCGTTCGCCCTCGGGCCCCCGCCGGCGCTGAGCGCGCGCGCAGCGATCCTGGTCGAGCAGAGCACGGGGCAGATCCTGTTGCGCAAGAACGCGTTTCACGAGATCCCGATCGCCAGCACCACCAAGCTGATGACGGCACTGGTGGTGATCGAGCACACGCGGCACCTGAGCACCATGTTCACCGAGCCCGACTACTACCCGGCCGCGGTCGACTCCCAGATCGGGCTGAGCCCGGGGGAGCGGATGAGCGTCCACGACCTGCTGCTGGCACTGCTGCTGCCGAGCGCCGACGACGCCGCCGAGGACCTGGCCTACAACGTCGGGCACGGGTCGGTCGGGTACTTCATCGGAATGATGAACGTGCGGGCCCGCGAGCTGGGGTTGACGCACACGCACTACTCGACGCCGATCGGGCTCGACACGCCGGGCAACTACTCCGACGCCGCCGACCTGGTCAAGCTCGCGAGCTTCGTGCTCATCCATCACCCCTTCTTCGCCCACGCGGTGGCGCTGCCCGCGGCGCTGTTGCGGACCGGGAACCACCGGCGCTACGTGACCAATCGCAACACGCTGGTCGGGCGGGTGCCCTGGATCAACGGGGTCAAGACCGGCCACACCGGAGCTGCCGGTTACGTGCTCGTCGGATCCGGCACCCAGGGCGGCGTCACGATGCTGAGCGCGGTGTTGGGAACGCCGAGCGAGGCGGCCCGCAACGGCGACACGCTCGCGGTCCTCAAGTACGGCTTCGCGAACTTCCGGATCGCGCGGCCGGTGGTGGCCGGCACCGTGCTGGCCATGCCGACGGTCAAGGACCGCCCCGGCGTCCACGCCCAGGCGATCGCCGCCACGTCGTTCGTCCGGGTGCTTCCGCGCAGCGATCACGTGCGTCTGCTCGTCGACGTTCCCAGGCAGCTGGCGGGCCCGCTGCGCCGTCATGTACGCGTCGGGACCGTGATCGTGCTGGCCGACGGGCGCCCGATCGCACGCGTACCGCTGCTGTTGGCCGCCGCGCTGCCGGCCGTGAGTCCGCTCACGATTGCGGCTCGTTTCATCGCGCGACCGTTTACTCTCTTGGCGCTCGTGCTGCTGCTCGTAGGAGTGGGCGCGGTTGCCGTCAGGCATCGGTGGCGCCACACGGGCACGCGAGCTGAATCGCACGTGGAGGTAGTGGAGTGATCATCACCGTCACGCTCAACGCAGCGCTCGACAAGACGCTCGAGGTGCCCAATTTCACGCCTGGGCGCCGCCACCGCACGGTGGAGCAGTCGACGATGCCGGGCGGGAAGGGCGTGAACATCGCGCGCGCGATCAAGCGACTCGGGCAGCCGGTGATCGCCACCGGCCTCGCCGGCGGCGCCACGGGCACGCGCATCGTCGAGGCGCTCACCGACGAGTCGATCCTGAACGACTTCGTCCGCATCCGCGAGGAGTCACGGACCAACACCGCGGTCCTCGATCCGACCACCGGACTGCACACCGAGATCAACGAACGGGGCCCCTCGGTGTCGGCCCAGGAGCTCGATCTGTTCCGCGACAAGCTCCTGTACCTGGCCAAGGGAGCGAGCATCTGCGTGTTCGCCGGCAGCCTGCCGCGCGGGGTCGCGCCCGAGGTCTACGGGCGGCTCATCCGAGACGTGCGCAAGCTCGGGGTGCTGACGATGATCGACACCGACGGCGAGCCGCTGCGCCTGGCCGTCAAGGGCGAGCCGGCCGTCGTCTCGCCGAACGAGCTCGAGGCCGAGGAGCTCGTCGGGCACGAGTTCAACGACGCCGAGGACCGGGCGCAGGCCGTCATCGAGATGTCCCGGCTCGGGGCCCGTGAGGCGATCATGACCGTTGCCGACGGGTGCTACGCCCGGATCCTCGACGACGCCGGGATCGCGGCGCTGCACCGGGTCCGGGTGGAGGAGCAGGAGGCGCGCTCCGCCGTCGGCTCCGGAGATGCGTTCCTGGCCGGATACGTCGCCGCGCGCTACACCGGCCGCGCCGCCGTCGACTGCCTGCGCTTCGGGGTGGCCTGCGGCGCCGAGTCGACCCAGCACTTCGGCGCCGGGATCGTCGATCCGGGCAAGGTCGAGAAGCTGCTGGCCGAGGTCGCGTCCGAGCAGCTCGACATCGGCGCCCACATCTCCTAGACCGAAGTTTCGGCCTAGACAGCTGGAAGCGCCCAAAGAGCGGCTTCCGGGCCGCGCGACGCCCGGGGGCGGCTGACGGCCGCTGCTACCATCACCTGCCCGATGGTTGCCGCCTATCGCTCCCCTCACAACCCCCTGATCTCGCCTCTCTCACCAGGCCGCGAGACGCCGAACCCGTCCGGGTCGCGGCCTACGATGCCCGCATGGAAATAGAGATCGGACGCGGCAAGAAGGCTCGCCGCGCTTACGGATTCGACGACATCGCGATCGTTCCCTCCCGGCGGACGCGGGACCCCGACGACGTCGACATCAGCTGGACGCTGGGCCCGTATCGCTTCGATCTGCCGCTGCTGGCCGCCGCTCTGGACGGCGTCGTCTCGCCCGAGACCGCCGGCCTGATCGGCAAGCTCGGCGGCCTTGCCGTGCTCAACCTCGAGGGCATCTTCTGCCGCTACGAGGACGCCGAGGCCCAGCTCGAGCGGATCGCCACCTTCTCCCGTGAGATCGCCACCCGCGAGATGCAGGACATCTACCGCGAGCCGGTCAAGCCGGAGCTGATCGCGCAGCGGATCAAGGAGATCAAGGACCAGGGCGTGGTCGCCGCCGCGTCCCTGACGCCGCAGCGCGTGCGCACCCACTACGAGGTCGCGCTCGAGGCCGGGCTCGACATCCTGGTCATCCAGGGGACGGTCGTGTCGGCCGAGCACGTCTCTCGCGACGAGAGCCGTCCGCCGCTGAATCTCAAGGAATTCATCCGCGAGCTGGCCCCGACCCCGGTCGTCGTCGGCGGCTGCGCCTCGTACCACACGGGCCTGCACCTGATGCGCACGGGCGCCGCCGCCGTGCTCGTCGGCGTCGGCCCGGGCGCGATCTGCACTACTCGCGGCGTGCTCGGCATCGGCGTGCCCCAGGCGACGGCGATCGCCGATGTGGCCGCCGCCCGCTCCCAGCACATGCTCGAGACCGGCGACTACGTCAAGGTGATCGCCGACGGCGGGATGCGCAATGGCGGTGACATCGCCAAGGCGGTGGCCTGCGGCGCCGACGCCGTGATGCTCGGATCCGCGCTGGCGCGGGCCTACGAGGCCCCCGGTCGCGGCTACAACTGGGGCATGGCCACATTCCATCCCACGCTCCCCCGGGGCACCCGCGTCGCCACGACGCCGAATGGGACGCTCGAGGAGATCATCAAGGGCCCGGCGCGCGAGAACGACGGGACGTTCAACCTGATGGGCGGCCTGCGGACCTCGATGGCCACCTGCGGCTACCGGGACATCGCCGAGTTCAACCGTGCCGAGCTGATGGTCGCCCCCTCGCTGCAGACCGAGGGCAAGCACCTGCAGCGCGAGCAGGGGGTCGGGATGGGTGCCAGCGGCAAGGCCGCGACGGTCGGTGTCGCCGACTAGTACGAGCGGCCTCGCCTCCGAGGCCGATCACAGCCCCCCGGCCATCCCCGCGGCTGCGACCGATCAGGTCGTGGTGCTGGACTACGGCGGCCAGTACTCACAGCTGATCGCCCGCCGCGTGCGCGAGTGCGGGGTGTTCTCAGAGCTGCTGCCCCACCACGTGGGCGCCGCCGAGGTGGCCAGGCGCCGCCCCCGCGGCGTGATCCTGTCCGGCGGGCCCGCGTCGGTCTACGCGGAAGGCGCGCCCCGCCTGGAGCGCGAGCTGCTCGATCTCGGAGTTCCCGTGCTCGGGATCTGTTACGGCATGCAGCTGCTGGCGCTGGAGCTCGGTGGCCGGGTGGAGGGCGCGGAGGTGGGCGAGTTCGGTCGCTCGCAGCTGACCCTCTCGGAAACGGGCCGGCTGCTGGCCGGCACCCCGCACGAGCAGACGTGCTGGATGTCACACCGGGATACGGTGTTCTCGGCGCCCCCCGGATTCACCGCGCTCGCGTCCTCGACCGCGTCCCCGGTGGCGGCGTTCGAATCGGTGGAGCGCGGCGTGTACGGGATCCAGTTCCACCCCGAGGTCGTCCACACCCCCTACGGCCAGCACGTGCTGACGACCTTCCTGGCCGACGTGTGCGGGTGCGATCGCTCGTGGAGCGCCCACTCGGTGATCGACGAGCAGGTCGAGCGGATCCGCGCCCAGGTCGGTGACGGCACCGCGATCTGCGGCCTCTCCGGCGGCGTCGACTCGAGCGTGGCCGCCCTACTCGTGCACAGGGCGATCGGAGACCGGCTCACCTGCGTGTTCGTCGATCACGGCCTGATGCGCAAGAACGAGGGCGAGCAGGTGATCGCCGCCTTCCGCGACCACTTCCATGTCCCGCTCGTGGCCGTCGATGCCGAGGACCGGTTCCTCGCCCGCTTGCAGGGCGTCACCGACCCGGAGGAGAAGCGCAAGCGGATCGGGGCCGAGTTCATCCGCGTGTTCGAGGAGGAGGCCGGCCGCCTCGAGGACGTCAGGTTTCTCGTCCAGGGGACGCTCTACTCCGACGTGATCGAGTCCGGGGGCGGCACCGGGACCGCGACGATCAAGTCCCACCACAACGTCGGCGGCCTGCCCGAGGACCTCGAGTTCGAGCTGGTCGAGCCCCTGCGGGCGCTGTTCAAAGACGAGGTGCGCGCTGTCGGCGCCGAGCTCGGCCTGCCCGAGCGCCTGGTCTGGCGCCAGCCCTTCCCGGGTCC
>DATMGZ010000088.1:0-27981 GCA_035555155.1 Solirubrobacteraceae bacterium | reverse complement strand
GAGGACATGAAGCGACTGATCGCGCACACGCGTCGCCTGATGCCCGACGTCGGGATCCAGGTGCCGCCGAACCTGGCCGATTGGTGGCCGGAGCTCGTCCGCGCGGGCGCGACCGACCTCGGCGGGCTGAGCGCCAACGGGTACCACATCTCGCCCGAGCATCCGTTCCCCTCGCCCAACCAGGTCCGCAAACAGCTGCGGGCCGACGGCTTCGCGCTGACCGAGCGGCTGTGCGTCTACCCCGAGTACATCGACGCCGACTGGGTCGCTCAGGGCGTGCTCGATGTGATCAAGAGCTCGTACTGGTCCTTCATCCCTCGTCGCGGTTCGGGCCGGCGGGCGGAGCTCAGCGTGGCCGACGACGTCGCGCCGCGGGCGGTCGAGCTGGCGCGCGACGGGCACAGCCTCAGCGCCGAGCAGCTGACGGCGCTGTTCGCCGAGCGACGCCCCGAGGTGATCGGGGACATCCGCGCCGCTGCCGATGAGCTGCGCCGGCAGCTGGCTGGGGAGACGGTCACGTTCGTCGTCAACCGCAACATCAACATTTCCAACGTGTGCATCGTCGGGTGTGCGTTCTGCGGCTTCGGGCAGGGCCGCCGGTCGCCGGACGCCTACGAGCACTCCGAGGAGGACTTCATCGGCCGGGTGCAGGAGGCGGTCGACGCGGGGGCGAGCGAGCTGTGCATGCAGTCGGGGATCCACCCCGACTGGGGGCTCGAGGACTACGAGAAGTGGCTGCTCCTCGCGCACGAGGTCGCGCCGCAGATCCACCTCCACGCGTACTCGCCGATGGAGATCTCGCACATGTGCGACGTCAGCGGCCTGGCCCCTCGGGCCGTGTTCGAGCGTCTGCGCGCCGCCGGCTTGGGCTCGACGCCCGGAACCGCCGCCGAGGTCCTCCACGACGGCGTCCGCGAGCGCATCTCGCCCAACAAGCTCCCGGTGGCGCGCTGGGTCGAGATCATCGAGGCCTCCCACGCGGAGGGGATCCGATCGACCGTGACCGTCATGTTCGGCCACATCGAGGAGCCGTGGGAACTGGCCGAGCACATGCGCATCGTGCGTGACCTGCAGGAGCGCACCGGCGGCTTCACCGAGTTCGTGCCGCTGTCGTTCATCCCGTACCACACGCTGCTCGGCCGCACGCACGGCGTCGAGGAGATCTCGCGCGAGGAGAACCTCAAGCACACGGCCGTGTTCCGTCTGGCGCTCGGCCGCACGATCCGCAACCTGCAGGCGAGCTGGGTGAAGATGGGCCTCGACGCCGCCACCGAATCGCTGCACTGGGGTGTCAACGACCTCGGCGGCACGCTGATGGAGGAGTCGATCTCACGCATGGCGGGCAGCTACCACGGCGTCATGCTCACGCCGCCGCAGCTGATCGCCGCGGCCCACGCCGCCGGACGGCCCGCGGCCGAGCGAACGACGCTCTATGAGATCCGACGCCGGTACGCACTGCCGCTGGCGGCGTAACCGGGGCTCGGCGCCCGCCGATCCCGGCGACCCCCCACCTGGGGGTAGTCGGTTTCGCTTGGGTGCGCGATGGTCCATGCTGGCGCCATGTCCGTCGAGATCGCCAGCTTCCGCGACGAGGACGAGCCCTGCCTGGTGCTCGTCTCACTGGCGTGTCCCTCCTGCTTGTCGAGCGATGTCGAGTGGAGCCTGCTCGACACGGCCGACGATCCGAGCGTCCGCTGTGAGTGCCGCTCGTGCGGCAACACCCGGGTCGTCTACCTCACGCACGGTCAGGCCTTGCGGCTCGCGCTCCAGGAGCCATGGCCGCTCGACCTGATCCCTCGCGCCCCGGCGCTGCTGTAGGCGCCACGCGGCCGTCCGCGCTGTTCGCGGGCGTCGAGCCGCTGGAAGTGTTCGTCGAGCTGCTGGCGAGGATCGACACCGACACGTCCTCGAACGAGTTCTACGACCGGATCTGCGAGGCGATCTGCCGGCTGACGACGATGCGCCGGGCGGCGATCTTCCTGGCCGACGCCGGCCGGCGCCGGGTGCGCGCCGTCGGCTCGCACGGAACCTCGTTCGAACAGCTCTCCCGGCTGCGACCGACCCTCGTCAACACCCCGATCGCCCAGCGCGCGCTGCTCGAGGACGAGGTGATCGTCGCCTCGGAGCGGATCGAGCATGAGGTCCCGGCCGAGTACGCGCAGATGCTCGGCATCACCACGCTCGTGTGCACGCCGTTGAGCGCGGCCGGACGGGCGTACGGGGTCATCTGCGCCGACCGCGGCGGCGGCCGCTTCGAGCTCTCCGACGGCGAGCGCCACCTGCTGTGGACCCTCGGCAAGACGGCGGCGCTCGTGGCCACCGCGCGCAACGCCACGCGCCAGCAGGAGCGCGCGCGCCACCTCGGTGAGCGGCTCGACCTCGCCCGCGAAATCCACGAACGGGTCCTGCAGCGGCTGTTCGGCGTGTCGCTGGCGCTGAGCGCCGAGCAACCGCTCGAGCTGCCCGAGCGCGAGCGCTGCCGCGTCGAGCTGCAGGAGGCGGTCTCCGACCTGCGCCGCGCGCTCGAGCGGCCGCTGGCGCCGCTGCCGCCGGAGACCGGCACGACGCTCGAGGCCGAGCTCGAGCGGATCGGCACGTCCACCGTCCTGCCGCTGCAAATCGAGTGGCAACCGGGCGTCATCGTGCCGGTGGATGTGGAGCCGCTGGCGCAGTCCGTGCTCTCGGAAGCGCTGCGCAACATCGCCAAGCACGCGGCGCCGTCCGAGATCCTCGTCGTGGTCGGGCGCGACGACGAGACGTTCATGCTCGAGGTCCGCAACGACGGCGCGCGCTCCGGCGTGCGCGGGGCAGGCATGGGCCTGCGGCTGGCCACGTTCGAGGCGCTTCAGCACGGCGGCGTGCTCGAGTTCGGCCCCACCCCGGATGACGGCTGGCGGGTCCGGCTCGTGGTGCCGCTGCGAAGCGAGCCGGCGTGAGCCCGGCCGCGCCGACAGGACGGCTCGCCGAGCGCCGGCTGCGCGTCCTCGTGGTCGACGATCACGACGTCGTGCACTGGGGCTTCCGGGTGCTGCTCGGCGAGCAGCCGTGGGTCGAGCGGTGCCTGGCCGCGCGCACGGGCCCCGAGGCGCTCGAGCTCACGCGCACGTTCCGTCCCCACGTCGCGCTCGTCGACCTGTTCCTGGCCGGCGAGTCGGGGGCTGACGTGTGCGAATCGATTCGCCGTGAGTCGCCGTCGACGCGGGTTCTCCTGATCTCCGGCGCGGGGCGGATGTCCCCGCACGCGGCTCGGGCCGCCGGCGCGTCAGGATTCGTCTCCAAGGACTGGGAGGCGCGCGACGTCGCGATGGCGGTGCGCATGGTCGGCCTCGGGATGACGATGTTCCCGCCGAAGTCCGATCAGCCCGCCCCGATGCTGACCGAGCGCGAACGTGAGGTGCTCGATCTCATCGCCGCCGGATCGACCAATCGCGAGATCGCCGAGCGGCTCTATCTCTCTCCCCACACCGTCAAGGAGCACACCAGCGCGCTGTACCGCAAGCTCCAGGCGCGCAATCGCGCCGAGGCGGTCCAGCGGGCGCAGCGGATCGGGCTGTTGGGATAGGGTGGCGATCCGGCCTGGGCGCGGTAGGTGCTCGCCTACCGGCATAACGTTGCCACTCGTGGTGATTCGGCGGGCACTCCTCGCCGGCAAACCGGCGCCACCCCAGCCTCGTCGCGCCCCTCGCGTCCGTACCTCAGGCCAATGGTCCGACCGTCGCAGGGAGCCGCGCCAGCCATGTACATGGTGATCGCGCCGAGGCTCGCTGATGCCGATCGTCAGTCCTGCGCCGCGAGCATCGCCAGCGTCGCCTGCACGACCGGCTCGCACAGGTCCGCGAGGCCGTTCGGGCCGCGGGTGCGCAGGCACTCGCGGATCAGCTCGTCCATGCCGCCAGTGTGGATCGCGAACAGCTCAGGCGGCAACTCCCGCAGCGAGGGGTCGAGCTCTCGGGCCTGTTCGTGGATGCGACGGGTGCGTGCGGTGAACAGCGCCTGGATCTCCGCCCGGCGAGCCAGGGCCGCCGGGCCGGCGGCCAGGACCTCGACGTGGAGCGCGAACGCGAACGCCGGCTCGCTCGCCAGCACGGCGAGGTAGGTCTCGACGTCGGAGCGGATGTGGGAACGCCAGTCGCGCTTGGGCCCGAGCGAGTTCGCCGCCGAGTGCATCCGGTTGAGGACGAACTCGGCGCCCTCGTTGAATGCGGCGAGGAAGCACGTCTCCTTGTCGGGGAACTGGTCGTAGAAGGTCGACCGGGAGACGCTCGCGCGGTCGACGACGTCGGCGACGGTTGCGGCGGCATATCCCTTTTCGGCGACGACCTGCGCGATCGCGTAGACGAGCCTGCCGCGCTGCGACTCGACGACGGCCTCGCGCGTCAGGCGGTGACGGCCGCTCGGCAAGCGCTCGAGCGGCGGGAGCGGGAACGATGAGGAGAGCTCGGTCAGGGCCGCAGTATAGGTCTGTGTTTCACGTATCAACACGTACATAGAAGCCGCCCGAGTCGCGGCGCGGTCCCATGTTCCTGGGACGCCCGGCGCAGCCGTGATGAGCCGGTTTTTGGCTGCTTGGGCCATCGCCCGATGGATCGGGGTGCGGCCCCCCGAACGGGGGGTCGTTCGCCATCTCGGTGTATCCGTACGCGCCTCGGCGCGTACGTTGCCGCAGATGACTCGCACAGCAATGGTGTTCCCCGGCCAGGGCAGTCAGACGGCCGAGATGCGCGACCTCGTGGCCGAGGTCCGCGCGGACCTGCTGGTGATGGCGCTCGACGTCGTCGGCGAGGACCCGTTCCCGCGCGCCGAGGAGGGCACCCGCTTCGCCCAGCCCGCGATCTTCTGCGCCAGTCTGGCCGGCTGGGCGCGGTTGGGTCGCCCCGACGGCGACTTCATGGCCGGTCATTCGCTCGGCGAGCTGGCGGCGCTGGTGGCGGCGGGCAGCATCGGCGAGCGCGACGGGCTGTCGCTCGTGGCGCTGCGCGGAGCCCTGATGCAGCAGGCCGGCGAGCAGGCGGGCGACGGGGGCATGGTCGCCGTGATGGGACCCGGCGCGGCCGATCACGCGCAGGCGCTCGCCGAGGCCCACGGCCTCGCGGTGGCCAACGACAACTCCCCCCAGCAGATCGTCCTCTCGGGCGCGCGCGCGACCCTGCCGGCGGCCGTCGCGGCGGCCAAGGAGCTCGGCCTGCGGGCCATGGAGCTGCCCGTCACGGGCGCCTTCCACTCGCCGATGATGGCGTCGGCGGTGCCCGAGTTCACGGCCGCGCTCGAGCGTGTCGAGGTGCAGCCGCCGCGGGTCACGGTCCTCTCGGCCGTGACCGCCGAGCCCTTCGACGATGTCCGGGCCCGGCTCGCGCAGGCGCTGACGAGCCCGGTCCGCTGGCGCGAGACGATGCTCGCGCTGCACGAGCTCGGGGCGGCGCGGTTCATCGAGGTCGGGCCGGGCAAGGTCCTCACCGGTCTGGCCAAGCGCACGCTCCGCGACGTGGAGCTCGTCAGTGCTTGAGACGCCGATCCGGGAGCGCATCCTCCGTCGACGCCCGACCCGCGACACGCGGCTGGGCCGAGGCACGACACAGCTGCGCGCAGCGGCGATCCTCTCGGTCGCGGTCGAACTGCCCCCCGGCATCCTCACCTCGGCGGAGATCGCCTCACGGCTCGGCATCACCGAGGACTGGATCCTGTCGCGCACGGGCATCCGGGAGCGCCGGCGGGCGGCGCCCGACGAGCGGCTCTCGGACTACGCGACCCGGGTCGGAGCGCTGGCGCTCGAAAGTGCCGGTGTGAGCGCCGAGGAGCTCGACCTGGTGATCGTGGCGACCATGAGTCAGGACGAGCTCACGCCCAACACCGCGCCGCTCGTCGCACACGCGCTCGGCGCCACGGGCGCGGGAGCCTTCGACGTCGGCGCGGCTTGCACGGCATTCCTGTCGGGCCTGGCGCTCGGGGCCGCGCAGATCGAGACCGGGCGCGCGACGCGGATTCTGCTCGTCGGCGCCGACTTCATCACCAGGATCACCAACTACGACGACAAGGGCTCGGCGCCGCTGTTCGCCGACGCGGCGGGCGCGGTCGTGCTCGGACCCGCGGACGCCGGCGCGAACGGATCGGGTGCCGGCCCCGGCGTGATCGGGCCGATCGTGCTCGGCTCGGACGGATCGCACGGCGCCACGATCACGGCGTCGCACGAGGAGCGCCTGATCAGCATGGACGGACCCGAGGTGTTCCGCCACGCGGTCAAGCGCATGAGCGAGGTGACGATCGAGGCGGTCGCGCGGTCCGGGCTGCGCCTGGAGGACATCGACCTGTTCGTCTATCACCAGGCCAACGCGCGCATCACGAAGGCACTCGGCGAGCGACTCGGGCTGCCGGCCGAGCGGGTCGTGGACTGCATCGAGACGACTGGCAACACGTCCGCGGCCACGCTCCCCGTGGCGCTGGCGGAAGCCGAGCGCGACGGCCGCCTGCGGCCCGGCGCGCGCGTGCTGCTGAGCGCGTTCGGCGCCGGGTTCACCTGGGGCGGCGGCGTGATCGAGTGGGGTGGGGGACAGCGTGGCTGAGGCGAGCGCCAAGCCGGGCGCCGCGCTCGTGACCGGGGCCTCCCGGGGGATCGGCGCCGCGATCGCCCGCGGCCTGGCCGCCGACGGCTGGCCGGTCGGCGTCAACTACCGCTCCGACCGCGCAGGCGCGGAGGCGGTCGTCGCCGCGATCGAGAGCGAGGGCGGCCGCGCGACCGTGCTGCCCGGCGACGTCGTCGATCCGGCGGTTCCCGATCAGCTGTTCGAGCGCCTCGAGTCGACCTACGGGGTGCCGGTGCTCGTGCTCGTCAACAACGCCGGCGTGGCGGCCGACAACCTCTCGCCCTCGCTCAGCGACGAGGAGTGGGCGACGGTCATCGACACGAACCTCACCGCCGCGTTCCGGCTCACGCGCCGCGCGCTGAAGTCGATGATGAGGGCCCGCTCGGGCCGGGTCGTCAACATCGCCTCGGTGGTCGCCCTGCGGGCCAACCCGGGCCAGTCCAACTACGCCGCCGCGAAGGCCGGGCTGATCAGCTTCACCAAGACCGTCGCGGTCGAGGTGGCGCGACGGGGAATCACCGTCAATGCGCTCGCGCCCGGGTGGATCGACACGGACATGACCGCCGAGGTCTCCAAGGATCTGCTGGCCGCCGTTCCCGCCCGTCGCGCCGGCACTCCGGAGGAGGTGGCAGCGTGCGTACGCTTCCTCGTGTCGGACCAGGCGGCCTACGTGACCGGCGCCGTGCTTACCGTTGACGGTGGCCTGGCCGCCTAGGAACAGAAACCCAGCGATAGGAGAACAGATGGCAACCGTCACCAATGAGCAGGTCGAGACCCGCGTCGCCGAGGCGCTGGCCAGCTTCGGGCCCGACCCCAGCCAGATCACGCGCGACGCGACGTTCGAGGAGCTCGACATCGACTCGCTCGATCTCGTGGAGCTCGCCCAGATCGTGGAGGACGAGTACGGCGTCGTCCTCAAGGGCGAGGACATGAAGGAGCTCAAGACTGTCGGCGACGCGGTCGACCTGATCGTCAGCCGGGCGTAGGGGGTCTCGCCTATGAAGCGAAGAGCTGTGATCACGGGGTGCGGGGCGGTGACCCCTCTCGGCGTCGGCGCGCGGACGCTGCACGAGCGCTGGGCGGCCGGCGAGTCCGGAATCGCCGACGGTGCCGGCGCATGTCGCGACTTCGATCCCAAGGAGCACCTGTCGGTCAAGCAGGCGCGGCGGCTGGACCGCTTCTCCCAGTTCGCCCTCGTGGCTTCGGCGGAGGCGATCGAGCAGGCGGGCTGGGGCGATGAGCTGCCCTACGACCCGCTCCGGATCGGCTGCGTGATCGCGACCGGGATCGGCGGCATCGAGACCGTCGAGATCCAGCACGACGTGATGCGCGACAAGGGCGCGAAGATGGTCTCGCCGCTGGGTGTCCCGCAGTACATGCCCAACGCCGGCGCCGCGGCGGTGGCGATGAAGCACGGCCTCCAGGGTCAGACGTTCGGTGTCGTCTCGGCCTGCTCGGGCGGCGCCCATGCGATCGGGTCCGCGCTGCGGATGATCCAGTACGGCGACGCCGACGCCGTGCTCGCCGGCGGCGCCGAGGCGACGCTGACCGAGTTCGGGTTCGCCTGCTTTCACTCGATGCAGGCCCTGTCGCCGACCGGGATCTCGCGGCCGTTCGACGCCCGTCGCGACGGCTTCGTGATGGGCGAGGGCGCCGGAGTGATCGTGCTCGAGGAGGCCGAGGCCGCCGCGGCACGCGGCGCGACCGTGCTGGCCGAGGTCATCGGCTACGGGTCGACCTCCGACGCCTACCACCTGACGGCGCCCGAGCCGAGTGGACGGCCGGCCTCGAAGGCCATCTCGCTGGCCCTCGCCGACGCCGGGGTGACGCCCGAGGGTGTCGACTACGTCAACGCCCACGGCACCTCTACGCAGCTGAACGACGCGGCCGAGACCGCGGCGCTGAAGCTGGCGCTCGGAGAGCGTGCGGGTGATATCCCTGTCTCGTCGACGAAATCGGCGATCGGGCACCTGCTCGGCGCTGCCGGCGCGGTCGAGGCGGTGGCCACGGTCCAGATCCTGGCCGAGCGGATCATCCCGCCGACGTTGAACTACGGGGTCCCCGACCCCGAGCTCGACCTCGATTACGTGCCCGGGGAAGCGCGGCCGCTCACCATGAGCAACGGCCGTCCCCCCGTCGCGGTCTCGAACTCGTTCGCGTTCGGCGGCCACAATGTCTCGCTCGTCCTGAGCGGCGTGTGAGCAGAGCATGAGCACGACCGTCCTGCATGAGCGCGCGGCGCGGCTGCACCCGCGGGAGCGGCTCGAGGCGCTGTGCGATGCCGGGAGCGTGCAGGTGCTGCGCTCCGGTGTCACCTCGCGTCACCTCGCCGCGCGCGCGGCGCGCGGCGACGGTGTCGTCGGCGCCACCGGCCTGGTGCACGGGCGTCCGATCGCCTGCTACGCGCAGGACGGCACGTATTTCGGCGGCTCACTCGGCGAGCGCCACGCCGACACGATCGTGCGGGTGCTCGAGACGGCCGAGCGCGCCCGCATCCCCGTGGTGGCCTTCGTCGAGTCCGGCGGGGCGCGGATGCAGGAGGGGACGGCGGCCCTGGCTGGCTACGGACGGATCTTCCGCCACACGGTCGGCCTCACCGGGGTGGTACCCCAGATCTCGATCGTGTCAGGCGCCTCGGCGGGCGGCGGCGCCTACTCGCCGGCGCTGACCGACTTGACCGTGATGACCGAGGACGCGTCCATGTTCCTCACCGGCCCCGGCGTCGTGCGCGAGGCACTCGGCGAGGAGATCGACGCGGCCGCGCTCGGCGGTCCGCACGTGCATGATCGCAACGGCGTCTGTCATCTCGTCGAGCCCGATGAGGCGGCGGCGGCACAGCGCGTTCGTGGCCTGCTCGCCTACCTGCCCTCGTCGGCCGGCGAGGCCCCGCCTCGCGCTGAGCCGCTCGAGCCCGAGTTGGCCGATCCCGGCGCCGTCGTCCCGGCGGAGCCGCGGCGCGCCTACGACGTCCGCGACGCGCTGGCCGGGATCGTCGACGCCGACTCGCTGCTCGAGCTCTACCCGCGCTGGGCGCGGAACGTCGTGACCGCCTTCGCGCGGGTCGACGGGCGCCCGGTCGGCATCGTCGCCAATCAACCCCACCATCTCGGCGGCGTCCTTGACGCCGACGGCTCCGAGAAGGCGGCGTCCTTCGTCGGGCTGTGCAACGCCTTCGGGCTGCCGCTGATCGCGGTCGTCGACACGCCGGGGTTCATGCCCGGCAGCCGTCAGGAGCGCGCCGGCGTGATCCGCCGCGGCGCCTCGCTGGTCCGGGCCTTCGCATCAGCCCGGGTGCCGAAGCTGACGGTCGTCCTGCGCAAGTCCTATGGCGGCGCGTACATCACGATGAACTCGCGCGATCTCGGCGCCGATCTGGTCCTGGCCTGGCCCGATGCCGAGCTCGGGATCATGAGCGCCCGCGCGGCGGTCGGGCTGGTCCACCGGCGCGAGCTGCGCGTCGCGGACGACGCCGAGGCCGAGCTCTCGCGGCTGGCCGCCAGCTACACCGAGGAGCACCTGCGCGCCGAGGCCGCGGCGGCATCGGGCTTCGTCGATGAGATCATCGAGCCCGCCCGGACCCGGGAGCGCCTGGCCTGGGCGCTGCGCACGCTGGCCGGCCCGGCCGAGCGCGGGGTCGGTGGCCGGGCATGATCCTGGCCGGCAAGCGCCTGCTCATCACCGGCGTCATCACCAAGGACTCGATCGCCTTCCACGCCGCCGAGCAGGCCCAGAAGGAGGGCGCCGAGATCGCGCTCACGAGCTTCGGCCGCGTACGGCGCATGACCGAGCGCGCCGCGCAGAAGCTCGACCCCGTGCCGGAGGTGCTCGAGCTCGACGTCAACAGCCCGGAGGACCTCGCCGCGCTGACGCAGACGCTCGAGCGGACGTGGGGCCGGGTCGACGGGGCGCTGCACGCGATCGCGTTCGCGGCCGAGGACGCGCTCGGCGGTCGCTTCATGACCACCCCGGCAGAGTCGGCTGCGCAGGCCTTCCAGACCAGCGCCTTCTCGCTCAAGTCCCTGGCCGGCGCGCTGGCGCCGCTGATGAGCCGCGGCTCGAGCATCGTCGGGCTCGACTTCGATGCCACGGTGGCCTGGCCGATCTACGACTGGATGGGCGTCGCCAAGGCCGCACTCGAGTCGGTCTCCCGCTACCTGGCGCGCGACCTCGGGCCGCAGGGCATCCGCGTGAACCTCGTCGCCGCCGGGCCGTTGGGAACCGTCGCCGCGCGTGGGATCCCCGGCTTCGAGCGCCTGGCGGAGCTGTGGCGCGCGCAGGCGCCGCTCGGCTGGGACGTCGAGGACCCGCTGCCGGTCGCGCGGACGATCTGCTTCCTGCTGTCCGATTACGCCCAGGCGATCAGCGGCGAGATCCTGCACGTCGACGGCGGCTTCCACGCCATCGGCGCTCCACTCGAGCTTCCCGGCGACGCCCCCGCCGCTACCTGAACAGGTCCTCGCTCTCGGGGCGGATCAGCGGCGCGGCTCCGGGTCCGTGATCGGCGCTGACGTGCCGCGCGGCGCCGCGGACCAAGACCACCGGCCGGCGGCCGTCCTTGGTCCGCGCGAGATCGGCCGCGCCGGCGAGCTCGTCGGCGACGGCGATCCAGGTGGCGCGCAGCTCGCGCCCCGAGGCGTCCGCGCGGCCGCGCCAATCCTCGAGCGCCGCCAGCCCCGCGCACCCGATCGCGATATCGGTCTGACCGTGACGCCAGGCGCGCCCGAATGAGTCCGTGATCACGACGGCAGGTGAGACGCGGGTGATCTCGGTCAGCCGCTCCCGGAGCAGACGCGCCGAGCGGTCGGGATCGCGGGGCAGCAGGATGACGGTGTCGGGCTCCGCGGCGTTGGACGCGTCGACACCGGCGTTGGCGCACACGAAGCCGTGATGGGTGACGCAGATCAGCACTCCGTGCGAGGCGCGGATCAGCTCGCGCGTCTCGTCGAGCACCACCTGCACGTGCCGCGGGTCCTTGCCGTGCTCGGCGGCGAGCGCGCGGGCCCGAGCGCTCGGCTCGACGCCGGCCAGCGACCGCACCCGCCCTTCTGACTTGGAGACGACCTTGTGGGCGACGACCAGCACGTCGCCCTCCCGCAGGCCGCCGATCGTGGCGGCGGCGGGGACGATCAGCTGCGCGAGGTCGTCACCGGCGGCGATCTCGGGCAGCCCCTCGAGCGCGGTGACGCTCAGCATCCACGAACCCCGGCGAGCTACGCCCGGCTGCGCATCAGCTGGCTGAGCATCCCCCGGGTATGAGCCGCGCCACCGTGGCTCGCGGCCAGGCTCACGCGGAGCGCCTCGAGGTCCTCGGGCGTGTCGACGTCGAGCGCCAGCGAGGGCACGTCATGGACCTGCACCGACGCGCCGGCCGCGTGCGCGACCGAGACGTGACGTTCGCGGCTGCCGGGACCGAAGGAGGGGACGATCGCCCCCGGCGGCGTCAGCAGCAGCGCGTTGGTGCCGGTGCCGTGCCGGTCGGGCATGATCGTCACCGACGGTGCCTCGAACGGCTCACCGATGAGCGCGTCGAGCTGCATCGGGTCGAGCGCCGGGCAGTCGCCGGGGACGAGCAGCACGCGGTCGTACTCGGCTTCGATCGCATGCTCGATGCCCCGCACCGCGGCCTCGTTGTGCCCCTCCTCGGTGTCGTCGAGCACCATCGCCCCGTGGCCGCCGGCGATCTGCTGGGCGCCGTGATCCATCGTCACCACGAGGACGTCGTCGACGCCGCGAGCGCGACGCAGCGCGGTGAGCACGTCGGAGAACATGGCCTCGGCGAGCGCTCGGCGTGGTCCGGGTGTGAGCTCGCTCGCGAGCCGATGCTTGGCGTCGGCAAAGCTCTTGATCGGAAGGATGGCCAGCGTTCGCATGGTGTCCAAACGCTACTCGGTGGGCTCGGCTCGGCGCCGGAGGCCGAGCGCGAACTCGAGCGTCTGCTCGGCCAGGCGGCGGCGTGCGCCCGTGTCGTCCATCAGCACCTGGGTCTCGAACACGGGCACGGACTCGGCGCGCTCATCGGCCACAAGCCCGTCGATCAGGCCCGCGTAGGCGGCCACCACGCCGTCGGTGTCGACGCTCAGGCCCGCGGCCTGCATGAATGCCGCCGTCGGTCCCTTGAGCACCGCGCCGTGCACCAGCGGGCTGACGGCCACGACCGGCGCCTGGCTCTCGAGGAGCGCCTCGCGCAGGCCCGGCAGCGCCAGGATCGGGCCGATCGAGATGATGGGGTTCGACGGGCCGATCACGATCGTGCGGGCGGTCGCGACCGCCGCGAGCACCTCCGGCGTCGGGCCGGCGACCCGGGCGCCGCGGAAGTCGTAGTCATCGATTGGGCCCGCTCCGCGGGCCTTGATCATGAACTCCTGAAACGGCCAGGTGCGTCCGTGGGCCAGGATCCGCGTGCGCACCGGCTGATCGCTCATCGGCAGCACCCGTGCGCGGAGGCCGAACGCCTGACTGATCGTCGCCTGGGCGTCGGTCAGGCGGACGCCGGCATTGAGCGCCCGGGCCCGCTCGAGTCCGACGGCAAGGTCGCGATCGCCCAGGTTGAACCAGACCTCGGCGCCCAGATCACGCAGGCCGTCCATGACCATGAAGGTGTCGCCCTCGAGTCCCCAGCCTCGGGCGTCGATGCGGTCGGCCAGCCAGAACGTCACCAGGTCGGGGTCCGGCGACACATAGGCGCCGTAGATCTCGACGTCGTCGCCGGTGTTCGCTACGACGACCAGATCCTCGCCGACCACGTCGAGCATGCCGCGGGCGAGCTTCGCGCCGCCGGTGCCGCCGGCGAGCACGACGACGGGGGCGCTCACCAGTTCTCGTCGGCCAGGCCGGTGATCTTCATCCCGGCTCGGGCCTTGTAGCGCACGTTGATCGAGATCAACAGCGCCGTCAGCTGCTCGACGATCCGCGCCATCTCGAGCCGTCCCGCGTCCACTGCGCGCAGGCCCGGGATCAGCTCGAGCAGTGCCGCCACGCGGGCCTTGTCCTCGCGGCGGTCCCCGCACAGCAGGACATCCTCGTCGAGCTGATGCTCGAGGTCGGTGAGCAACGCGGCGCTCACCGTGTGCAGGGCCGAGACGACGCGGACGCCCTCCGGCACCATCTCCTGAGCCTGCTGGGCGGCTGAGCCCTGCCACACGCCGAGGGTCCGAGTCGCGCGGCCGCTGACGGCCGCGGCCAGCGGGACCGTGGCGTCGATCACGAGCTGGCCATCGGCGAGAGCGCGCTTGAGATTGGTGAGCGTCTCGGACTGGCTTCGGAACGGGACCGACAGCACGACGATCTCGACGCCGAGCACCGCTTCGGCGTTCTCCAGGCCGGAGAAGGACCCGTCCGGGATCAGGCTGCCGGCGCGCTCGGCCGCTTCGGCCGCGCGGCTCGCATCACGCGATCCGATCACGATCGGCACTCCCTGGCGGCCGAGGCGCAGCGCGAGTCCGAACCCGAGCGCACCGGTCGCGCCGACTATGCATACAGGCTGCGACACGGCGGGAACCATATAGTGCCCCCATGCGCTTCGAGGGACGCACCGCTCTCATCACCGGTGGCGGCTCCGGGATCGGGGCCGCCACATCGCGACGGCTGGCGGCCGAGGGCGCCCGGGTCGCGGTCGCCGACGTCAACGCGGCGGCGGCTCGCGAGGTGGCCGCCGAGATCGACGGCACCGCCGTGGCGATGGACGTGGCCGACGCGGCCTCGGTGCGCGCCGCGGCGGAGCAGACCGGCCCGATCGACCTCCTGGTCAATAACGCGGGCACCGACATCCCGGGGTTCTTCGTCGACACGAACGAGGAGATGTGGGACTTCGTGATCGCGGTCAACCTGCGGGGCACGCTGTCGGTGACGCGCGCCTACCTGCCGGCCATGCACGAGCGCGGGCGGGGGGCGATCGTCAACGTCGCCAGCGAGGCCGGCCGCACCGGCTCGCAGCTGTCGTGCAGCTACAGCGCCGCCAAGGCGGGCGTGATCGGCTTCACGAAGGCGATCGCGCGGGAGTCGGCACGCTTCGGCGTCCGCTGCAATGCGGTCGCGCCCGGCCCGATCGACACGCCTCTGCTCAACGCCGCGCCCGAGGTGATGGGGGAGCTCGGCGCCAGGCTCAAGCAGGGCATGATCGACGCCACCGTGATGCGGCGCCTCGGAACGCCGGACGAGGTCGCCGCGGGGATCGCCTTCTTGGCCTCCGACGACGCGTCGTTCGTCACCGGGCAGACGCTGGGTGTCTCCGGCGGCCTGTCGATGTGGTGAGCGGGCTCGAGCCGGGAATCGAGGGCGCGGAGGAGTTCGTCGTCGAGGGGCGACTGCTCACGGACGTCGGCGGCACGCTCGGGTTCTCGGTCCTCTCGACGCCGGGCATGATCGGAATGATGGAGCGGACGGCCGCGATGCTCGTCTATCCGCTCCTCCCCGAGGGCCGCGCGACGGTCGGATTCGAGGTCAACGTCAAGCACGTCGCCGGCGCACCGGCCGGCTCGCGCTGCGCCGCGCATGCCCGGCTCGAGGAGATCGTCGACGGGCGCAAGTTCCGTTTCAGCGTCGAGGTGACGGCTGAGGATGGGCGCACGATCGGCGTCGGCACCCACGAGCGGCGCCTGATCGAGGCGGCGGGGCCGAGCACGTGAGCGCCCTGAGCGTCGTCTCAAAAACCTCTAAGGTGGCGCCGTCATGTCGCGCGCAATCGCCCTCAGCGTCACCTGCCTGCTGTTCGCGGGCCTGGCCGGCTCCGCCGCGCCGGCCAACGCCGCCTCGGGCGGAGCGGCCGCCCCTGGCGCGACCCCGACCAGCACCACGACGACCACGACGACCACGATCAGCACCACGCCGACCACCGCGCCGGTCGCCCCGATCCGGGTGCGGACCGCGTCGCTGCTGCAGAACACGACCCAGCTGGTGTGGAGCGTCCGCACCATCGATCAGTTCTCGCCCAACGAGATGCAGAACGACGGGCGCTCGCTGTGCCTGCTGATCGAGCGCGTCAAGCCGGCGACCGTGGTCGGCGAGCTGTGCGTGCGCCACCCCGGCAGCCGGCGCCATCCGCAGCTCGTCTATCGGCGCACGACCCGGAACGGATTCGGTGCCGGACGGGTGATCACCGCGACCGTCACGCGCGCCGACAACAGTCAGCTGACCGCGACCTTCCTGCCCGCGGCGATCTCCGTCGGCTACCGCACGCTGCGCTGGCAGGTGCTCACCGCGGTTCGCGGCCAGGCCTGCGCCGGGTCGACTGTCGAGACGGTCAACAACTTGCTCTGTGGCTCCCGCTATCCCGTCCCGCCGGCGCTGGCCGCGATGCACACGCCGCGGCTGGTCGGCTGCACGGTCCGCGGCGCGCCGTACGTCAACAGCGGTCCCACCAATCGCCGGGTCGTCGCACTGACCTTCGACGACGGCCCGTGGTACGACACACCCCAGTTCCTGAACGTGCTCGAGCGTGCCCACGTGGTCGCGACCTTCTTCGAGATCGGAGAGCAGATCTCGACCTACGGTCAGGGTGGCGCGATCGAACGGCGGATGCTCGCCGACGGCGACATGGTCGGCGACCACACCTGGAGTCACCCGAACGTATCCGGAGCGGGACCGTTCGCGGCCGGCCAGATCTCGTCGACCGCGAACGCGATCAGCGCGGCCACGGGCGGGTTCCGGCCGTGCCTGTTCCGCGCCCCCTACGGCGCGGTCAGCGGCGCGCTGATCTCTGAGGCCCGGTCGATGGGGTTCACCACGATCGAGTGGAACGTCGACCCCACCGACTGGGCGCGCCCGGGTACCGGCGCGATCTACCAGCGCGTCGTCGGCGCCGTCTCCCCCGGCTCGATCGTGATCCAGCACGACGGTGGCGGCGATCGCTCGGAGACCCTGGCGGCGCTCCCCGAGGAGATCGCGACCCTGAAGGCGCGCGGGTACTCGTTCGTGACGGTCACGCAGCTGCTCGGCGATCAGCTGATCTACCGCTGAGCCGCCGCGTGCCGCTGCGCCCGCGCTGACGCGCGGGCGTCATAGAATCGGCGCGGTGAGCGAGCTTCCCAGCAGCGTGCGCATCCGCGAGGTGGGTCCGCGTGACGGGTTCCAGAACGAGCCCGAGGTGATCGCCACCGAGGACAAGGTACGCCTGATCGAGCGCCTCGGCCGCACCGGTCTGCGCCGGCTCGAGGTGACGAGCTTCGTGCGCCCCGACGTGATCCCGCAGCTGGCCGACGCATCCGCGGTGCTCGAGACGGCCGCGCTCCCCGACACAGTCTCGGTCAGCGTCCTCATTCCCAACGAGCGCGGGCTCGAGCGGGCCCTCGCCCACCGCGCCCGCTTCCAGGAGATCAACGGCTTCCTGTCCGCGTCGGAATCGCACAACACCAAGAACGTCGGGCGCCCGATCGAGGAATCGCTGGCCGGCCTCGAGCGGACCTTCGGCCGCGCGCGCGCTGAGGGTCTGCGCTGCGAGGGCGTGATCTCGGTCTCGTTCGGCTGTCCCTACGAGGGCCGCGTCCCGCCCGAGCGCGTGTTCTCGATCGCGCGCCGGCTCGTCGACGCCGGCGCCGAGGAGGTGGGCTTCGGCGACACGACGGGCATGGCCAATCCGCTCCAGGTCCGCGAGTTCTTCGCCGCCGCGCGTCACGCGCTGCCCGCGGTCGAGCTGACCGCGCACTTTCACAACACCCGGGGTCAGGGCCTGGCGAACGTGCTCGCAGCGCTCGAAGCGGGGGTCGAGAGCTTTGAGTCGAGCTTCGGCGAGCTCGGTGGCTGCCCCGTCCCCGCCGGCGCTACGGGCAACATCGCGACCGAGGATCTCGTCTCGATGCTGCACGAGATGGGGATCGAGACCGGGATCGATCTCGACGCGCTGCTCGAGGCTTCGCACGCGGCGCAGGAGGTGCTGGGCCGGCCTCTCGGGAGCCACCTGCTGAAGTCGGGGCCCGTCCATTGGGCCGCCCCGGCGGCAGGTTAGACCCTGATTAGTTGTCCCTACGGACGTGTACCAGCCGGCGGTGGGTCACATATTGTGGATGCACCGGGGCACGTGCCCCAACGATTTTTCCGACCAGGAGGTCATTGATGCGTTTCACCGTGGGGCGGCTGGGCACGGCCATTTGTGCGCTCACCGCCGTCGTCGCAGTCGCCGGCTGCGGTTCGAGCTCCTCGAGCTCCTCGAGCTCGTCCAGCTCCGGCGCGAGCACGACCGCCGGCACTCCCGCCACCGGCACGGTCGCCTCCGTGGCCGCGCTGGTTCCGGCGTCCGTGAAGTCGAAGGGGACCTACACGGTCGCCGCGGACGCCAGCTACGCGCCGAACGAGTTCGTCGGCACCGACGGCAAGACGGTGCAGGGCATGGACGCTGACCTGGCCCAGGCGCTCGGCGCCGCGATGGGGCTGAAGGTCGCGGTCGTCAACCAGACCTTCGGCAGCATCATTCCCGGCCTGGCCTCCGGCAAGTACGACATGGGCGCCTCGTCGTTCACCGACACCAAGGCGCGCGAGAAGACGGTCGACTTCGTGACCTACTTCTCCGCCGGCACGTCCTTCTACACCAAGGCGCAGGGCGGGGTGTCGGTGAACACGCTGGCCGATCTGTGCGGCAAGACGGTCGCCGTCGAGCAGGGCACCACGCAGCAGACCGACGCCACCGCGCAGGGTGTGAAGTGCAAGGCGACCGGGAAGAGCGGCGTGACGGTGCTCACGTACCCCGATCAGAACGGGGCCAACCTCGCGCTGCAATCCGGTCGCGCGCAGGTCGTGATGGCGGACTCGCCGGTCGCCGACTACGCCGTCAAGCAGTCGAACGGGATGTTCAAGCTCGTCGGCCAGACCTACGGAACAGCGCCGTACGGGCTGGCGCTGCCGAAGGGCAACGGGATGACAACGCCGGTGCTCGCCGCCGTCAAGGCGTTGATGGCCAACGGCACCTACAAGGCGATCCTCACCAAGTGGGGGGTTGAGTTGGGCGCGATCACCAATCCGCAGATCAACGGGGCAACGAGCTAGGTAGACGCGAGTGCCCTCCGTCGAGGCCACAGAGAGTCAGGAGGGAGCGGGACGGCCTGAGGAGATCAAGGCCGTCCCGGTCCGTCACCCCGGCCGCTGGGTCGCGGCCGCGATCGTCGTGATCGTCGCGGTCGCGATCATCAACTCGGTCGCGACAAACCCCAACTTTCATTGGCACATCGTCGGGCAATACCTGTTCGACCCCCGGATCCTGCGCGGGGTCAGGCTCACGATCGAGCTGACGATCGTGTCCATGGTGATCGGGATCATTGGCGGCATCGTGCTCGCGGTGATGCGGCTGTCGCCGAACCCGTTGGTGTCAGGCGCGAGCTGGCTCTACATCTTTGTGTTCCGGGGAACCCCGCTGCTGGTCCAGATCTTCTTCTGGAACAACATCTCGGCCCTGTATCCGAAGCTAAGCATCGGCATCCCGTTCGGGCCGGCGTTGATCCACCCAAACGCCAACTCAGTGCTGAAACCGTTCATTGTCTGCATCCTTGCGCTGGGCCTCAACGAGGCGGCGTACATGGCCGAGATTGTCCGCGCGGGCATCATCTCCGTCAACGAGGGCCAGTCCGAGGCAGCCGCGTCGCTCGGCATGAGCCGCTTGCTGACCATGCGTCGTGTCGTGCTTCCGCAGGCGATGCGCGTCATCGTGCCGCCGACGGGCAACGAGACGATCTCGATGCTCAAGAACACCTCGCTGGTCAGCGTGATCGCTTACGCCGAGCTGCTGTACTCGGCGCAGCTGATCTACGACGTCAACTACCAGGTCATTCCGTTGCTGATCGTGGCCAGCTTCTGGTATCTCGTGATGACGAGTTTCTTGTACGTTGGCCAGCACTTCGTCGAAAGGCGGTTCGGCCGCGGTTTTTCCCGCAATCAACAAGTCGGCACCGTGTCCCGATGGCTCAGCTTCCGTCACAGTCAATGAGATGACAGAGCCGATGGTCAAAGCCGAGGCGGTGCACAAGCGTTTCGGGCGCCTCGAGGTGCTGAAGGGCATCTCGCTCGAGGTCAAGGCGGGTGAGGTGATGTGCCTGCTGGGGCCGTCAGGCTCGGGCAAGTCGACCTTCCTGCGCTGCATCAACCACCTCGAGAAGATCAACTCAGGCCGGCTGTCGGTCGACGGCGAGCTGGTCGGCTACCGCGAGGCGGGCGGCAAGCTGCACGAGCTGCGCGATTCCGAGGTGTGCGGCAAGCGGGCCCAGATCGGGATGGTCTTCCAGCACTTCAACCTGTTCCCGCACATGACGGCGCTGGAGAACGTCGTCGAGGCTCCGGTCCGAGTGCTGAAGATCCGCCGTGAGGAGGCACGCCGGCGCGCCCGCGAGTTGCTCGAGCAGGTGGGGCTCTCTGACAAGGCCGACGCCTATCCGGCCCAGCTCTCGGGTGGCCAGCAGCAGCGGGTCGCGATCGCCCGCGCGCTGGCCATGCGCCCCAAGCTGATGTTGTTCGACGAGCCGACCTCGGCGCTTGATCCCGAGCTCGTCGGCGATGTCCTCGACGTCATGCGTCAGCTCGCTTCGCAGGGAATGACGATGATCGTCGTCACCCACGAGATGGGCTTCGCCCGCGGCGTTGCCGACTCGGTCGTGTTCATGGACGCCGGCGTGGTGGTGGAGGCGGGCATGCCCGATGACGTGATCAGCAACCCGCAGCACGAGCGCACCAAGACGTTCCTCTCCAAGGTTCTCTGAGCGACGCCCCCCCCCGCGCACTCCCTTCGCGGGCCTGTGGCGTAGCCTTGCGCGCGTCAAAACCGACAATGGAGATTCAAGTGGCGGAGATCAAGCAGGTCGGCGTGCTCGGATGCGGACTGATGGGCCACGGCATCACCCAGGTGGCCGCTCAGGCGGGCTACGACGTGGTCGTCCGCGAGGTCGACGAGGCGACGCTGGCCAAGGGCATCGGCAAGATCGAGAAGCAGCTGGCCCGAGCGGTGGAGAAGGAGAAGTCGACCCAGGAGGAGGCCGACGCGGTCCGCGCGCGCATCCACGGCAGCGTGGACTACGCGGACCTGGCCGACTGCGACCTGGTGCTGGAGGCGATCACCGAGGACTTGGGGTGCAAGCTCGAGATGTGGGCGGCGGTCGACCGGATCGCCAAGCCCGAGGCGTACTTCGCCACCAACACGTCGTCGCTCGCGGTGATCGAGCAGGCCGCCTCGACTAGCCGGCCGGAGCGGTTCGTCGGACTGCACTTCTTCAACCCGGCCCAGGTGATGAAGCTGATCGAGGTCGTCCGCTGCGTGACCACGTCCCCGGAGACCCTTGCGGTGGGGATCGAGTTCGGCCAGCGCCTGGGCAAGCTCACGGTGCCGACCAAGGACAAGGCCGGCTTCATCGTCAACCGGCTGCTGGTCCCGTACATGCTCGACGCGATCCGCGCCTATGAGGAGGGGGTCGGCTCGATCGCGGAGATCGACGAGGCGATGAAGGCGGGCGCCGCTCATCCGATGGGGCCGCTTGCGTTGTGTGACCTCATCGGTCTGGACACGCTGGGCGCGGTCTGTGACGCTCTGTTCGACGAGTTCCGCGAGCGCCGCTTCGCGCGGCCGCCGACGCTGCGCAAGGTCATCGCCGCCGGCTGGTACGGACGCAAGTCCGGGATGGGCTTCTTCGACTACTCCGGCGAGACGCCGGTGGAGAACCCAGGGCTGAGGTGAGCCCGCCGCTCGAGCGCCTGCGGCCGCACCCGCACCGCGGCGATGTGATCGCCGCGGGCGCGGTGCCGCTGGCGCTGTCGGCCGTGATCATCGAGCTGCGGATGACGCAGTGGTCGCTGGGGCCGCGCTTCGCGATCGTTCTGTTGGTCGCGGCCCTGCTGCTCACCATGGCCTGGCTGGCGCCGCTCGAGTTCGACGGGCCACGCTCATACCACACGGTGTTGCTCGTCAGCGGTCTGCTGACGCTGCTGCCGGCGCTCCTGCTGCTGGCCGAGGTGCTCGGCTCGAGCCGTCCCCCCGGCAGCGGCGGCCTGGCCTGGACGCTCGCCGCCGAGGCCGTCGTCGCGGGCGCGCTGGCCCGTCGCACCAGTTCCGGCGTCGGAACGCTGATCGCGGCGCTGGCCGGCGCGATCGCGCTGGAGGCGTTCGTGGCCTGGGTGTTCAAGCCCCACGGCCTCGGCACCTTCCGCGCGATCCTGGTGGCACTGACGACTGCGCTGATCGGTGGGGTGATCCGTCTCCGCGACCACCGGCGCCGCCACGCCGTGGCACTCGTCAATGCGGCCGGCCTGCTCACGCTCGTCCTGGCCGGGAGCTTCCTGCTCACTGCCCTCCTGACGACCTCGACATCCGTGCCGGGGTCACCTCCGGGCCGGCTGCTCGCCGGCGCCGCCGGGGTGGCGTTCGGCTGGAAGCTCTACCTGCTCGCCATCGGCTTCGGGCTCGTGGCCTACGCCGGGGCTGACCGCGAGCCGGGCCCGGCGTACATTGGGACGGCTGTGCTGGTCGCGTTCGCGGTGCTGGCCGGCGCGCCGGCGATCAACCGCGGCTCCCTTGTCGGGTGGCCGCTGTTCCTGCTGGCGCTCGGCGTGGCGGGGCTGGTGATCGGGCTGCGCCCGCGCGAGCCGCTGCCACCCGAGCCCGCCACCGGCACCGCTCCCACCGTTTCCCTCGATCCCAAGGACACCTGAATGACAGACGTGCACGACGCCGAGGCCCGCGCACTCGCAGGCGGACCCGACCGCCACCGGACCAAGGCCGCCGAGCAGGGCAAGCTGCCGGTCCGCGACCGTGTGCAGAGGCTGGTGGATCCGGGCTCGTTCGCCGAGGACGGCATGCTGGCGAGCTGGGCCCAGGACGGGCTCGGGGCGGAGGGCGTGATCACCGGCCTGGGCACGATCGGCGGCCGGACGGTGGCGGTGATGGCCAACGACCCCACGGTCAAGGCCGGCTCGTGGGGGCCCAAGACGGTCGAGAAGATCCTGCGTATCCAGGAGCGGGCGCTGACTTTGCGCGCGCCGCTCGTGTACCTGGTCGATTCGGCCGGCGCCCGGATTGACCATCAGGTGCAGATGTTCCCCGGACGCCGGCATGCCGGGCGGATCTTCTACAACCAGGTGAAGCTCTCCGGGCTCGTGCCGCAGGTTTGCGTGCTGTTCGGTCCCAGCGCTGCCGGCGGTGCCTACATCCCCGCCTTCTGCGACATCGTGATCATGCGCGACGGCAACGCGTCGATGTACCTGGGCTCGCCGCGGATGGCCGAGGTGGTGATCGGGGAGAAGGTCACGCTCGAGGAGATGGGCGGCGCCCGCATGCACACCTCCAAGAGCGGCTGCGGCCACGCGCTCGTCCGCACCGACGAGGAGGGGATCGACCTCGCCCGGCGCTACCTGGGCTACTTCCCCGAGAACTGGCAGGGCCAGCCGCCCGCCGCGCCGCCGGCCGAGCCGGAATCCGACCGTCCGATCCGGGAGCTGATCCCCGCCGACGAGAACAAGCCGTTCGACATGCGCGAGCTGCTCGACACCCTGCTCGACGCCGGGTCGCTGCTCGAGATCCACGCCCGCTGGGCCAAGGAGGTCATCGTCGCCTACGCCCGGCTTGACGGCCGCGTGGTCGGCGTCGTGGCCAACCAGCCCAAGTTCAAGGGCGGCGTCCTGTTCGTCGACTCCTCCGACAAGTGCGCGCGGTTCATCCAGACCTGCAATGCGTTCAACATCCCACTGCTGTTCCTCGCCGACGTTCCCGGCTTCATGATCGGCACCGCCGTCGAGCGCGAGGGCATCATCCGCCACGGAGCCAAGATGATCAGCGCCGTGTCCGAGGCCACCGTGCCGAAGATCTCGGTCGTCGTCCGCAAAGCCTACGGCGCCGGCCTCTACGCGATGGCGGGGCCGGCCTTCGAGCCCGACTGCTGCATCGCGCTGCCGACCGCCTCGATCGCCGTCATGGGCCCCCAGGCCGCGATCAACGCGGTCTACTACAACCAGCTCCAGGCGATCGACGATCCCGACCAGCGCGCCGCCCGCACCGAGGAGCTCCGCCGCGAATACTCCGAGGACATCGACATCCTGCACCTCGCCTCCGAGCTCGTCGTCGACGCCGTGGTCCAGCCCGAGGACCTGCGCACCGAGCTCATCCGTCGCTTCGCGCTGGCGGCGGACAGGCAGCGCGAGTGGCCGGAGAAGCGGAACCCGGTGACGCCGGCGTAGCGGTTGGCGACCCCCGGGGCGGGGCGGGCGAGGGGCGCCGGCGCGGGGCGAGCGAGGACACCGGGGGATACCACGAAAAGCCCGTCCGTGGCGGTCGGGCAGGCGGCACCCCTCCCAGCTGCCGGTCACGCTGCGCCGCGCTGTCACGCGGCGGACCGAGGCCCCTGCACCGCCGCCCGCTCCTGCCGCACCCGCCCGATGTCGGCGTCGATCGCGTCCACGAGCTCGAGCGCGAATGCGAGCGCGGAGTCGAGGGCACTCTGGTCGACGGCATCGGCCGTGTCGCCGACCGCGTGGGAGCGCGGCACGACGCCGCGCCCGTCCAGGCAGCCGATCGTGATCGCCGGCAGCCCGAGCGCGCGGGCGGGTAGGGCGGGCGTGACGCCGCGGCCGCGGTGGGGGGCGGCGGCGAGGTTCGACTCGGCGCGGGCCACGTCCGCGCACAGCGCGCGCAGCCGGCGGAAGTAGCCGAGCGGGACCAGGGTGCCGTCGCTGGTCCACCAGCGCGGGCGTCCCGCGCCGCACGGCGTGATTCCGAGTACGACGGTGTTGGTGACGTTCAGCGCCTTGCGCCGCGAGCGCAGGTAACGCCGCAACCCGATCGCGTCACCCTCGCCGGCGCCCTGCAGCACCAGCTCAACCGCGAGGCGCCCCGGCGGACCGGCGTCGAGCGCCCGCGCCAGCGCCAGCGCGGTCGCAACCCCAGTCCCGTTGTCACCGGCCGCAGGGCCGAAGTCCGCGCTCGCCAGTTCGATCAGCATCGCCAGGGCGATCACCAGCGCGACGGTGGGGACGAGCTGGGCGATCCCGGCCGTGGTTCCGCGCGTCCCCTCGAGCCGAAGGATGGCCACCGCCAGCAGCCACACGAGCCCGATCACGAGCCATCCGAGCCAGCCGGGCGAGAGTCCGCCCGTGACCCCGCGCAGCCGCGCGCAGACGGCCCGGAGGCGATCGCGGTAGGCGAGCCCGACCCGGCCGGCGTCGTAGTTCGCGGTGACGATCAGCCGCACGTGCTCGTCATCGGCACCCCCATCGACCACCACGTTCTGGCTCGCCCGCTCTGGCGTCAGGCGCCGGCCCGGCGAGAAGCCGGTCGCGGCATCGGCGATGACCGACAGGATCGCGACCAGGATCAGGGCGCCGCCGATGCTCGGGTGTGAGACCGCGACGAGGCTCCCCGCGAGGCCGAGCGCCACGTGCCAAGCGTGCGCGAGCGCCCAGCTCGGACGGCACCAGAAGGTCTCCAGGCGCGCGTCGTGCCCGCTCGCCCGCAGCTCGCCACACAGCCACAGCGCGGCGCGGCGCTCGGTGTCCGTTCCCGCGCCGCGGCGGTCGAATTGCGCCAATCCCGTGACCGTCTCCGCTGCACCCATGCAGTGGCCATGATCCCAGGCACCCGCGCCGTCCGCGCTGCCGGGTTGGCCCGGCGTTTACCGAATTCCGCTAGAACGTACGCGATGACCGACACCGGGGAGCAGGCGCTCCTCGTCATCGCTGAGGAGGCCGCCGAGGCGGCGGCCGCCGAGCTCCGAGCCCGTTTCGGCCAGCGTCATGGCGTGCGCGCCAAGAGTGGACCCACGGATCTCGTGTCCGACGCGGACCTCGCCGCCGAGTCGGCGATCCGCGATGTGCTCGCGACCCATCGGCCCGGTGACGCGATCCTGGCCGAGGAGGGCGGCGCCAGTGGCCACGGCGCGCTGCGCTGGGTGGTGGACCCGCTCGACGGGACGATCAACTTCCTGTTCGGCATCCCCGTATTCGCCGTCTCGATCGCCGTCGAGGATGCGCGGGGCGCTCTGGCCGGCGTCGTGCTCGATCCGCTCCGCGACGAGCGGTTCGCCGCCACGCGGTCCGGGCCGCCGACGTTGAACGGCGACGCGATCGAGGCCTCCGCCCGCAGCGACCTGTCGACGGCGCTCGTCGCCACCGGGTTCGGCTACGACGCGCCCGTGCGCGCCCGCCAGGCGGTGGTCATCTCGCGGGTGCTCCCGCAGGTGCGCGACATCCGCCGGCTCGGGGCGGCGGCGCTCGACCTCGTGTGGACGGCGTGCGGTCGCTACGACGCGTATTTCGAACGTGGACTGAAGGCTTGGGATCTCGCCGCCGGGGCGTTGATCGGGGCCCGCGCGGGCCTCGAGCTGCGTCCGCTCGAGGCCACCGCGGAGGACCCCGCGGGAGTTGCCGCCGCACCGGCTGCTCTGATTGGTCCCCTGATGGACCTGGTGCGGTCGACGTGAGCATCCGCCGGCACAGGCCCGCGGCGCTGGCCGCGGGCGCTCTCGCGCTGTCCGTGATGGCCGCGGCCTGCGGGCAGTCGGCCAAGGTGCTCGGCCCGAGCACCGCCGCCACGGGCTCGACGGTGGCGCTCGCGCCCGCCCCACCCGGCCACCGGGCCGCCGTCGCGCCGGCGCTCTCGGTCGCCCAGGAGAACCAGCTTCCCGGGACCCGGGCCTGGCAGCTCACCGCCAAGGCCGGCTCGGGCGCCGTCGAAGGCTACGTCTCCGATCAGGAGATCCAACCGGGCCGAGTCGAGCGCTTCTACGTCAACGCACCTCACGCGCGGTGGGTGCGCGTCGAGCTGTTCCGGATGGGCTGGTACGGGGGTCGCGGCGGTCGCCTGGTGCTCCGGTCCGGCGAGCGGCCCGCGACCGCCCAGCCTCCCTGTCACCACGACGACACGACCGGGCTGACCGAGTGCCGCTGGCACCCGACGTGGTCGGTGCGCCTGCCGGCGTCGTCGGTCAGCGGTGTCTACATCGGCAAGCTGGTGACGAGCGCCGGGGCCCAGAAGGACACCCTGCTCGTGGTCCGGGCGCCGCGGCCCGGTCCGCTGCTCGCCCAACTCGAGACCTCGACCTACGAGGCCTACAACGACTGGGGCGGCGGCGACCTGTACCCCTCGGTGCGGCAGGTCACGATCACCGGGAGCACTCAGGGCGTCGAGGTGTCCTACGACCGTCCGTACGACACCGTCACCGGCGCGGGCCAGCTGTTTGCACGGGACATCGCGATGGTGCGTTTCCTCGAGCGCGAAGGGTACCCGGTCACGTACACGACCGACACCGGCGTCGACCTGCATCCGCGGGAGCTGCTCGGAGCGCGGGCGGTGCTCGACGTGGGTCATTCCGAGTACTGGTCACAGCGGGCCCACGACGCCTACGCGGCGGCCCGCGACGCCGGCGTCAACCTGGCCTTCTTCACCTCGGACACGATGGGCTGGCGGGTCCGCTTCGGCCGGGCCACGCCCGCGTCGAGCGAAGCCGGGCACCCGGATCACGTGATCGTCGCCTACAAGGAGCACGCGCTGCTCGACCCCGATCGCGTGCGGCCGAGCGGTCGCTTCCCCGACGGCGGGGCGTCGGTCACATCGACGGTGTACGAGAACTGCATCACCCCGCGCCTGAGCCTTGCCGCGGGTCCGCCGGTGTACGCGTACTACGGCTGGTCGCCCTCGCCGGCCCTGACGCCGCGCTGGCTGTTCGCGGGCACCGGTTTCACCGCCGTCTCGATCGTGCCGGGGATCGTCGGCTACGAGCTCGACCGAGTCGCGCCACTGCCACCGGCCCCCGTGCATCTGATCGGCGGCGGCGGCGCCGTGTGCCAGGGACGTGTGGCCGGGTCCGATCGCACCTACACCACGCTGTACCGTGCCGGCTCGGGAGCGCTCGTGTTCTCGTCCGGCACGATGGGGTGGCAGCTCGCGCTCTCGCCGGTGCCCGCCACCTCACCCGACGCACCGCGGACCGCCGACCCGCGGCTGGTCCGGCTGACCGAGAACCTGCTGGCCCGGACGCTCGGGGCGAGCCATCGGGCTCCGGGTCGATCTAGACTGCGCGCCTGAGCGGCGGTGGCGGAATTGGTAGACGCCCCGGATTCAAGTCCCGGTGTCCGAGAGGACGTGTGGGTTCGACTCCCACCCGCCGTATCCAGATTGTCGGACGCAGATCGACCAGACAGCCCTGCAAATCAGCTGTATCGCGCCGTTGCGGGCACCGAATGCCCAGGGGCGCGAGTACCAATCGGGTACCAATCTCGACGGCGTGAGGCCGTTCTATCCTGGGACACGTGACCGACGAGCGCCCCGAGCAAGCGACCTCGGTCCGCGGCCTCGCCGAGTCTTCCGAGGTGTCGAAGTCGAGCGCTCACCGCGCTAGGTCCAGGGAGTTGGCCGCGCGGCGGGAGCGACGGGAGCAGCCGCTGCCCTGGGTGATCGGCCGTGACGGCAAGACCTACTCGGTTAGCGACGACGCGCACCTGTGGCGCCTGGCCT
>DATMGZ010000087.1:0-11769 GCA_035555155.1 Solirubrobacteraceae bacterium | reverse complement strand
GGAACCCCAAGAACCGATTCCTCAGATCGACTTCGCCGACCGCGGGTGCTCCCCCAACTCTTCGAGCGGTGAGGACCGCCCGGGGAGAGGGACAACCCGGGCGGTCCGGCCACCGCCGGGGGCGGCCCTCACATAGCCGCCCCGGTGCATGGGCAGGCCGGTAGCGTGTCCTCTTCCTGCGTGCCCCTGCGGATGCAGTCAGCGTCGTTGGCGATCGCCAGCTTCATCGCCAGCCAGTAAACGGCGTGCGCGGGCGGGCGGCATTGGCCCGATGGAGAAGATTCGGGGGTCCCGGGTTCGACACGGGCATGCATCGGCCGGACGGCGAACCCCAATGGGCCTGGTTTGGACATACGGATAGTGCCCGGCCGGGTTTCTTTCCCTACATTGCTGGCTTCACGTCCGAATCCGGATACGAACCAGTGCGCCCCCGCCGCCGGGCACGCACAGGAAGGAACGACAACTCGCATGCCTCGAATCCGCCAGCAGAACGTCATGGCCGCACAGTGGACGCCCAACGGGGGTGCGCTGGGAGCGCCGGACCTGACGTCTCCTGACAACCAGGTCTTCGGCGCCAACGTATTCAGTCCGGCGATTCAGCGCCAGCGACTCCCCAAGGACGTGTTCCGCCGGCTGCAACAGACACTCGCGCGCGGAGAGGCTCTGGACACCTCGCTCGCCGATGCGGTGGCACTGGCGATGAAGGAGTGGGCGCTCGAGAACGGCGCTTCGCACTACACGCACTGGTTCCAGCCGCTGACCGGGTCCACGGCCGAGAAGCACGACAGCTTCTACAGCCCGACCGGCGAGGGCACGGCGCTGGCCGAGTTCTCGGGCAAGGAGCTGATCCAGGGCGAGCCCGACGCCTCCTCGTTCCCGACCGGCGGCATCCGGGCCACATTCGAGGCCCGCGGCTACACGGCCTGGGATCCGACCAGCCCCGCCTTCATCCTCGAGAATCCCAACGGGGCGCTGCTCTGCATTCCGACCGCGTTCGCATCGTGGACGGGCGAGGCGCTGGACAACAAGATCCCGCTGCTGCGCTCGATGGACGCGCTGTCCAAGTCGGCCATGAACGCGCTGCGGCTGTTCGGCAACTCGAGCGCGGGGCGGGTGTTCACGACCGTCGGCCCGGAGCAGGAGTACTTCCTGATCGACGAGCAGTACTACTTCGAGCGACCCGACCTCGTGACCACGGGGCGGACCCTGTTCGGGGCCAAGCCGCCGAAAGGCCACGAGCTCGACGACCACTACTTCGGCTCGATCCCGGAGCGGATCCTGGCCTGCATGCTGGACACCGAACGTGAGCTCGGCAAGCTCGGGGTGCCGGTCAAGACCCGCCACAACGAGGTGGCGCCCAACCAGTACGAGCTCGCTCCGATGTTCGAGAACTCGAACGTCGGGTCCGATCACCAGCAGCTGACGATGCAGGTGATGCAGAACGTCGCGCGCCGCTACGGCCTCGTGTGCCTGCTGCACGAGAAGCCGTTCGCGGGCGTGAACGGATCCGGCAAGCACAACAACTGGTCGATGGGGACCGATACGGGCGAGAACCTGCTCGAGCCGGGCGACACGCCGCACGAGAACCTGCAGTTCCTGTTCTTCTGCGCCGCCGTCATCCAGGCGGTCAACAAGTACCAGGGGCTGCTGCGCGCCTCGATCGCCTCGCCGGGACAGGATCACCGCCTCGGCGCCAACGAGGCGCCGCCGGCGATCATCTCGATCTTCCTCGGGGCCGAGCTCGAGAAGGTGTTCGAGGCGATCGAGCGCGGCGAAGCCGGCGAATCGACGCCGGAGTCGTTCCTCGGCCTCGGCACGCCGGTGCTGCCGCCGTTGCCGATGCACGGCGGTGACCGCAACCGGACGAGCCCGTTCGCCTTCACCGGGAACAAGTTCGAGTTCCGTGCGCTGGGGTCGAGCATGTCGCTCTCGCTCCCCAACACGGTCCTGAACACGATCGTCGCCGAGTCGATCGATTATCTCGCCGAGGAGCTCGAGAACGCGCTCGGCGGCGGCGCCTCGATCGAGGACGCGCTGCGACCGATCCTCCAGCGCAGCTACGCCAACAACAAGCAGATCATCTTCGGTGGGGACAACTACTCCGAGGAGTGGCACGCCGAGGCTGGGCGGCGTGGCCTGCTGAACCTCGTGGCAACGCCGGACGCGCTGCCGTTCATCATCGCCGACGACACCGTGGCCCTGTTCTCGAACTACGGCGTCCTGTCCGAGCGCGAGCTCGAGTCGCGCTACGAGGTGTCCCTGGAGCAGTACGTCACGAAGCTCAACATCGAGTCCGAGACGGCGGCGGCGATCGCGAAGACGATGCTGCTCCCGGCGGCGGCCCGGCATCTCGTGCTGCTGCGCGAAGCCGGGCTCTCCGAGCTCGCGGTCGAGACCGACGACGTCGTCAAGGAGTTCGTGGCCGCGATCAAGGCGCTTGAGTCGGCCAACCTCGAGGAGAACCAGCCACACGACGACGTGCTCAAGCACGCGGAGTACACGCGGGACGTGGTCGTACCGGCGATGGGCGCCGTCCGCGCGGCGGCGGACAAGCTCGAGAAGGTCGTCGCGGACGACCTGTGGCCGCTGCCCAAGTACTCGGAGATTCTGTTCATCAAGTAGAGCCGTGACGCCGCCGGCCCGGCCGGGCCGGCGGCCGGCGGCGCCCATCCGGTCACGGCCGCCGCGAGGAGCAGCGGCGCACATCCGCGCCCGGCGGCCCCGCCACGCGCAGCGGCGCCCGTTACATAAATCCCTGCTCGCACCGCAACTTGCGCACCGCCGCCACGTTGTGGGCTACGGTGAAGAGGCTTATGAGGGACCACCGCGCTCACCGCGGCCGACGGGCACCGGGAGCGCGTCGACCGTGGGCCTGCCTGCTGGCGGCGCTCACGCTATCGCTGGTGGCACTGCCCACGGCGACGGCTGCGGCCTCGTCCGGCGGCGCTTCCTTCGGGGGCACGCCGACGACCACGCCAGCGCCCGCTCCAGCGCCGCAACCGCCCTCGAGCGCGAACCCATTCAGCGGTCGGGCGATGTGGATCTGGGTGCTCTCGATGTCGAACGGGGGCAACCTCCATTCCATCATCGCCAAGGCACACGCCTACGGCATCCACACGCTGTTCATCAAGAGCTCCGACGGCTCCGGCATGTGGGGGCAGTTCACCCCCGCGATGGTCTCCACGCTGCACGCGGCCGGGCTGCGCGTGTGCGGGTGGCAGTACGTGTACGGAAGCAATCCCGGCGCCGAGGCACGCGTCGGCGCCCAGGCGGTCAAGGACGGAGCCGACTGCCTGATCATCGACGCCGAGGCCGAGTACGAGGGCAAGTACGTCCAGGCCCAGACCTACATCACCCAGCTGCGCAAGCAGATCGGCGGGCGCCTCCCGCTTGCGCTGGCCGGCTTCCCGTACGTCGATTACCACCCGGCGTTCCCCTACACGGTGTTCCTCGGCCCCGGCGGCGCGCAGTACAACGTGCCGCAGATGTACTGGCAGGACATCGGCGTGAGCGTCGACACCGTCTACTCGCACACGTATCGGTTCAACCGCCTGTTCGGGCGGCCGATCTTCCCGCTCGGGCAGATCTACAGCTCTCCCCCGCCGGCGGACGTCGTTCGCTTCCGGGAGCTGTCACTCGCCTACGGCGCCACCGGCGTGAGCTGGTGGGACTGGCAGGAGGCCGGGGGATCCCAGTGGCGCGCGCTGGCACAGCCGCTCGGCTCGCTGGCCGGTTTCTCTCCCGCCCAGGGGCTGGCGACCCTCGGGCGCGGCACCGTCGGCGACCTGGTCGTATGGGCGCAGGAGCACCTGATCACCGCCGGCTATCGGGTTCCGGTCGACGGCGCCTTCGGCGCCCAGACCCAGGCCGCGGTGCGGAGCTTCCAGGCCGCCCGGGGGCTCCCGCTCAGCGGCCTGATCACCTCGGCCACGTGGCAGATGCTGCTGCGCTTCAAGGCGACCGTCGTCCACTGGTCCAAGGCGAAGGGCCCCCGGTCCGCGTCGGCGGCGAGCGCCGCGGGCCTGACGCCGCTCCCGATCTCCGCCTCGCGACCCGACGTGCGCAACGAGCTGCGCGGAGCGAGCGGCCGCGACCGTCCCCGCGGCTGACGGCGCCGCGATCGAGGCCCGCTCCCGTCGCGATCAGCTCGGGTGCGACTGCCGCGCGCTGTCGCTGCCCTTCTCCCGCGAGCACATGTGCACGATCATCCGGGCCGTGCGCGTCGTGTCCTCGACGCCCGATTCGCGGGGACTCATCTGGTGGACGAACCAGTTCCAGACATGGCCCATGTGTCGCGGGGCGTGAAGTCTCGTCATCGTCCCACGATATGCCCGATTCCGGTCGTCTTTATCCGTGACTTCCCGCAATCGCTGTACGAACTTGTCCACATGGCCCATCGGAGGGCACCCGACCGGTCCGGGCAGCAACCTTGTCACGCCCGTGTCAAGGTTGGGCCAAACGTTGGTAGCATGCCCCGGATGCGCGACTTCCTGGCTGCCACGCGTGAGCGTGTCGTCGTCTTCGACGGCGGCATGGGCGCGACCCTGGAGCAGTTCGACCTCAGCCTGGAGCGGGACTACAAGCTGCCGGGCCGCTGCCACGAGGCGCTGGTCCTCAACCGCCCCGACGTGATCGAGGGCGTCCACACCTCGATGCTCGACGCCGGTGCGCAGGTCCTGGAGACGGACACCTTCCAGGCCTCGCGGCTCAAGCTCTCGGAATGGGGGCTCGAGGATCACACCGCTGAGATCAACGTCCGGGCGGCGCAGATCGCCCGCAAGGCGGCCGGCGAGCACCGCTTCGTGGCCGGGTCGATCGGCCCGACCGGATTCCTGCCCGCCAGCGACGACGCCTCGCTGGGCCAGATCTCGTTCACGGAGCTGGTCCAGGTCTTCACCGAGCAGGCCAAGGGCCTGACCGACGGCGGCGCCGATCTGATCATCATCGAGACGGCGCAGGACATCCTGGAGGTCAAGGCCGCCATCTTCGGCGCCCGCGAGGCGTTCAAGCTCGCCGGCCGGACGCTGCCGATCCAGTGCAGCGTGTCACTGCTGCCGCAGGGCGGCAAGATGCTGCTCGGCACCGACATCAGCGCCGTCCTGGCCACGCTCGAGGCGCTCGAAGCCGACGTGATCGGCCTCAACTGCTCCACCGGGCCCGAGGACATGCGCGACGCGATCCGCTTCCTGGGCGAGTTCTGCCCCACGCCGGTCCACTGCATCCCCAACGCGGGCCTGCCGCTCCAGGGCCCGGCCGGCGAGACCATCTTCCCCGAGCAGCCGGAGCCGCTGGCCAATGTGCTCGGCGAGTTCGTCGAGCGCTACGGCGTGTCGATCGTGGGTGGTTGCTGCGGCACCACGCCCGACCACATCCGGGCGCTCGCCGAGCGGGTTGAGGGACGGACCCCGGGCGCGCGGCCCGAGCGCCGCCCTCCACACGTCAGCAGCATGATCGCGGCGACGGCGCTGGTCCAGTCGCCGACGCCGACGATCGTGGGCGAGCGCGTCAACTCGCAGGGCTCCCGCAAGGCCAAGGAGCTGCTGCTCGCCGACGACTATGACGGCCTCGTCACCGTGGCCGAGGACCAGGTCACCGGCGGCGCCCACGTGCTCGACCTGTGCGTGGCGCTGACCGAGCGCCAGGACGAGGGCGAGCAGATGCGCCAGCTGGCCAAGCGGATCTCTCTCACTCAGCCGGCGCCGATCCAGGTCGACTCCACCGAGCCCGATGTAATCGACACGGCGCTGCGCCAGATCCCGGGCCGCGCGATCGTCAACTCGATCAACCTCGAGGCCGGCCGGGCCAAGCTCGACCAGGTCGTCCCGATCGCCCGCGCCCACGGCGCAGCGCTGATCGCGCTCACGATCGACGAGGTCGGCATGGCGAAGACGGCCGAGCGCAAGCTCGAGATCGCCGAGCGGCTCAAGCAGCTCTGCTGCGATGAGCACGGCCTCGACCCGGAGACGCTGATCTTCGACTGCCTCACGTTCACGCTGACGACGGGCGACGAGGAATGGCGGCCCTCGGCGGTCGAGACGATCGAGGGAATCCGCCGGATCAAGACCGAGATCCCCGGTGTCAAGACCTCGCTCGGGGTCAGCAACGTCTCGTTCGGCGTCGGGCTCCCGGCCCGCAGCGTGCTCAACAGCGTGTTCCTGCACCACTGCGTCGAGGCCGGCCTCGACCTCGCCATGGTCAACCCCAACCACATCACGCCGTATCCCGAGATCCCCCAGCTCGAGCGCGAGCTCGCCGACGACCTCGTGTTCAACCGTCGCGAGGACGCCCTCGAGCGGTTCATCACGCACTTCGAGGCCAAGGGTGTGACCGAGGACGAGGGCCAGCAGGCCGACCCGACCGAGGGCATGGAGCCCGAGGAGGCCCTCCACTTCCACATCCTGCGCCGCAAGCGCGAGGGCGTCGAGGATCAGATCGATCGCAGCGTCGAGAAGATAGGCGCCGTGCCGACGCTCAACGGCGTGCTGCTGCCGGCCATGAAGGAGGTCGGCGACAAGTTCGGCGCCGGCGAACTGATCCTTCCGTTCGTCCTGCAGTCGGCCGAGGTGATGAAACGCGCCGTCGCCCGGCTCGAGAACTACCTCGACAAGATCGAGGGCTACACGAAGGGCACGGTGGTGATCGCGACCGTGTTCGGCGACGTGCACGACATCGGCAAGTCGCTCGTCAACACGATCCTCACCAACAACGGCTACACGGTCATCGACCTCGGCAAGCAGGTTCCGATCTCGACCATCCTCGACGCCGCGGTCGAGCACGAGGCCACCGCGATCGGGCTGAGCGCGCTGCTCGTCTCGACCTCGAAGCAGATGCCGCTGTGCGTCCAGGAGCTGCACGAGCGCGGCCTGCACTTCCCGGTCCTCGTCGGCGGCGCGGCGATCAACCGCAACTTCGGGCTGCGCATCCTCTATCCGAACGGGCCGGACTCCGACGAGATCTACGAGCCCGGCGTGTTCTTCTGCAAGGACGCGTTCGAGGGGCTCGCGAAGATGGACGAGCTGATCGACGCCGCGGCCCACGAGGCGCTCGTGGCGAAGACGCGCGAGGCGGCCCGGACGCTGCGTGAAAAGCCGGAGGCCGTCGACGACGGACCGCCGGTGACCGACGCCTCCGTGCGCAGCTCCGCCAAGACCGACACTCCCGTCCCCGAGCCCCCGTTCTGGGGCGTCCGCGAGCTCGACGTGCCGCTGGACGAGGTCTACCACCACCTCGATACCCACGTGCTGTTCAAGCTCCACTGGGGCGGTCGCGGCGTCAAGGGCGAGGAATGGCGCAAGCTGCTGGCCGAGGACTTCCAGCCGCGCCTGGAGCGCATGTGGCGTGAGCAGAGCTACCTGCACCCGCGCGCCGTGCTCGGCTATTACCCCTGCAATTCGGACGGCAACGAGCTGATCATCTGGGACCCCGAGGCTCCCGGCGAGCGCGAGCTCGAGCGCCTCGTGTTCCCGCGCCAGCCCAAGCACGACCGGATCTGCCTGGCCGACTTCTACCGGCCGGTCGGGGCCGGCGTCGACGTCGTGGCGCTGCAGGCGGTCACCGCCGGCGACGAGGTGACCGACCTGATGGCGCAGCTCGAGCAGGAAGGCGAGTTCGCCGAGCAGCTGTTCGTTCACGGCCTCGGCGTGCAGACCGCGGAGGGGATGGCCGAATGGCTTCACGCGCGCGCGCGCCGGGAGCTCGGCATCGTCCCGACCCAGGGCCGACGCTATTCCTGGGGCTACCCGGCCTGTCCGGACCAGTCCGAGCACGAGACGGTTTTCCGGCTGCTGAACGCGCCCTCGATTGGGCTGCGGCTATCGGGCGGCTACGCCGTCGAGCCCGAGCAGTCGACGCTCGCGATCGTCGCCCACCACCCCGAGGCGGTCTACTTCGGCATGAGGTCGGGCTTCCTGCCCAAGACGTCCAAGCAGGCATCCGACGAGCTCGTCGCCGGCACCGAGAAGGATCCGGCGCTTCTCGCCGAGCTGCCCGACGCCGACCCCACGCTGCCCACGGATCCGGACCCGGCGGGCGAGGGCGAGCCGGCGATGGCCGGCACGTAGCCCGAGCGAGCTCCGCCCGCGGCGAGTCGCACGCCGCCTCACACCACCGCCACGAGCGGGTCCCGGTCGACACTCACCCGCCAGCCGCGCACAAGCGGTCCCAGGGCCAGTTGGCCACGTGCGTAGGCATTCGGCCCGTGTGAACCGGAGGATCTCCAGGACGTTGGGCCCTCGGCTCCGGGTCCGCCCGTTCAGTGCCGGGACGGAGCGTCAACTCTTGCGTGTACTGCGCCTCCTCGCTTGCCCCAATGTTTGCGATGCGCTCCACTGGCAGCTCAGCTCAGCTCATCCTCCAGATGATGATGTAACTCTTCCGCGTCTCCCTGCGATTTGATCACATCTGGGGGGCAGCCTGGAAACACGATGTACGCGAGCATACCGTTCAAATTGAACATCGCCAGTTCGAGGTCCGACTCTATCTTTCGTCGACGGGAGCGGCTCCACATTTCGAGTGACCGGTTCGATCGCCGCTTGCCAATTCGGCGCGACCACCGACTTCCTGTTGGACGCCTTGGCGCGTCCCCATCGGTGCCATACTCTGCGCCGTGGGAATCTCTTCGGCGATCAGGGACCCGACCCCGCGCGTCGCCCTTGTACACGACTTCCTGGTCGATATGCGAGGAGCCGAGCGCGTGTTCACACGTCTGTGCGAGATGTGGCCCACCGCTCCGATCTTCACCGCCGTGTACGACGAGCGCGGGACGGAGGGCCGGTTCGCCGGCCGCGACGTACGCACCTCGTTCCTGCAGCGACTGCGCCCGTCCGCCCGCAACTTCCGCGCCTTCTTCCCCTTCTACCCGGCGGCGATCGAATCGTTCGACCTCTCCGACTACGACCTGGTCGTCTCGAGTTCGTCCGCCTGGGCGCACGCGTTGTTCTGCCAGGAGGAGGCGGTCCACGTCAGCTACTGCCACAACCCGTTCCGCTACGCCTGGAACGACCATGACCAGACCCTGGCCCGGCGCAATCCGCTCGTGCGCTCCGTGCTGCGCGACGCCCTGCGCCGCTGGCGCGAGTGGGATCGCATCTCGGCCCAGCGCACCGACCGCTACGTGGCCAACTCCCTCGTCACACAGATGCGAATCCGCGCCTACTTCCAGCGCGAGTCGAACATCGTGCACCCGCCCGTGGACACGAGCCGGTTCTCCCCCGGCACCGTGGGCGACTACTACGCAATCGTCTCCGAGCTGATGCCGCACAAGCAGATCGATGTTGCCGTCGAGGCCTTCAACAAGCTGCACCTGCCCCTCGTCGTCGTCGGCGACGGACCCGGCGCGCGCCAGCTCAAGCGGCTCGCCGGCCCCACCATCGAGTTCACAGGCCGCGTCCCCGACGCAACCGTCGCCGAGGTCATGCAGGGCGCCCGGGCCTCGATCGTGACCGCGGTCGAGGAGTTCGGCATGGCCGCCGTCGAGAGCCAGGCCGCCGGCCGCCCCGTCATCGCCCGCCGTGGCGGCGGAGCGCTCGAGACCGTCGTCGACGGCGTCACCGGCTGCTTCTGGGCCGGCGGACCCGACGAGCTCGCCGAAGCCGTGCTGCGATTCGACGACGGGGCCGTCGACCCGTCGGCCTGCACCGGCAACGCCTCTCGCTTCGACACCCACAGCTTCCGCGCCGGCATCCTCGCCGAGATCGACGGCGCCCGCAACGACGGCGCCCGCAACCACGGCGCTCGCGCCAACGGGCACCGCCAGCCACTCGCCTCGACGCGCTTCGTCAAGCGCGCCGTCAAGAGCACGCAGCGCTAGTCTAGTGGGTGTCCCGGGAGCGGTGGGCCTGAACGGGCGAGGTCCGGGGGCCGCCAGGCAAGGTCGCAGGAGGCGTGGCGCAGCAGCGCTGCGCCACGCCTCCGAGGACACAGCATGGCGGTCATCCGGGGCCGCATTTTCGGGTGCAACGTTCCCCGGCGGCGCACGAGCACCGGGGGTCGCGCTCGGCGGCCGTGCTGTGCGACCCGGACCGGACCGGAATCGTTGCACTGTCACTTAATCCGCCGCTTCGTTGCACCTCGAGTTTCGTGATTTTGGGGATGTGAGGACGGGGGTGTAAGGACGGGGGTGTAAGGACGGGCGCGGTGCGGGCTTGTGGACGCGGTTTGGGCGTCTGAGCAGGGAAAGGAGGGTTGGCGGCGACCCCGAATCCGGTGGGCGATCAAGTCCATCGGCTGCGGGGCGTTACGAGCGTTCCCGTGGCCTTCCCGTCCGGGAGGTCGCCGCCGTGCTTCAGGTTCCCACTTCGTTGGCTGGGCTGCTGTCCCTGCTGGCGCCGTGCATGACGCAACCGACGTTTCAGACGTTCAGCATGCTGTTGGTCGGGTTCGTCGGCCGTGTGCGGGATTGCACGGTGACGGGGATGCTGCAGGCCGCGGGGTTGGCCGGGGTGTGGCATCACAGCCGCGCCCACGATCTGTTCGCCCGTCGGCGTTGGGATCCCGATGAGCTGGGGCTGGCGCTGCTGGACTTCCTGGTCTGCGTGTTCGTCAAGGCGTGCGCGCCGATCCGTCTCGCCGTTGACGACACCCTCTTCGGGCGCTCTGGACCCAAGGTCTGGGGCGCGCACTACCTGCACGACGGCGCCCAACCAGAGGGCTCGGGGCGGCGCACCCGGTGGGGGAACTGCTGGGTTGTGGTCGTGCTCGTCGTCGAGCTGCCGTGTCTCGGCGGTCGGCAGGTCGGACTGCCGGTTCTGTTCCGGCTGTTCCGCCCCAAGGATGATGATCATCCCGACCGGCGCTCCCAGCCACAGCTCGCGAGGCTGCTGGTGGAGATGGTGATCGAGCGCTTCCCGGGCCGGACGGTCGAGCTGGTGATGGACGGCGCCTACGCCAGCAAGGCGTGGCGCAAGCTGCCCGACCGGGTGAGCGTGACCACCCGGATGCGCGCCAACGCCCGCGTGCACGAGCTCGCGCCGAGCGCGCGCACGCCCGGCCAGAAGGGCCGTCCGCCGCTGAAGGGCCGAAAGCTCCCGACGCTGGCCGAGATCGCGAAGACCGCCGTCTTCCAGCAGGTCACGATCACCGGCCCCGACGGCCGCTCGCGCACCGTGCACGTCCACGAGCTCGTCTGCCTCTGGTACAAGCCGTTCTACACCCGGCCGGTGAAGGTGATCCTGATCCGCAACCCCGGCACCAAGGCCGGGTTTGACGTCGCGCTCGCCTCGACCGACGCCGAGATCCCAGCGGGCGAGCTGATCGCCCGCTACGACAGCCGTTGGACGATCGAGACCTGCAACCAAGAGGCCAAGGCGCACGGCGTCGGCGAGGCCCGCAACCGGGTCAAGAAGGCAGTCGAGCGGACCGTCCCGTTCGGGTTTCTCTGCCAGACAATCACGATCGCCTGGTACGCCGTTCACGGCGACCCCGAAGCTGACCTCAGCGAGCGACTGCGCCAGTCACCCTGGTATCGCCAGAAGGCCACCGTCAGCTACGCCGACATGCTCGCCGCGCTCCGCCGCGAACTCATCCGCCACGAGTTTTGGTCAGAAGCACCTCCGATGACCACCAACCCGAAACTCACACAACCCCAGTCACCGCCAGCATCGAAGGCCGCGTGAGATCACGAAAGTCGAGGTTAACCTCAACAGAGCTATAAGTTGCTCGCGAAGCACCATTTTCGCCGCATGGAGCGGACCCCGGTAGCGTGGCCCATAGCAGTCGGGGACCTTGACGGGCGGTTTCGTTCGAAGCGACGCAAACACCGTTATAACGTGG
>DATMGZ010000086.1:0-10148 GCA_035555155.1 Solirubrobacteraceae bacterium | reverse complement strand
GATCTTCGCTCTCATCATCATGGTCGTCGCCGCCTGCGAGGTGACGGTGGGCCTCGGGCTGATCGTCGCGATGTACCGCCGCAAGCTCCCGATCGACGTCGACGAGCTCAACGAGCTCAACGGGTAGATGGCCACCACCACATTCGCCTGGATCGTCTTGCTGTGCCCGCTCGTCGGGACGATCGTGATCGGCGGCAGCTACAAAGTCCTCAAGGGCCGCACCGCCGGCGTGATCGGGACCGCCGTGATCGGGATCGCCTTCGCGTTCTCGCTCGCCACGCTGGTCTCCCTGCTCAGCCACGACCCGCAGCAGCGCGAGCTCACCTCGTCGGTGTGGGACTACGCCCGCACGCTCAACATCGACGCCCGCATGAGCATCCTCGTGGACCCGCTGTCGGTGTTCATGATGCTCGTGGTCACCGGCGTGTCGATGCTGATCCACCTCTACTCGGTCGCCTACATGGCCTCCGACCGCGGCTACACGCGCTTCTTCGCCTACCTCAACTTCTTCGTCTTCTCGATGCTGCTGCTGGTGCTGGCCGCGAACTTCATCCTGCTGATCACCGGCTGGGCGTTCGTCGGCGCCGCCTCCTACATGCTGATCTCGTTCTGGTACCGGCGCACGACCGCCACCAGGGCGGGCCTGAAGGCGTTCGTGATCAACGTCGTCGGCGACGTCGGCCTGGTCCTGGGCACGTTCTTCATCTTCGGCCACACCGGCACGGTCGACTTCATCAAGACCTTCCATGCCGTCCCCCACGTGTTCGCGCAGGACAGCCCGGACCTGGTCGCGGGCGCCCTGCTGCTGCTCGTCGGTGCATTCGCCAAGTCCGCGCAGGTCCCGCTCCACACCTGGCTCCCGGACGCGATGGAGGGTCCGACTCCGGTCTCCGCGCTGATCCACGCTGCGACGATGGTCACCGCCGGCGTCTACATCATCGCGCGCATGCACGTGATCTTCGAGCTGGCGCCGGCCGCGGCCGACGTCGGCGCGATCGTCGGCGGCGCCACGCTCCTGATCGCGGCCTCGATCGGCCTCGTGGTCACCGACCTCAAGCGCGTGATCGCGTACTCGACGATGTCCCAGATCGGCTACATGGTCATGGCCGTTTCGGTGGGCGCCTACTCGGCCGGGCTCTACCATCTCATGACGCACGCCTTCTTCAAGGCCCTCCTGTTCATGGCCGCGGGGTCGGTGATCAGCGCGATGGGCGGTGTCCAGTCGCTCGACCGGATGGGCGGCTTCCGCAAGGCGATGCCGTTCACGTTCGTCATGTTCCTGGTCGGCGGCCTCGCTCTCTCCGGTCTGCCGCCGTTCTCCGGCTGGCTGTCCAAGGACGACATCATCGGCTTCCTCGACCATCGCGGCGGCGGCTTCCTGATCCTCGGGATCGTCGGCTACATCGGCGCGCTGATGACCGCGATCTACACGTTCCGGATGATCTTCCGCACCTTCTTCGGCGAGCCCGTTCCCGAGGCCCGGGAGCTCCAGGACGGCCACCTGCATCACGTCGAGAAGCCCGTCAACCCGGCCAACGGCGACGTCGAGGATTTCGACGTCGGCTTCCCCGGGCCCGAGCACCACATCGCCGAGCGGGCGATGCCGATGAAGCTCGCGATGAGCGGGCTGGCGGTGCTGGCGATCATCGGCGGCGCGGGGCAGATTCCGGGCATCGACCACGCCCTGTCGAGCTTCCTGGACACGACCTTCGCCGACTCCGCGATCATCCGCCATGAGCCCTCGACCAGCGCCGCGTGGATCGGCCTCGTCATCGGCGCGGCGGTCGCGCTGGCCGGCATCGGGATCGCCTACCGGGTGTGGATCGTCGCGCCCGGGACCTCGGCCAAGCTGATCGAGCGGTTCGGCCCGGTCCACAGGTTCCTCATCAACAAGTGGTACTTCGATGAGGCGATCGACTTCGTGATCGTGCGCCCGACGCTGTGGTTCGGCCGCTTCTGCAACACCGCGATCGAGCGGGTGTTCGTGGCCGGCGTCATCACCGGGGGCACGGTGTCGATCGTTCGCGCCTGCGGCGCGCTCGTGCGCCGCGCGCAGACCGGGTTCCTGCGCTACTACGCCGCCGCGGTGCTCGCCGGCATCACGCTCACTGTTCTCTACTTCCTGATCACCTCCTCATGAGCCTCTCGATCCTGATCTGGCTGCCACTCGTCGTCGGACTCGTCGGCACGGCACTGCCGCGCCCCTGGGTCGGGCGCTGGAACGCGCTCGGCTCCGTCGTGACGCTGGCGATCTCGATCTCGTTCCTGGCCCGCTTCAGCACCGGACGGGCCGGACTGCAGTTCGTGACCGACAAGGTCTGGATCTCAGAGCTCGGGATCCACTACAAGCTCGGGCTCGACGGCCTCAACGTGCTGCTCGTCGTCCTCACCACGCTGCTGTTCTCGGTCTCGTTCCTGTGGTCCGCGCGGCGCGAGTGGGATCGGCCCCAGCTCTTCTATTTCCACCTCGGCCTGGCCGAGAGCGCCGTGCTGGGCGCGTTCTGCGCCCAGGACCTGGCCCTGTTCGTGACCCTCTTCGACCTGATGCTCATCCCGTTCTACTTCCTCACCGGGATGTGGGGCTCGGGCGATCGCGTGAAGGCGACGACCAAGCTCGTCATCTACACCCTGGTCGGCTCGTTCCTGATGCTCGTGGCGGCGATCGCCACCGGCGTGCTCGCCTCCGACCAGCATGGAACCCCGCTGACGTTCGTCTTCTCGGCGCTGCGGGCGCTGCCGCTCAGCCACACCTCCCAGAACTGGATCTTCCTCTGCTTCGCGCTGGCGTTCCTGGTCAAGATGCCGCTCGTCCCGTTCCATGGATGGCTCCCCGACGCGTACAAGTCAATGCCGACGCCGGCGGTCGCGGTGTTCTCGGGCGTGCTCTCCAAGGTCGCGGCCTACGGGTTCCTGCGCGTCGTCCTGACGTTGTTCCCCTATGCCTCGGTCCACTACCAGACGCTGATCCTGCTGATCTCGCTCCTGTCGATCATCTACGCGACCGCGCTCGCCTTCACGACCAACGACACCAGGTTGGTCGTCGCCTACTCGTCGGTGGCGCAGCTCGGCTTCATCACGCTGGGGATCTTCTCGCTGCGACCGAGCGGGTCCCAGGGAGCCCTGCTGCAGATGGTCAACCACGGCCTGGTCACCGCGCCGCTGTTCTTCATCGTCGCCGCGCTTGCCTCCAGAGCGGGCGGCTCCGAGGATCTGCGCGAGATGGGCGGCATCGCCTTCCGCGCGCCGATGCTCGCGTCGCTGTTCCTGATCGTCGGTCTCGCCACCCTCGCGATCCCCGGCTCCTCGAACTTCGTCGGCGAGTTCCTGATCCTGCTCGGCGTGTTCCAGTCCAAGCTCGCGGTGTCGGTGATCGCCTTCCTCGGCGTGATCGGAGCCGCGTACTACGCGCTGCGCCTGTACGTCCGCTCGATGCACAATCGCGTCGGGCCGAGCGTGCAGTCGCGCGAGGTCGAGCCCCGCGAGCTGATCGGGATCGCCCCGCTGGTGGCGGTGATCCTGGCGCTGGCGCTGTTCCCGCGCTTCGGCCTCGAGCGCTCCGAGCGCACGGTCCAGGCGACGGTGGCGCCGGCCCAGCTCCTCGCGGGCAGCCACCCGGCCGCGCAGGCGCTGCGCGACGCCCGCCTGAGCGGGTACTTCCTGGCGGCGTCGAGCGGGAGCGGCACGCCATGACCGTCGTCGGACCCATGCCTCTGGCCGCCGTGGCCCACATCAAGGGGCCCCACATCGATTGGCTGGCGTTGTCGCCGATCGTCGTCCTCACGATCGGTGCGCTGGTCGTGCTGCTCGTCGGGCTGCTCGGGAGCTCGGCCGCTCGCCGGCGCGTGGTGCCGGCGCTGACACTGCTGGTTCTCGGGCTCTCGATCGGGTTCGTTCTCGCGCGCTTCCCGCACTCGGACTCGATCATCTCCGGCGCGCTCCAGGTCGACGACCTCGCGCTGGTGCTCGACCTGATCTTCTCCTCCGCCGCGATCGCCGCCGTGCTCCTGTCCTGGCGCGGGCGCGCTCCCGAGGAGGCCGGTCACGGCGAGTACCACTCGCTGCTCCTGTTCTCGGTGCTCGGCATGGCCATCCTGGTGTCCTCGACCAACATCGTGACCCTGTTCCTCGGCTTCGAGCTGCTCTCGATCCCGCTCTACGTCCTGTGCGCCAGCGAAGCGCGCCGCGAGGGCTCGCTCGAGTCGGGGCTCAAGTACCTGGTCATCGGCTCGGTCGGCTCGGCAACGCTCGCGTACGGGCTCGCGCTCGTCTACGGCGCCACCGGATCGATGGACTACACGGTGATCGCGGCCGCGATCTCGAAGGGCGGCCTGCTCGGCGGCCTGCTGTCGGACCCGATGCTCCTGACCGGCCTCGCGCTCGTCATCGTCGGCTTCGCCTTCAAGGCCTCGGTGGCCCCGTTCCACCAGTGGACGCCCGACGTGTACGAGGGCGCGCCCACGCCGATCACCGCCTTCATGGCCACCGCCACCAAGGCGGCCGCGCTCGGGATCTTCCTTCGCTTCTTCGACGTCGCCGCGATCGGCGCCCAGAACCAATGGGCCCCGTGGCTCGCCGCCCTGGCCGCGTTCACGATCATCGTCGGCAACGTCGGCGCCCTCGGGCAGTCCTCGCTGAAGCGGATGCTGGCTTACTCCGGCGTCGGCCAGGCGGGCTACATGCTCTCCGGCGTCGTCGTCGGCACCCAGCTCGGCATCCAGGCCACGGTCTTCTACCTTGCCGCCTATCTGCTGATCAACCTGACCGCGTTCGCCGTGATCGTCGCCCGCCAGCGTGAGAGCGAGGACGGAGACGACATCTCCGCCCTGGCCGGCCTCGGCGCCCGCAACCCCGGGCTGGCCTGGCCGATGACGATCGCCATGCTCGCCCTCGCCGGCATCCCCGGCACCGTGGGCTTCATCGGCAAGTTCTATTTGATCCGAGCCCTCGTGTCGGGCTCGTACACCTGGCTCGGTGTCGCGATCGTGATCGGCTCGATGATCTCGCTCGGCTACTACCTACGGGTCGTGGCGACGATGTGGATGCGCAGCGCCCCGGAGATCCCCGTCGACCGCACGCCGGCCCCGGTGCTCACGCCGTCCGGTCCGCTGCCCGCGATCGCCGGCGGCTCGCCCGAGGCGGACGGCGAATTGGGCCCGGGATTCGACGGCGAGCACGGTGGCGCCGACGCCCTCGAGGCCGGCCAGATGGCCCAGCCCGAGGTCGCGATCGTCGCCCTCGTCTGCGCCGTCGCCACGATCTTCTTCGGGATCCTCCCCCAGCCCCTGTTCCACCTCGTCTCCCACGCCGGCCACGCGATCACGGGGCTGTTCTAAGGGGGCGGGGCGGGGCGGCGGGGGTCCTGCGTGCCGGCGCTCAGCTCGCGCGCGCGGGCAACGTTAGGCCGGTATAGGCGGCCGAATGTTCCTCCCAATCTCGAAACAGCGCCGACCCGGCCCCCCGGTTTTCCCCCGCCCATGCCCGGGTATGTACCCCCTGCCATGGAGGAGCGACGAACCGGACACCCGGCGAACGCGGGGTAGCCACCGGACGCGGGCGTCCGGGTTGTCCGGGCCGGTCGCAGGCGAGAACGCCGCCCCCGGCGCTACGATCCGCCGCCCGTGGATTACCCCGTCGAGAGCTTCACAGCGGCCGAGCGAGAGCGGCTCAGCGCCCACTTCTCGAACCTCGACCGACCGGTGTTCGCGCTGCTCAACCTGCCCGAGACGGTCAAGGGCGCACTGTTCGCCCGCTACTCGCGCTATCCGGGCACGCTGCGCCGTCTGTTCCTCGACGAGTTCGCCGAGGATCTCCCCGCCACGGCGCCGGCCGCGCGCGGGGACGCGGCCGAAGGCGAGCGCGCGGCACAGCTGTACGAGCGGATCTTCCTCGGCTACGGCGACGACTCGGTGGCCCAGCTCGGCGGCGCGCACGTGGCCTGCGAATGGGTCTCCAACGTCCTCACCAAGGTTCTGCAGCGACCCCGCCTGGGCGCCTACCTCGAGCAGTCCACGCGCTACATCGCCTACGACGCGCCGATGCCCGAGCCGCCGGGCGGGTACCGGTACTACCGTGACCCGGAGCTCGGGCCGGACTACGCGCGGGCGATGGACACGTTGTTCTCGGTCTACTCCGCCGCGCTGCCGGTGGTGAGCGCATGGGCCGAAGCTGAGTATCCCCGGCAGGACGGCGAGGCCCCAGCCGCCCACGCGCGGGCGATCAAGGCCAAGGCGCTCGACCTGCTGCGCGGCCTGCTGCCCGCGAGCTCGCTCTCGCACATGGGCATCTTCGCCACCGGCCAGACGTACGAGCAGCTGATCATGCACCTGCTCGCCCACCCGCTCCCGGAGGCCCGCAGCTACGGCGCGATGATCCTCCAAGAGGTCGAGGCGGTGATGCCGAGCTTCGTGGCTCGGGTGCGTCGCCCCGAGCGCGGCGGTGAATGGATCGGTTACTTCGAGCAGCGGGCCGCGGCGGGAGAGCACTGGGCGCGGCGCCTCGACCTCCGCGGCGATGCCGAGGCCGGTCCGTCGGTGACGCTGCTGCGCAGCGACGGCGACGAGGGTGACCTGCTGACCGCGCTCCTGTTCGAATCGGCCGCCTGCTCGGAGGAGGCGATCGGGGCCGCGGTGAACGCGCTCGACCCCGATGATCGCCGCGCGCTCCTCGCCGCGCTCGCGGGTGATCGCGCCAACCGCCGCTACCGGCCCGGACGCGGGCTCGAGGCCCTCCGCTACCGGTTCGAGATCGTCTCGGACTACGGGGCGTTCCGGGACCTGCAGCGCCACCGGATGCTGACCATCCAGTGGCAGTCGCTGACGCCCGACCTCGGCGCCGGCGTGCCCGAGCAGGTCGAGCTCGCGGGATGCGGGGACGACTATCGCCGCGCGCTGGAGGTCTCGCGGCTCGAGCACGAGCGTCTCGCCGGCGCCGGGCTCGAGCGGGCGGCGGCGTACGCGCTCTGTCTCGGCTTCCGGATCCGGTACGTGCTCGACCTCAACGCGCGTGAGGCGATGCAGCTGATCGAGCTCCGCTCAGGCCGGGAGGGGCATCCGAGCTACCGCGCGATCGCACACGAGATGCACGCGCAGATCGCTGCCGTCCATCCGGCGGTCGCCGCGGCGATGACCCACGTCGATCGGGACACCGAGCCGCGGCTGGAGCGGATCCTGTCCGAGATCCGCACCCACGCCCGCGCAACCGCGCCCTCCTAGCCGCCGCTACCCTCCAGCTCCTTCTGCGCAGCTCGATCCATCCTCAATCCCTTTCTCTCACTCGGACCCCCCGCGATCATCATCGCTCAACACGCGCGGGCGCAGGCGTATGACCCGGGCGACTGGACACGACAGCGGCGGGGAGTAACCTGACCGCGAGGTCTTCATGGACTTCGTCTACGGGGTACTCGTCGGGACCGTTCTCACGACTTGTTTCGTGTGGTTCTGGAGGTCTGCCCACTCGGCGTCGCGCACCGAGGCGCCGCAGGCGAGCGGGATGCAGTCGGCGCTGCACGCTGCCACCGCCACGCTCCCGCACCTTCGCCGAGGGCTCGAGGCCCGAAGCGCCGAGCGGGTCTTGCCGCACCTGCGGGCGCTCACGGGAGCGGTCGCGGTGGCGCTGGCGGACCGGTGGTCGGTCCTGGCGATCGACGGCGAGGGCCGCGAGCAGGTACGCCCCGGAGACCTGCTCTCGCGACTGCTCGCCCGCACCCCGGACGATCGCGTGCACATCGAGCCGAGGCTCGTGTCATCCGATCCGGCGTGTCCGCTCCGCGCCGCCGTGCTGGCGCCGCTGCTCGTGCAGGAGAAGCGGGTGGGCACCCTGATCGTCTTCTACCGGGAGGAGGGCCGCCCCCGCCACGAGGCGGTGAGAGTGGTGCACGAGGCGGCGGCGCTGGTCTCGGCCCAGATCGCCCTGTCGGTGCTCGACGAGCAGGAGGAGCGGCTCGCGCAGGCCGAGCTACGGGCGCTCCGAGCCCAGATCTCGCCCCACTTCATCTACAACGCGCTCGCCGCGGTTGCGGGCGACATCCACGCCCGCCCCGAGGACGCGCGCGAGCTGCTGAGCGACTTCGCCGAGTTCACGCGCTACCTGTTCCGCGACGGGCGTCCCTACGTGACGCTGGCCGACGAGCTCGAGCACGTCGAGCGCTACCTCCGGCTCGAGCAGGCCCGGTTCCGGGACGGGCTGCACGTGACCGTGCAGGTCGAGCCGGAAGCTCTGTCCGCGGTGGTCCCCGCGTTGTCGGTGCAGCCGTTGGTCGAGAACGCCGTCCGACACGGCATCGAGCGCCGGGCCGGCGACGGGCGGATCGAGATCACCGGAAGGGTCGTCGCCGGCGACGTCGAGCTGCGGGTCAGCGACGACGGCTGCGGGATCCCGGCCGATCGGGTGCACGCCGTCCTCGCCGGCGAGGGCGGCGGCATCGGGCTGGCCAACGTCGACGGCCGCCTGCGCGCAAGCTTCGGCGAGGCGTACGCGCTGCGGATCGAGTCGCGGGCCGGCGAGGGAACCACGGCGGTGATGACGGTGCCGCTCCTGCAGGCCGAGGTGCAGGCCGCGTGATGCGCTCCGGCCTCACGATCCTGGCCGTGGACGACGAGCGCAGCCAGCTCGAGGACTTGGCGCGGCTGTTGCGCAGCCTATCCTCGGTGCAGGAGGTCGAGTGCGCCTCGGATGGGCACGACGCCCTCGTCAAGGCCACGCACGAGCACTACGACGCGATCTTCCTCGACGTGCGGATGCCGGATCTCGACGGGGTCGAGCTCGGCCGCGTGCTGCGGCGCTTTGCCGCCGCGCCGGAGCTGGTGTTCGTGAGCGCCTATGACACCGCCGCGGTCGACGCCTTCGAGCTGCACGCGCTCGACTACCTGCGCAAGCCCGTCAGCCGGCGCCGGGTGGAGGAGGCGATCGACCGCGTGCTCGTCGCCGTGGAGGAGCGCGCCGGGCTCCGAGCGCCGGCGCGCCCGGCGTCGAGCCCGCGAGCGTCCGAGCAGACCGACGTCGTCGCCGTGGCCAACACCCGTGGCGGCGGCACCCGGCTCGTGGCCCGGGCCTCGATCCTGTTTGCCCAGTCCCACGGTGACTACGTCCGCATCGTCACCGCCGAGGGCAAGTACCTCCTGCGCACCACGCTGGCGGAGCTCGAGGAGCGGTGGGAGCGCTTCGGGTTCGTGCGCGTCCACCGCCAGTACGTGGCCAACGCACAGAGCGCGGTCGAGGTGCGCCCGCTGCTCGGCGGCACGGCGGAGCTGGTGTTCGCCGACGGCCAGGTGATTCCGATTGCGCGCCGGCACCTCGCCGAGCTGCGCCGCGCACTCGGCGTCTAGTGTCGCGTTAGCGCGGCGAGCGGGAGCTCTCCGCGAAGCGCTCCAGCCCGTCGTCGGGAATCTCCTCCCACGAGGCCGCGTACGCGACGAACTGACGTGCGGTCGGCCTGATCCCGGGGTCGGAGTCAAAGCCACCCATGCGGATGCCGACCTGATCGTGGTCGGCGGGATCGCGACTGAACATCGCCGATCCGCATTCCCCGCAGAACCACTTCTCCCAACCCTGCTCGGGCCTCCAGGCCCGGAGCGCGTCCTCTCCGGCGAGGATCCGGAACGAGCCCGGCGCCGGCCGCACGTTCGGCGCGGCCGCAGCTCCGGAGCGGCGCTGGCAGCGGGTGCAGTGGCAGTACGACGCCCCGACGAGCGGCTCGGTGACCTCGAAGCGGACCGCGCCGCAGTTGCAGCCGCCGGTGATCGGCGTGAACGCGCTCACGCCGGCAGGCCCGACGCGCCGGCGAGCTCGCGGCGCAGACGCCGCTCCCGCGCCTTGGCCGCCTCGACCTCGCGGTTGCGCGGGGGTGCGTTGCTCGAGAGCTCGCTGAGGAGTCGGCGTGAGACCTCGGTGATCTCGTCGACGGCGTGCAGGAAGGCCTGCTCGTTGGCTCGCGACGGCTTCGAGGAGCCGCTGATCTTGCGCACGTACTGCAACGCGGCCGCGTGGATCTCTTCCTCGGTCGCGGGAGGTTCGAAGTTGTGGAGGGTTCGAATGCTTCGGCACATCCCACAAGGGTAGAGGTCGGACCTTCATCGAGAAAGGTGCGCGGTTTGGCGAACCACGAGCTTCGTGATCGACGACACCGCGCTGAACGTCTCGTGAGGATCAGC
>DATMGZ010000085.1:0-15118 GCA_035555155.1 Solirubrobacteraceae bacterium | reverse complement strand
AACGACGGACACGGCAATGCGGTCCACAATGCCATCACCCTCCATCGAATGGTCAAGTCCTGACATCGAGCTGACGAACCCGCGTGAACCCGCCGCGTCCAAGCGCTTCTACATGACGATCGCCCCGCACGCCGGGCTGCGGATCGGTGTGGACAAGCCGGACCACGTTCAGGTGGTCGGCGAGAACTTCAGCTTCTCGCTGATCGACGACGAGCGGCCGCTCACGGAGCACGTCCACCTCGCGTTCCCGGCGCAGGACGACGCGACCGCGCGGGCGTTCCACGCCGCCGCGCTCGCCGCGGGCTACGAGGACCACGGCGGTCCCGGCGAGCGCGCCGTCTACCACCCGGGCTACTACGGCGCGTTCGTCCTGGACCCCGACGGGCACAACGTCGAGGTCGTCAACCACAACCGCTGAGCCATGGCCGACGACGCCGCCCGCCACATCTCGCAGGCCAAACGTTTCAGACGGTCGCTCACGACAGGTCCAACAGCGTCGTCAGACTCACCGATCGACGGGTGGCGATCGAAAGAGGACCGCCCGCTTGAAGCTCGTCGCCGCTGTAGCGGTGCGTCCCCCCGGGAGCAGTCGCATCGTTCAGGTTGGCGGCTCTCAGAACGCGAGCCCCCGACAGTCCTGATTTGCGGCCCTTTCCCATGCCGCCGGAGGGGATCGAACCCTCGACCTTCGGATTAAAAGTCCGCTGCTCTGCCAACTGAGCTACGGCGGCCAAGCCATGATCGCGTACCGGGGCGCCGGATGGTTGACAGGGGCACGCGGCGACGCGCGACGCGCCGACCGCGCGCGGCGTCAGGCGGCGGCGAGGGCGCGGGTGGCCTGGGAGCGGGTCGCGACGACGCTGAGGAACTCCTCGAGGCCCATGACGTCGAACACGCGCCGAACGTCGGGGTCCTGGTTGACACGCTCCAGCTTCAGCGCGAAGGACACCATGGACCGATCTTGATTACCCCGACGGGCGAGAGATAAACGCACCGCGGATCGCGACCGCTTCGATCTCCACGAGCATCCGCGGATCGATCAGGCCGGACACCTCGACCATTGTCATCAGCGGCCGGATCGCCCCGAGGACCTCGCCGTGCGCCCGGCCGACGTCCTCGGCGCGGGCGATGTCGGTCACATACACGCGGGTCGAGACCACGTCGGCCAGCGATGCGCCGGCACGTCCGAGCTCGTGCTCGATCTTTCGCAGAACCTCGATCGTCTGCTCGTAGGGACCCTGGCCGAGAACGACGCCGTCGACGGTGACCGAGGTGGTACCACCGACGAGCACGAGTGGGCCCGCCGCCACGACGCGACTGAAGGCGAACGTCTCCTCGTACGGGGACGGCGGATCGCCGGGCAGGCGCTCGATTCGGCCGTCGCCCGACACCGGCTCGCCGGTCAATGCCGGAAGTGCCGGCGGCCGGTAAACACCATCGCACCGCCGGCGGCGTCGATCGCCTCGACGACGTCGGGATCGCGGACCGAGCCGCCCGGCTGAATGATCGCCGTGACCCCGGCCTCGAGCGCGAGCTGCGGGCCGTCGGCGAAGGGGAAGTACGCATCCGAGGCCAGCGCCGCGCCGACCAGCTCGGTGCGGGACTTCTCGATCGCCAGCCGCACCGCGTCCACCCGGCTCATCTGCCCCGCGCCGATCCCGATGCTGCCGAGGTCCTTGGACAGCACGATCGCGTTGGAGCGAACGTGCTTGCAGACCCGCCAGGCGAAGGCCAGCTCACTCCACTCGGCGTCGGTCGGCCGCCGCTGGGTGACCACCTGCATCTCCCCGCGATCCTCGAGATCGAAGTCGCGATCCTGGACGAGGAGCCCGCCGACCACCTGACGCAGCGCCGGCTCGAGCAAGTTCGGCGTGCGGCGCTCGCGATCCTCGAGGATCCGCAGGTTCGGCTTGGTCTCCAGGACCGTGAGCGCATCCTCGTCGTAGGCGGGGGCGAACAGCACCTCCAAGAACTGCGCGACGAGCGCCTCGGCCAGCGGGCGGTCGACGGGGCGGTTGACCACGATCACGCCGCCAAACGCCGACATCGGGTCGCACGCGAAGGCGCGTTGGTAGGCCTCGAGCCCGGTCGAGCCGACCGCCACGCCGCAGGGGTTGTTGTGCTTGACGATCACGCAGGCCGGGATCTGGAACTCGCCCATCAACAGCCGTGCGGCGTCGAGGTCGAGCAGGTTGTTGTAGGAGAGCTGCTTGCCCCCGAGCTGCGAGATCATCGAGAGCACATGGGTGCGCGCCCCGACCTGCGCGTAGTACGCGGCCCGCTGATGGGGGTTCTCGCCATAGGGAAGGTCGAGCACCTTCTCGAACGCCCGCACGAACAGCGGCGGGAAGTCCTCGCCCTTCTCCTGGAACCAGCGGGCGATCGCGGTGTCGTACCGAGCGGTATACGAAAACGCCTCAGCGGCCAGGCTCTCGCGCGTGGCCAGCGACAGATGACCTTCGGACTCGCGCAGCTCCGCGAGGATCGCGTCGTAGCTCTCGGGGCTGACGACCGGGGCGGCGAAGGCCAGGTTCTTGGCCGCGGCCCGGATCATCGTGGGACCGCCGATGTCGATGTTCTCGATCACCTCGGCATCGGCGACGCCCCGCCGGGCGGCGGTACGCTCGAACGGGTACAGGTTCACGCAGACGAGATCGACGAACTCGACCTCCTGCTCCTCGGCGGCGCGCATGTGCGCCGGGTCGTCGCGGACGGCGAGCAGGCCGGCGTAGAGCTTGGGATGAAGCGTCTTGACGCGGCCGTCCATGATCTCCGGAAAGCCGGTGAATTCCGAGATCGCCCGCAGGGGCACGCCGGCCTCGGACAGCGTCTGGGCGGTTCCGCCCGTGGAGACGATCTCGACGCCGAGCTCGGTCAGGCCACGGGCAAACTCGACGATGCCCGTCTTGTCGGACACCGACAGCAGCGCACGGGCGACGTGGACGTCGCCCGGCTTGATCGGCACGGCGCCGGCGGGGTAGACGATGTCCTCCATTGCGAGCCCGACTCTACCGGTCCACGATCACGCGCCGTGGGTTGCCAGGATCGAGCCGCACGGCGTTCGCGGCGATCAGCCGGACGGCCTGCGGCAGCAGCTCGTGCTCGATCGGATGCAGTCGCTCGAGCACCTCGGCGGCCTCGCGGGCGTCCGGGAGCTCGACCGCCCGCTGCAGGATCACCGGGCCGGTGTCGACGCCCTCGTCCACGAAGTGCACGGTGACGCCGAACACCTTGACCCCGTAGGCGAGCGCCTGCTCGACGGCGTGGATGCCGGGGAACGCCGGCAGCAATGCCGGGTGGACGTTGATCACCCGCCCGGGGAAGCGGCCGAGGAAGTCGGGGTGCAGGAGCTGCATGTAACCGGCCAGCACGACCAGCTCGGTCCCCCGCTCGGCCACCCAGGCGGCCATCGCGCGGTCGCGCTCGGGGCGATCGGCATGACCGGCAAGGGCGAAAGACGCCACGTCGAGGCCGGCAGCGCGGGCTCGCTCGAGTGCCTGGGCGGCGGGCCGGTCAGACGCGACCGCCACGAGCTCGACCCCGTCGCGGCCGTGTACCCGGTCGACCAGCGCCTGCAGATTGGTCCCGGTGCCGGAGGCGAGAACCGCGACCTTCATGCGGCGCGGAGCTTCGGGAAGCGACCCCCGGTGGAGCGAAGCGTCCCGGCGTCGAGCAGCTCGTCGACCCGCCCGAGGACGTGCGCGGAACGCAGGTGTGCGAACGCCCCGTACGGCGCGAGATCGTCGTAGGCGTGCTCGGCGATCACCTTGGAGCGACCGCCGCGCAGGATCTCCACCGCCCGCGTGCGACCGACCGGCGGCCGGGCCGCGTGGACGACCTCGAGAATCGCATCGTCGAGCGCGGCCGGCAGGTCGGCCGTCAGGGGGTGTGTGTCGCGGCGGGGCGCCCCCCTCCGCGACGGCGCGCCGGGGGCGCCCCTCTGGGACGGCGCGCCGGACCGGCGCGCGGCCTCGCGTGCTGCCGGCGCCACCGGAACCGGCGGCAGCATGCTCGGGGCGCAGACGTCACAGCACGGCACCGACGGCGTCGGTGCCGACCCGTCGCCGAAGTGGCGCAGGAGCGCCTGCCGGCGACACTGCGATCGCTCGACGTAGTCCCACACGGTTCGGTATTGCCGCCAGCGGATCCGCTCCGCTTCGCGCACCGAGCCGCGGCAGGTGGCCAGCGCACGGCCGTCCCACGCGGCCGGCAGGCGGCCCGCGGCGCGGTCGGGCGGAGCGGGCTCCGGAACGATCATCCCGGCGCGGGCGAAATGGCCGATGATCGCGCGCAGGTTCTCTTCGTCGGCCTTCGGCCCGACGGCACCGGCGAGATGTGAGAGCGGCACGTCGTAGCGGCCGTCCGCGCCGGCCCAGCGCAGCCGCTCGGCGACGAGCTGGAGCGCAGAGTCCTCGACCCGGGCGCGCTGGATGAAGAACACGTGCAGACCCTTGTCGCGCTGCTCGGCGAACAACAGACAGCGAGCCGGCCGGCCGTCACGGCCGGCGCGTCCGGCCTCCTGATAGTAGGCCTCGAGCGACTGTGGCACCGAGGCGTGGCAGACGGTGCGCACGTCGGCCTTGTCGATCCCCATGCCGAAGGCGTTGGTGGCGACGATCACCGGGACCTGGCCGGCCATGAACTGCTCCTGCGTGGCCGCACGGCGCGCCCGATCGAGGCCCGCGTGGTAGGCGGGGACCTCCTGCCCGAGGGCCGAGGAGAGCAATCGGGCGAGCCGCTCGCTCGTCTTGCGCGTGCCGGCGTAGACGATCGCCGGGAGCGCACCGGGCTCGCGCAATGCGGCGGCGATCCGGCGGTGCTTGTCGGCCTCGTTCGCGCTCGGCACGACGGCGAAGCTGAGGTTGGGCCGATCGAATCCGGTGGCGATCCGCACCGGGTCGCGCAGGAGCAGCCGGCGCGCGATGTCGTCGGCGACCTCGGGGGTGGCCGTCGCCGTCAGGGCCAGGGTCGCGCGGGCCCCGATCCCGGCCGCCGCATCGGCGAGCGAGAAGTAGTCAGGGCGAAAGTCGTGGCCCCATTGCGACACGCAGTGAGCCTCGTCGACCACGAACAGCCCGACGCGGATCTTGGCCAGCGCGGCGGCGAAACCGCGGGCGGCGAAGCGCTCGGGCGCCACGTACAGCAGGCTCACCTCTGAGCGCAAGGCACGGCTCATCACCTCCCCGTTCGCGGCGTGGCCGCGCTGGGCGTTGACGACGGCGACTCGGCCGGGCGCGATCCGGTCCAGCGTGTCGACCTGATCCTGCATCAACGAGACCAGCGGCGAGACGACGACGGTGAGGTCGTCACGCATCAGCCCAGGCAGCTGGTAACAGAGGGACTTCCCCGACCCGGTCGGCATCACCACGAGCGCGTCGCGGTCCGCGAGCGCGGCGGCCACCGCCTCCTCCTGGCCCGGGCGGAAGTGCTCGAAGCCGAAGGTCTGGCGGAGGGCATCACGGGCGTCCATGAGCCCGCCGACGATACCGGCGCCGTCGGCTGCTTTCGCGGGGGCGGGCGCGGGTCAGGCGCGGACGAGCGGCAGCGCGGACTCGAGCGCGAACTTTCCGTTCGCGTCCTCGCTGCCGGCCAGGGGGTACTCGCCCGTGAAGCAGGCGTCGCAGTGGGTCGCCCGCGATCCGCCCACCGCCGCGTAGACGCCGTCCATCGACAAATAGTGGAGGGAGTCGGCTCCGAGCTCAGCCGCCACCTCGGCGACGGTGCGTCCATGCGCGATCATCTCCTCCCGCGTGGACATGTCGATGCCGTAGTGGCATGGGTGCTTGATCGGCGGCGCAGAGATGCGCAGATGCACCTCGGACGCCCCGGCGTCACGGAGCATCTGCACGATCTGGCGGGTCGTGTTGCCGCGGACGATCGAATCGTCTACCACGATCAGCCGCTTGCCGGCGACGACCTCGGGTAGCGGGTTGAACTTCAGCCGCAGCCCCTGGCGACGGAGCTCCTGGCCCGGCTGGATGAACGTCCGCGCGACGTAGCGGTTCTTGATGAAGCCATCGTCCTGGGGCAGACCGGCCGCCCGGGCCAGGCCGCGGGCCGCCGCGTTGCCAGAGTCGGGGACGGGGATCACGAGATCGGCCTCGACGGGAGCCTCGCGCCACAGGATCTCGCCCATCTTGGCGCGGGCGACCTGGAGGACCGTGCCGCCCATGCGCGAATCGGGGCGGGCGAAGTAGATGTACTCGAACACGCAGAACGCCCGGCGCGCGGAGGGCTCGATCATCCGCGACTCCACCCCGCGGGCCGAGAGGCTGACCATCTCGCCGGGCTCCACCTCGCGCACGAACTTGGCGCCGATCAGATCGAAGGCACACGACTCGCTGGCTACACAGTAAGCCGGGCCGCCGAGCACGGCGTCGTCGAGCTCACCGAGCGCGAGCGGGCGCAGACCATGGGGATCCCGGAAGGCCACCACCTGGTCGCCGGTCATCACGACGGTCGAGAAGGCACCCTGCAGGCGCGGCAGCACGTCGGCCACCGCGTCCTCGATCCGCTCGGCCGGGTGCGTCTCGAGCATCGCCGCGATGATCTCCGAGTCCGAGGTGGAGCGGAACGGGACGCCCTGCGCGCGCAGGTCGGCGTGCAATTCGACCGCATTGATCAGGTTGCCGTTGTGCGCGAGCGCCAGCGTGCGCTGGTCGTTGCGCACGATCGGCTGGGCGTTCTCCCACTGCGAGGATCCGGTCGTCGAGTAGCGGACGTGGCCGACCGCCATGTCGCCGAGCAGCGAGCGCAGGATGTGCTCGTCGAACACCTGGGCGACGAGCCCCTGGTCGACGACGGCCATGATGTCCCCGCCGCGCACGGCGGTGGCGATGCCCGCCGACTCTTGGCCGCGGTGCTGGAGTGCGAACAGAGCAAAGTACGCGAGCCGAGACACGTCGCGTTCAGGCGCATAGATGCCGAACACCCCGCACTCGTCTCGCGGCCCATCGCGATGATCAAAAGATTCGGGCATGACGGATCAGAGCACGCCGAGCCGCGTGGCCGGTCGCACCCAGCGTACCAGTAGGGCTACTCGGGATTTATGCAAACTTGACGAGCCCGCCGTCCCACGCGGCGCGAAGCTCGGAAAGTGCGGCCTGCACGCGGACGTCGCCGGCGCTCAGCCCGAGCACGTCGCCGCCGGCGTGACCGATCACGCGCGCGCCGGGGAGGGCAGCGCGCAGCGTCTCCTCGGGACCGGAGACGATGAACGCCCGGCCGGGCGCCTCGCCGAACAGATCGGCGTCCGTGCCCGCGGTGGGCAGCGTGACCGTGGCACCGAGGCCGCCGGCCAGGCAGGACTCGGCCAGAGCGACGAGCAGGCCGCCCTCGGCAATGTCGTGGGCGCTGGCCAGCGCCCCGGACCGGACCGCCTCACGCACGGCGACGTGGGCGTCGCGGGCGGCGTCGGCGTCGAGCGCCGGCAGCGGTCCGTCGGGCGCCTGTCCCCGCAGCTTCGCCAGCTCCGAGCAGTCCAGCGCCGGGGAGAAGGTGCCGGCGATCGCGATCGCGTCGCCGGGGCGCACGAAGCCGAGTGGCGCGGCACCGGCCGCGTCGGGCAGCCGACCGACCATGCCGACCACGGGGGTGGGGAAGATCGGCCCGGTCGGCGCCTCGTTGTAGAGCGAGACGTTGCCGCCGACGACCGGCACCCCGAGCGCCTCGCACGCCTGGGCCAGGCCCTCGACCGCTTCGGTCATCTGCCAGGCGACATGCGGCTTCTCCGGGTTGCCGAAGTTCAGGCAGTTGGTCAGCCCGAGCGGCTCGGCCCCGACGCAGGCCAGGTTGGCCGCGCACTCATAGACGGCCTCGGCCGCACCGCGACGCGGGTCGCCGGCCACGCGGCGCCCGTTGCCGTCGATCGAGACCGCGATCGCTCCTTCGGCGAGGGCCAATACGGCCGCGTCGGCCTCCCCGGGCCGGCGCACGGTGCGCGACTGCACGATGCAGTCGTACTGCTCGAACACCGGGCGGCGGGAGGCGATGTTGGCGCTGCCCAGCAGCGCGAGCAGGAGCTCGCCCGGGGATTCCACGCCGGAGAGGAGCGCCGGCGGCGGCGCGTACAGCGGCTGCGCGGGCGGGGCGGGCTCGAGGTCGTAGAGCGGGCAGTCGTCGACCAGGGCGGGCACGGGGATCTCGGCCTCGAGCGCGCCGTCGCGCAGCACTCGCAGGTACGGCCCGACTGTGACCTCGCCGATCGGCGTGGCAAGTGTCTCCCACCGCGCGCAGACCGCGAGCACCTGCTCGACCTGCGCGGGCTCGACGACGCACAGCATCCGCTCCTGGGACTCGGAGATCATGATCTCGAAGGATTCCATGCCGGGCTCGCGGAGCGGGACGCGACCGACGTCGATGTCGAGGCCGACCTCGCCCTTGCTTGCCATCTCGGCGCTCGAGGAGGTGAGCCCGGCGGCGCCGAGGTCCTGCAGCGAGACGAGCAGCTTGCGGTCCAGCAGCTCGAGCGAGCACTCGAGCAGCTTCTTCTCGGCGAACGGGTCACCGATCTGGACCGAGGGCCGCTTGGCGTCGTCGCCCTCGCCGAGCTCGGCGCTGGCCAACACCGACGCGCCGCCGATGCCGTCACGCCCGGTCAGCGCCCCGATCAGCACGAGCACGTTGCCGGGACCGGCGGCCGCGCTGCGGATCAGCCGCTCCCGGGGCGCGAGGCCGAGGCACATCGCGTTGATCAGACAGTTCTGCTCGTAGGAGGCCTCGAAGTAGATCTCGCCCCCGACCGTGGCCACGCCGATCGAGTTGCCGTAGTGGCCGATGCCGGCGACCGCTCGCTCGAGCAGGAAGCGCGAGCGCTCGCTGGTTGCCGGCTCGCCGAAGCGCATCGAGTCGAGCACGGCGATCGGCCGGGCCCCGACCGCGAACACGTCGCGCAGGATCCCGCCCACGCCCGTGGCGGCTCCCTGGAACGGCTCGACCGCGCTCGGGTGGTTGTGCGACTCGACCTTGAACGCGACCGCCAGCCCGCCGCCCACGTCAACGACGCCGGCGTTCTCGCCCGGCCCGAGCAGCACGTGGGGACCCTCGGTCGGCAGCCGGCGCAGCAGCTTCTTGGAGTGCTTGTAGGCGCAGTGCTCGGACCACATCAGCGAGAACATGGCCAGCTCGACACCGCCCGGCTCGCGCCCGAGCTTCTCGACGATGAGCGCGTACTCGGCGTCGGTGAGACCCAGCTCGCGGTGGCGCATCGGCGCGTTGCTAGGCCGGGATGCGGTCGCCAACCTGCGCTCGCATCGACTCGAAGATCGACAGCCCGTCGGCGGAGCCCGTGAGCGAGTCGACCGCGTGCTCCGGGTGGGGCATCAGCCCGAACACGTTTCCAGCCCGGTTGCAGACGCCGGCAATGTCCCGCGTGGACCCGTTCGGGTTCTGGCCGGGCGCGTAGCGGAGCAGCACCTGGCCGGCTGTCTCGAGCGCATCGAGGTCAGGCTCGGAGGCGTAATAGCGCCCGGTCGTGTGCTTGATCGGGATCGAGAGCGGGCGGCCCGGCTCGCAGGCGCGCGTGAACGAGGTCTCGCCCCGCACCACGTCGAGCTCGACCTGTCGGCAGATGAAGCGCAGCGAGATGTTGGGGAGCAGCGCTCCTGGGAGCAGCCCCGCCTCGCACAGCACCTGAAAGCCGTTGCAGATCCCGAGCACGAGCCCGCCTTCGCGAGCGAACTCGGCCACCTCCTCCATCACCGGGGCGAACCGCGCGATCGCGCCGACCCGCAGGTAGTCGCCGTAAGAGAAGCCGCCGGGGACGATCACCGCGTCGACGCCGTGCAGGTCGCGGTCGGCGTGCCACAACATCGTCGCCTCGCCCACACGCTCGGCGGCAAGCAGGGCGTCCACGTCGTCACACGAACCGGGAAACCGAACGATCCCGAACTTCATCGGCGGTCCGGCCTCACGCGGTCTCGACGATCTCGTAGTCCTCGATCAGCGGGTTCGAGAGCAGCTTCTCGCACAATCCGGGCAGGTGGGCCGGGTCGTCCACGTCGAGCTCGATCAGCCGACCGATGTGCACGTTGCGCACGCCCGAGAACCCGAGCGCTGGGAGCGCACGCTCCACCGCCTGACCCTGCGGATCAAGGATCCCGGCCTTGGGTCGCACGAGCACTCTCGCCCGCATCAGGGTCGTCTCCGGAGGGCCACGTCGGCGGGCGTCAGGACTCCGCCCGGCGCAGCCACTCGGCGAACGGCTCGGCGGCGAGCAGTTCGTAGGCTTCGATGTACTTCTGGCGCGTGCGATCGATGACGTCGTCGGGGATCGCCGGCGCCGGTGGCGTGCGGTCCCAGCCGGTGGACGACGCCCAGTCGCGCACAAACTGCTTGTCGAAGCTGGGCTGCGAGCGGCCCGGGGCGTACGCGTCGGCGGGCCAGAAGCGTGATGAGTCCGGTGTGCAGACCTCGTCGCCGATGGTCAGGGTGCCGTTCTCGTCGAGCCCGAGCTCGAACTTCGTGTCGGCGAGGATGATCCCGCGGGAGAGCGCATGCGCGGCCGCGCGCACGTAGAGCCCGATCGACACCTCGCGCAACCGCTCGGCGAGCTCGCGGTCGCCGATCAGCTCCACGGCGCCCTCGAAGTCGATGTTCTCGTCGTGGCCGACGTCGGCCTTGGTGGCCGGGGTGAAGATCGGCTCGGGCAGCCGGTCGGACTCGACCAGGCCACCGGGCAGCTCGATCCCGCAGACCGCGCCGGTCTGCTGGTAGTCCTTCCAGCCCGACCCGCTCAGGTAGCCGCGCACGACGCATTCGACCGGGAGCATCTCGAGACGGCGCACGGCCAGCGCCCGTCCACGGACCTCTTCGGGGACGCCCTCGGTGTAGGAGATCAGGTGATTGGGGACGATCTCCGAGGTCAGATCGAACCACATCACCGAGAGCCCGGTGAGCACCTTGCCCTTGTCGGGGATCGGCGTCGGATGGATGACGTCGTAGGTCGAGATCCGGTCGGTGGCCACCATCAGCAACGACCGCTCATCCAGCTCGTAGATCTCGCGGACCTTGCCCGAGGCAAACAGCGGTAGGTCGGCAAGGGTGCTCACGGCGGCGATGCTAGCAACGGAGGCGGCGCGCGATCAGGCGATCGCGTCGAGCCGCCCGACGATCGCGACGGCGTAGCGAACGAAGGGCGCATAGTCGAAGATCGCGTCGAGATCGAGTCCCTCGCCGGCCGGGTCGGCGGCCAGCAGCTCGCGCAGCGCGACCCGCTCGTCGAGGGCCCGTTGGGCGAGGCGCTGAACGATCCGGTAGGCGTCGTCGCGGCCCCGGCCGCCCTCCACCAGCGCCAGCAGGACCCGCTGGGAGAAGAGCGCGCCGTGGGTCAGCTCGAGGTTCTCGCGCATCCGCGCGGGGTTGACCACCATGCCCGAGGCCAGGGCGATCGCCCGCCTGAGGAGATGATCGAGCAGGATCGTCGAGTCGGGCAGAATCACCCGCTCCACCGAGGAGTGGGAAATGTCGCGTTCGTGCCACAGCGCCACGTTCTCGAGCCCGGCCTGCGCGTTACCGCGCAGCAGGCGCGCGAGTCCCGTCACCTGCTCCGACTTGATCGGGTTGCGCTTGTGGGGCATCGCGCTCGAGCCCTTCTGCCCGGCCGCGAACGGCTCCTGCACCTCGCCCACCTCGGTCCTCGCGAGGTGCCGGATCTCGGTGGCGAAGCGCTCGAGGCCGGCGCCCGCGAGCGCGATCGCCTCCAGCAGCTCGGCGTGGCGGTCACGCGCCACGACCTGGGTCGAGACCGGTTCGCGCTCGAGGCCCAGGCGACCGAGCACGCGCTGCTCGAACTCGGGTGAGGTGGCCGAGTACGTGCCGACCGCCCCGGAGATCGCGCCCACCGCCACCTGCGCGAACGCGCGCTCCAGGCGCCGGGTGTTCCGGTCGGCCTCGAACGCGAACCCGGCGAGCTTGATCCCGAACGTGGTCGGCTCGGCGTGGATGCCGTGCGTGCGCCCGACGCACAGCGTATGCACGTGCTCGCGCGCCCGCGCGGCCAGCACCTCCACCAGCCGGCGCGCGTCCGGCAGCACCTCCTCGCCACAGCGTCGCAGCTGCAGCGCGAGCCCGGTGTCGAGCACGTCGCTCGAGGTCAGGCCGTGATGGATCCAGCGCCCGGCCGGGCCCGCCGAGGCGGCCAGCACGTCGACGAACGCCGCGGTGTCGTGATCTGTGACCTTCTCACGCTCGTTGATCTCCTCCACCGTGAACGTGGCGGCACGGATTACCTCGAGCTCCTCAGGCGTCGGGCCCTCCATCTCCTCGCAGGCGGCGACCTCGACCTCGCGCATCGCCTCGAAGCGGGCGTGATCGGACCAGATCGCTTCGAGCTCGGGCCGGGTGTAGCGCGCGATCACCGCGGGACCCCCGCAAGCGCGCGGGTGGCGCTGTGGGCTGGGCTGCGGGAGGTGTGGCCGGCGGCGTCGCTCTGCACCGCGCGCACGGTATACGTGCCGGGCGCAAGATGCTTCGGCGAGCGCACCGACCAGCTTCCGGCGCCGGGGGGTGGCGGTGCTTCGCCTTCAGCCCCCGGCGAGCTGCACCGCCTTGACGACGAGGAGGGCGATCGAGACGAACAGGTAGCCCTGCAGCGTGAGCATGGCCGCCTTGCGCCCCGTCGACCATTCCGGTCGGGCGAGCAGGGCCAGCGGTGGCATCGTCCATTGCTCCTTGGGCACCTGAGGCCCGGTCTCGATCACCGTGACCGCCTCCGCGCCCTTGCGCGAGCGCAGCGCGACCAGCCCGATCGCGATCAGCGCGACCACCATCACCGCGCCGCCGTAGAGCCCCACGTTCGTGACGTCGATGGTGGGGAACACGGTCGTGGCCATCAGGATCAGCGACAGCAGCACCAGAGCCGCGACGATCACGCTGGCCAGCGCGTTCAGCCACGGCGCGTTGCGCCACGGCCCGAGGACCTCGCGGTCGTTGCACAGGAGCAGCAGGAACATGCTCGCGCTGGGGAGCAGCACGCCGGCGAGGGCCTGGACGGCGAGCGTGATCACGCCGAGCGGGGCGCCCGGGATGAGCACGATCGCCGCGGCGCCGGCGACGATCAGGGCGAAGCCGAAGTAGAAGCCCTTCTCCTCCTTGAAGCTGCGGTGCAGCGAACTCTTGGTCCCGAACACGTCCCCGAAGGCGTAGCTGGTCGAGAGCGTCAACGCACCGGCGCCGATCAGCGACGCGTTCAGCAGGACGATCGCGAAGAAGGCCCCCGCGGTCGAGCCAAGGACGCTCTGCAGGCCGGACGCTGTGGCGCCGGCATTGGTGAAGTGGCCGAAGTAGGGGGTGCCCTGGAACGCGAAGGCCGAGACGCAGATCAGCGCTCCCGCCCCGAGCACGACGATGAACGCGCCGATCCAGGTGTCGATCCGCTCATAGTTGATCCACCGTGGCGTGATCCGCTTGTCGATGATGTTCGACTGCTGGAAGAACAGCTGCCACGGCGCCACCGTGGTGCCGACCATCGCGATGATCAGCAGCACCGCGGTCGACGTGGCGCCGCCCTGGATCCCCGGCACGAACAGGTTCTGGGCGATCGGCGAGCCCTTGGGGTGGGCCATGAAGAAGAGCGGGACGATGAGCAGGTTCATGAATACGAACACGAACATCGAGCGCTCCCAGAAGCGGAAGCTGCCGCTGGCCGTGATCGCGATCAGGCCGACGGCGGCGATCGGCACGGCGATGTACTTCGAGACCCCGAAGTAGCCGAGCGCGAGAGTCACACCGATGAACTCAGTGACGACGGTGAGGAAGTTGAGCAGGAACAGATCGCCGACCGAGAACCAGCCCCAGAAGCGCCCGAAGCGCTCGTTGATCAACCGGGCGTGACCGACGCCGGTGACCGCCCCGAGCCGCACCACCATCTCCTGGTTGACGACCAGCACCGGGATCAGCAACAGCAGCACCCACAGCAGGCTGGTGCCGTAGTTCTGACCCGCCTGCGAATACGTCGCCACCCCACCCGCGTCGTTGTCGCCGACCATCACGATCAGGCCGGGGCCGATGATCGCGAGCATGGCCATCGCGCGTGCCTTGAGGTTGCGGTGACCCTCGTCGTGCTGGCGGATCGTGCCGAAGGCGCCCTTGATGTCGCCGACGTGCGCCGAGTCGAGCACGGTGTGCTCGCGCGAATCTGGCGGCGCGACCGGCGCCCGCGGCTCTGTCGTCATCTCGTGGGAGCTCCTTTCCGATCCGCTCCGCTCGCACGCGGCCGGTCGGGGAGGTCCTGTGGCAGCCGGGGATCAGTCGCCGGCGGGCGCGGTGAACCTCACGGCGACAGCCGCGAGCATGCTACTTCGCGGTAGTTCGCTGTCTTGATGTATGCCGGGGTCACTCATCGCGTAAGCCTTTCGAAGCCGCCGGCTCGGCGGCCCCCACGAGGGTACCAGCGTCCGCGTGGCGCTACCAGCCGGAAAATCAGCTGCGCGCGAGGCCGGAGCGCCGGCGCCATTCGGTGGGGACGAGCAACTCGAGCACGTCGTCCACGGCGACGACGCCGATCGGCCGGCTCTCGGCGTCCACGACCGGCATCGCCATCAGGTTGAAGTCGGTCATCAGACAGGCGACCTCGGGCAGGTCGGTCTCGGGCGAGACCGTCGGCACCGCCGACTCGATCAGGTCGGTGACCCTCCGGTCCGCCGGCGCGCGCACGAGCTCGGCGAGCGTGACTGCGCCCACCAGCACACCGCCGGCGTCGACCACGAACGCGGTGACCTCCTGCGACGGAGCGAGCTCGCTGGCGCGGACCGCGTCGAGCGCGTCGGCCACCGAGGTGATCGCTCCGAAAGAGAGGAAGTCGGGGTTCATCAGCCCGCCGGCGGTCGACGGGTTGTACCCCAGCAGGCGCTTGATCTTCAGCTGCTTGGCCGCCGGCAGGAGATTCAGGACCGGGATCCGCCGGTCCTGCTCGATCTCCAGCAACAGATCCGCCGCATCATCACTGGCCATCCGCGCCAGCACCGCGGCAGCCTGCTCGTCGGAGCGCTCGCGCAGGAACTCGACCTGGTGCTCGTCATCGAGCTCCTCGAACACATCAGCCTCGAGCTCCTTGTCCTGCCCCACCGCCGCCAGGATCTCCTCACCCTCATCATGCGACGCCGCCTCGACGAGATCAGCG
>DATMGZ010000084.1:0-15175 GCA_035555155.1 Solirubrobacteraceae bacterium | reverse complement strand
TGGGCGCCGGACCGTGTTCCTGGTCGGCCTGAGCCTGTTCACGCTGGCCTCGTTGCTGTGCGGCCTGGCGCAGAGCCAGGCCGAGCTGATCGCCGCTCGCTTCGTCCAGGGCATCGGCGGGGCGCTGACCTCGGCGGTGATCCTGGGCATGGTCGTGACGATGTTCCCCGCGCCACAGGAGCAGGGCAGGGCGATCGGGGTCTACAGCTTCGTGGCCTCGGCCGGCGCCTCGATCGGGCTGCTGCTCGGCGGTGTCGTGACCCAGGCGATCAACTGGCACTGGATCTTCTTCATCAACCTGCCGATCGGCGTGGTCACCGGCGTGCTGGCCCTCCGCCTGGTCGCGGCCGACGGCGACGTGCCTGGACTCCGTCGCGGAGTCGACATCGCCGGCGCCGTGCTCGTCACGAGCGCCCTGATGCTGGCGGTCTACACGATCGTCGAGGCCGGCCGCTACGGCTGGACGTCAGCCCACACGCTCGGCTTCGGCGCCGGTTCGCTTGCGCTGTTGGCGGCGTTCGTGGCTCGCGAGTCCACGGCACGCGACCCGCTGATCCCGCTGCGCCTCTTCCGCTCCCGGAACGTGTCGGGAGCCAACGCGGTCCAGCTGCTGATGGTCGCGAGCCTGTTCGGGATGTTCTTCCTCGGGGTCCTGTTCATGCAGCGTGTGCTCGGCTACAGCGCCGTGGCCACCGGGCTCGCGTTCCTGCCCGTCAGCGCCGGCATCGGCGTGCTCTCGCTCGGGTTCTCGGCGAGGCTGAACAACCGGTTCGGGCCCAAGGCGACGTTGCTGCCCGGCCTGGCGATGCTGATGCTGGGACTCGCGTGGCTCACCCGGGCACCGGTCGACGCGTCCTACGCCACGGACGTGCTCCCTTCGATGCTTCTGATCGGCGCCGGTGCGGGTATCTCCTTTCCCTCGCTGATGACACTGGCGATGTCGGGAGCGAGCGCGGCGGACTCGGGCCTCGCCTCCGGGCTCGTCAACACGACCGTGCAGGTCGGCGGCGCCGTCGGACTCGCTGTGCTGGCCACGCTGTCGGCGACGCGCACCGAGCATCTGCTGGCGGCCGGGGATCAGCGCGCCGTCGCGCTGACCGGCGGCTATCACCTGGCCTGGATCATCTCCGCCGCCCTCGCGGGCGTCGCGCTGCTCGTCGCCTCGGTGACGCTTCGCTCGGCCCCTCGGTTCGCCGAGGCCGCGGAGCGCACCGCGTATCAGCAGGAACTGCGGGGGCCCGACCCCGCCTACTCGGAAGCGGCATGAGCATGCGAGAGAGTCACGTCATCGAGAGCTGGATCGCCGAGCTGGCCCGGCAACAGCGGCAGGCAACGGTCACGCCGTCTGCGCCGGCGCCCCCAGTTCGGCGGCAATCTGCTGCGCCCACGAACGAATCGCGTCCCAGTCCCGCCGGTCCCGATACTCGGGCGGCGTGTTCTCGACCATCGAGCGCTCGAGCCGTCCCTGCGGCTCGGCCGGTGCCCGCCCGCCGAAGACGACGTGATCGCGGACCCCGAGTTGCTCTGCGCGATCGATGATCCGCGGTGGCTCGAGCCACGAGGGGTTGGGCGTCTTGCTCGGATCCCCGACCGGTCCGGAGCTGAACACCCAGAACGGGAGCTTCGAGAGCTCGTCGGCGTGCTTGCGCAGGAAATGCTTCGCGTCGCCCTGCCAGCGCTTGACGTAGACGGCGCTGCCGAGCACGACCGCGTCACAGCGATCGAGACCGCCGATGTCCCGGACCGCCCGGCAATCGACCTCGAGCCCAGCCTGACGCAACTCCGCGGCGATGGCCTCCGCGATCTCCGCGGTCGAGCCGCGCTTGGACGCGTAGGTGACCAGGACAGCGGGCATACACACAGTCTCCGCTCCCTGCCGCCGGCGTCATCCGTGATCGATCGCAGCCCGGCGTGGTGAGCTACGGAGCCCGGCTCGGGCATCGGCGATACTGTCCACCGTGAATCTCGGCACGATCGGAATCTGGACCTCCTACCGCGCGATCGGCGAGGAGAACGCGCACGAGGCGGCACGGCTCGTGGAAACGCTCGGCTATGGGGCGTTCTGGCTCGGCGGCTCGCCGAAGCTCCCCGCCGTGCAGCCGCTGCTGGACGCCACCGAGACGCTCGTCGTCGCCACCGGCATCGTCAACGTGTGGCAGAACGAGCCCGCGGAGGTCGCCGCGGCGCACGCCGAGCTGACCCGGCGGCATCCGGGCCGGATACTGCTCGGCATCGGCATCGGCCACCCGGAGGCCACGAGCGACTACTCGCGGCCGCTGAGCACGATGCGCGCGTTCCTCGACGGCCTCGACAGCGCCGAGACCCCGGTGCCGCGCGAGGAGCGGTGCCTGGCGGCGCTGCGGCCCAAGATGCTCGAGCTGAGCGCCGAGCGGGCTCGTGGCGCCCACACCTACTTCGTGCCCGTCGAGCACACCCGCTCCACGCGCGAGGGGTTCGGTTCGGGCCCGCTGCTCGCGCCCGAGCTCGCCTGCGTGCTCGACGAGGACGCCGATCGCGCGCGCGCCGCCGCGCGGCGATACGCGGCGACGTACCTCGGCCTGCGCAACTACACCAGCAACCTGCTGCGATTCGGCTTCACCGAGGCGGACATCGCCGACGGCGGCTCGGATCGCCTGATCGACGCGATCATCCCGCACGGGAGCGCCCTGGACATTGCCGCGGTGGTCCGCGCACACCTCGACGCGGGCGCCGACCACGTATGCCTGCAGCCGGTCGGCACGACGGGCATCCCGAGCGACGAGTGGACCGCGCTCGCGGCGGCGCTGCTGTGAGGGCCTGCGCCCGCGCCTGATCAGGCCAGCCCGCGGGGATGCGAAGCGTGCATCGTCCGCTCGAAGCCTCGCCGCGGATCGTCGGTCCGGCGCTCGATCCGGTAGAGGTCGGGAATCCTCGCCGCGGAGCAGGTCGTCGATCGTCACCCCCAGCGCGGCGCTCAGCCGGACGAGCGTCCCGAGCGACAGCGCCCGCTCGGCCGGCTCGGCCCGCTCGGCCCGCTCGGCCCGCTCAGCCCGCTCGGCCTGCGAAATCGCCCACGCCGTCACGCCGGCGAGCCCGGCCAGATCTCTGAACGGACTGCGCGACCCGGCCCGACGGTCCGCTCACGCCAGCGCGATCACCAGACCGACGAGCAGGACCGCCGCGGTGCTCCAGACGATCGCCGTGGCGATGAAGCGCAGGTCGAGCCCGTAGGCGTGACCCACGATCAGGGTGTTGACCCCCGTGGGCATCGCCGCCTGCAGGATGTACGCCGACGGGAGCGCGATGATCAGCGCCGAGATACAGGCGAGCAGGAGCGGAGCCACGAGCACCCGCAGCCCGACTGAGAGCACGACGCGTCGATCCGGGCGCTCGAGCAGCGATGCGCCCTCCTGGCGCCGCTCGGCCGAGAGGTTGATGCCGACCGCGAAGAACCCCAGCGGTAGCAGCGCGATGACGACGAGGCGCGAGGCGTGAACGAGTGCCGTGGGCGCCAGCGACGCGGGGGCGATGAGCCCGGCGATGACGGCCAGCAACGGCGGGTTGCGGCTTACGAAGGCGCGCAGGCGCAACGCGGCACTGTCGCCGGTGGCGGCGCCGAACGTCGCTCCGATCCCGAAGCCGAACAAGAGCAGCATCGGGGCCCCGACCAGCTGGTCGTAGGCGACGGCGGGGCTGAGCTCGTGTGCGCCCAGCAGTGCGACCGTCATCGGGAGTCCCAGGTAGCCCGAGTTGACGATGATCACGGTGCAGATCAGCGCGCCGAGGTCGGTACGGGGCAGGCGCAGCCAATGACGGCCCAATGCCCACGCCGCGAACCCGGCGCTGCCGACGGCGATGTAGGCCAGGCCGAGGCCGGCGGCGGCCCCCGTCGTGAGCTGGAGATGGGCGATGTTGACGAACGAGACGAACGGGACCAGCACGTACAGCATCAGCGTCAGGACGCCGCGGCCGGCCCGCGGGGCGTCTGCGAAGCGACGCTCGCACGTGACCCCGAACGCGGTTGCCATCAGCGCGACAAGCGCGACGAAGATCAATGGCGCTCGCCGCTCGGATCCGAGGAATGGCGGCGTCGGGTGCGCAGCGACGCGGTAGCCTTGCCGCGCCTGTGTTCCGGAATCTGCTTGTCGCCATCGACGGGTCGGCCGTCGCCCAACGCGCTCTCCAGCACGCGATCGAGCTCGCCGACGCGCTTCATGCCCGGCTCACGATCGTCGCGGCCGTGCCCGAGCTGCCGCCCTTCGCCCTCGCCGCCGGGGTCGATACCACCGCGCTCAGGAAGGCCGCCGATGACGAGGTCGAGCGGCGATTGCGCGAGGCCGTCGACCGCGTGCCCGACTCGGTCTCGGTTACCAGCATCCTCCGCCACGGGCCGCCGGCCCGCGAGATCCTCGCCGTCGCGCGCGCGGGACAGCACGACCTGCTGATCATGGGCTCGAGGGGGCGCGGCCGGCTCGCGTCGAACATGCTCGGCAGCGTCGCGGCCGACGTCCACTTCGGCACCACCCTGCCGATGCTCGTGATCCATCCCGATCACGACGACTGAGATTCGTTTCTCGTCCCAGGAGTGATGACTACGATGCACCAACATGAGCTCAATCACGCAGATTCACGGTCGGCAGGTATTCGACAGCCGCGGTAATCCGACGGTAGAGGTCGACGTACAGTTGGAGTCGGGAGCGGTCGGCCGCGCGGCCGTGCCCTCGGGCGCCTCGACGGGTGCTCACGAGGCGGTCGAGCTGCGTGACGGAGGCCACGCGTTCGGAGGCAAGGGCGTGCTGAACGCGGTCAGCCACGTCAACGGCGAGATCGCGGCGGCGGTCAAGGGCCGGGACGCCGGTGACCAGGCCGGCCTCGACCGGGCGCTGATCGAGCTCGACGGCACCGACAACAAGTCGCGGCTCGGCGCCAACGCGATCCTCGGCGTGTCGCTGGCGGCTGCGCGGGCGCGGGCGGCGGAGCTCGGCCAGCCGTTGTGGCGCTACCTCGGCGGCGAGCAGGCCGATCTGCTCCCCACCCCGATGCTCAACGTACTCAACGGCGGTGCGCACGCCGACAACCCGGTCGATTTCCAGGAGTTCATGATCGTGCCGGTCGGAGCCACGTCGTTCACCGAGGCGATGCGCATGGCCGCCGAGACCTACCAGGAGCTCAAGCGCACGCTGCACGATCGCGGCCTCGCCACGGGTGTCGGAGACGAGGGCGGATTCGCGCCCGATCTGAGCTCGAACGAAGCCCCGCTCGAGCTGCTCATGGCGGCGATCCAGGCGGCGGGTTATCGACCCGGCGAGGAGATCGCGATCGCGATGGACCCGGCCAGCAGCGAGTTCTACTCCGACGGCGCCTACCGGCTGACCGGCGAGGGACGCACGCTCAGCTCGGCCGAGATGGTGAACTACTGGGAGCAGTTGGTCGATCGCTACCCGATCCTGTCGATCGAGGACGGGATGGCCGAGGACGACTGGGACGGCTGGGCGATGCTCACCGAGCGGCTCGGCGACAGGATCCAGCTGGTCGGTGACGACGTGTTCGTGACCAACCCGGCGATCCTACGCCGCGGCATCGAGACCGGCATCGCGAACTCGATCCTGATCAAGCTCAACCAGATCGGAACGCTGACCGAGACGCTCGACACGATCGCCATGGCGCACGACGCGGGCTACCGGGCCGTCGTCTCGCATCGCTCCGGTGAGACCGAGGACGCGCTGATCGCGGACTTCGTCGTTGCCACGGGTGTCGGCCAGATCAAAACAGGCGCGCCGGCGCGCTCGGAGCGCGTGGCCAAGTACAACCAGCTGCTGCGCATCGAGGAGGAGCTCGGCGACCGGGCTCGCTTCGCGAGCCGCGCGGCGATCGCGGTCACGGGTCCTTCCGCTCCCGCGTAGGGCGCGCCAGCTCGAGGCCGCCGCGTGCGTGTCCGGCCGCAGTGGCCCGGAACGCCGGCACCATCTCGCTGGTCACGACGCCGGTCTCGTCGGTGAGCTCATCGACGATCGCGAACCAATCGCGGATGCACTCGGGCGTGTCGACGATGACGGTGAGAATGGGAACGTGGCGACGCAGTTGCCAGAGCGTGTCGCCATGCGGCTCATGGTCGCCGTGGTAGCCCCAGACGCCGCGCAGGCAGGTGGCCCCCGCCGCTCCCGCCTCGCGCAGCCGACGGATGAGCTGATGGTGCAGCGGGTGCCCCTCGTGGCGTGACTGCTCACCGGTGAAGACCATCAGCTTCTGCCATATGCCGAGCCCCGACGGATCCCGCCCGGGCACGACGGCCGGCGTGGCCAGGCGCCGGCCGTCGCGCTTGCAGACGCGCACGCGCTCGAGTGTCAGCAACGGTCGCGTGAGCAGGGCGCCGAGCTCGGGCAGGGCCCTGGCGATCACCTCACCGCGCCCGACGGCGATGATCATCAGCGGGACCTCGGCGTTGCGCGCGAAGAACCGGGCACGCTGACGAACTCCGTGGGCGGTCCCATCGACGCCGAGCAACACGGTCGCGCCGGCGACGCCGCACCGCTGCAGCAGCTCCACGACGGCTTCGTAGGCGGGGCAGCCGGCGATCCGGTCCTGCCGCCCGACGTAGACCGTCAGCTTGGTCGCCTCGTCCAACTCGGGCGGGAGCACGACGGTTCCGATCTCGCCGCTCAACATCCGCGCGCGCTCGAGTGTGACCAGGCCGCCGGAGCGGATCTGCTCGACCTCGGTGAGCGCCGCCTGGATCCGGTCGCGCGTGTCCACCGCGACCGACACCAGCGGCAGGTCCTCCGACAGCGTCAGCAGACGATCGGTGCGCAGGTGCTGGCGCAGCCCGAAGCCCTCGACCCCGCGCAGCAACACGCTCGTCTGCAGCGCGTGGCGGGCATACACGCCGGTCAACACATCGGCCAGAAAGCCGTCTCCGGCGCGATCGCGCTCCCCGAAGTACGTCGTCAGCTTGAGGCAGTCGTCGTTCACAGCGAGGCTCCCAGCCGCTGGCCGGCCCAGGCCGCGATCAGGCCGAGCGCGAGGCTGACCGCGAAGTTGAGCAGGCCGAGGTCAAGGTCGCCGTCCTCGCCGAGGCGATGGCTCTCGAACGACCAGGTGCTAAAGGTGGTGAAGGCCCCGATCAGTCCGGTGCCGGCGACGCGGTAGGCGTCCTCGTCGAGCGCGACGCCAACCAGCAGGCCGAGCACGAACGCCCCGGTCACGTTGACGACCACGGTCCCGAACGGGAAATCGCGCCCGACCCGGCCGGAGACCGTCCCGTCGAGCAGGAAGCGCGCGATCGCCCCGAGGCCGCCGGCGAGGCCGACGGCCAGCAGCACCGGCGCGCTCATGGCGCCGCCTGCGCACGGCGGACGAGGTTCGTCGCCAGGGCCACGCCCGTGAACCCCACCAGGATGCTGACCCCGCCGTACGCCACCGCCAGGACGACGTCTCCGGCGTCGAGCATCCGCAGCAGCTCCACCTGCATGGTCGAGAACGTGGTCAGGCCGCCGCATACGCCGGTGCCCAGGAACGGTCGCCGGTAGGCCGAGACCGGTAGGCGCTCCTGCAGGCGGGTCGCGAAGTACCCGAGCATCACCGCTCCGAGGATGTTCACCGCGAACGTCCCCCACGGCCACTGCCCGGTGGTGTACGGCAGCGCCTCGGCCAGCTCGGCGCGGGCGATCGTCCCGAGGAACCCGCCCGCGAACACGGCCGCCAGCTCGCGTCGATCGATATGCATGGGGCGCGAGCGTAAACGCTCGCCGGGACGCCGGCGTGGGCCGTCCGAGCGCGCCGCCTGACCAGAGCCGGGCGGCGCGGGAACGCGCGAATCAGGTGATCAGGTGCCGCGCCGTCGAGGTGTAGACGGAGGTGACCTGCTTGGTCACGTCGACCTCGAGGGCGACGACCGCCCGCACTGCTTCGTTGCGCGACTGGTCGGCCAGCTTCTGCTGCAGGGTGGTCACGTTGCCGACCAGCTTCTCGTAGCTGTCGAGGTAGAGCGTTCCGGCACGCCGGCCGGCTTTGACCAGCCGTCCGTTCAAGTCCCGGACCTGCTGGGCGGCGATGTGGAGGTCCTTCCCGGTGTTCTTACGGTCAATCGCCATGGTCAGCTCCCTCATTGAGACTGCTGCTTGCAGATTAGCACTTTGTTAGCTAGCTTGCAAGCACCAATCGTGACCGCCTCCCGCACGCCGCGCCGACGACACGTGCCGTCTCGGCTGCGCGGTCATAATCCCCCCGTGCCCGAGCCTGAGCTGCGAGAGGAGGACGTCGATCCCGATCCCCTGCGCCAGTTCGGTGTCTGGTTCCAGGAGGCGAGCGCGGCGCTCCCCGCTCCCGAGGCGATGGCGCTGGCCACGGCCACCGCCACCGGGCGGCCTTCGCTGCGCATGGTCCTGATGAAGGAATACGACGAGCGCGGATTCGCGTTCTACACCAATTACGAGAGCCGCAAGGGACTGGAGCTGAACGACAATCCGCAGGCCGCGTTGCTGTTCTACTGGGCGGGCCTCGGGCGGCAGGTCCGAATCGAGGGCGACGCGACGCGCACGAGCGCCGAGGAGTCGGCCGCGTACGTCCGGACCCGTCCTCGGGCGAGCCAGCTGAGCGCGCTCGCCTCGCCGCAGACCCGCCCGGTCGAGAGTCGCGCGGCGCTCGAACAGCGGGTGGCCCAGATCGCCGGCCGGTACGAAGGCTCCGAGCTGCCGCTGCCCGACGCCTGGGGCGGGTTTCGCCTCGTGCCGGAGCGCTATGAGTTCTGGCAGCAACGCCGGGACCGCTTTCACGACCGGCTCGTCTACACGCCCGGTATCAACGGCAGGTGGACGCTCACGCGGCTGGCGCCGTAGGCACCGCCACGTCAGGACGCGGCCGCGCGCAGCGAGATTTCGGAGACGTTGCATTAGGGTTCTGGATGTGTTCTCAGATCCCGAGCCGCTGCGCAGGGCGATCGCCGAAGCGATCCCCGACCGTCCGTTCCAGGTGCGGTTCTGGGACGGCGGCGCGCTGCCCTCCACCGCCGGCGGCGGTCCCACCTTCATCGTGCGCTCACCGCGCGCGGTGGCCCACCTGCTGCGGGCGCCGGGTGAGCTGGGGCTCGGGCGCGCCTACGTGACGGGCGTGCTGGACGTCGACGATCTCGATGCCGTGATGCAACTGGTCGAGGAGTGGCAGGAGCCCGAGATCGGGCTCGGGACACGTCTGCGGCTGATGGCGGCCGGGCTGCGAGCGGCGGGGCTCGTGCGGCCGCCCCGACGGCCCGCCTCGGAGTTCGTGCTCAAGGGACGCCCGCACACCCAGGGCCGCGACGCCCGGGCTGTGCGCCATCACTATGACGTGGCCAACGAGTTCTTCGCGCTGTTCCTGGACTGCTCGATGACCTACTCGTGCGCGTTCTTCTCGCGTGGGGCCCAGACGCTCGAGGAGGCGCAGGAGACCAAGCTCGAGCTCGTCTGCACGAAGCTCGCGCTGGGCCCCGGCGACCGGGTGCTCGACGTCGGCTGCGGCTGGGGATCGTTTGCGGTCCACGCCGCGACCCGGCATGGCGCCCAGGTGGTCGGGATCACGCTGTCGGAGCCCCAGGCCCGTCTCGCCCGGGAGCGCGCCGCGGCGGCCGGCGTCGCCGACCGGGTCGACTTCCGCGTCATGGATTACCGCGACCTGCCCGATGACCGCTTCGACGCGATCGCGTCGATCGGCATGGTCGAGCACGTCGGCGAGAGCCAGATCGACGAGTACGCCCGGACACTCGCGCGGCTGCTGGCGCCAGGTGGACGGCTGCTCAACCACGGGATCGCCTATCTCTCGCACACCGACACCGAGGCCGGCGACTTCTCGGAGCGCTACGTGTGGCCCGACGCCGCGCCGTTGCAGCTCTCGGTCGTGCTCGGCGCGCTCGAACGGGCGGGCTTCGTCACCCGGCACGTCGAGGACTTCCAGATGGACTACGCCCGCACGCTGACCCACTGGGCCGAGCGCCTCGACCAGCACCTCGAGCAGGCGCACGCCCTCGTCGGACCGGAGCGCCTGAGGGTCTGGCGCCTGTACCTGCGGGCGGCCCGGATCGGGTTCGAGACGGGATTCACCTCGGTCTACCAGGCGCGCTGCGAGCTCGCCGAGCCGCCCGACGGCGCCCTCGCCCCGGCGGAGCGATCGCTCGCCTCGGTCCGGGAGTCGGTCAGAGCGTCAGCCCGTGCGCTCGCGCGTCCACCCGCCTGAAAGCGATACTCAACCATGGCGTTCGTCCCTCCGGCCCGCCATCTGTTGCGAGCAAAGGACCTGATCGATGCCCGGTACGCGGAGCCGCTGTGCGTCGAGGAGATGGCGCGCGCGGCCGGTCTCTCGCGGGCCCATTTCAGCCGTGAGTTCCGCCGCGCGTTCGGCGAGCCTCCCCACGCGTACCTGTTGACGCGCCGCCTCGAGCGGGCTGCGGCGCTGTTGCGCAACACCGATCGCTCGGTCGCCGATGTGTGCTTCTCGGTCGGCCTGCAGAGCGTCGGCTCGTTCACGACGAGTTTCACGACGACCTATGGCCTGTCGCCCACCGCCTACCGCGAGCGGTTCCCGCCGGCGGCGAGCTTCGCCCTCGTCCCCACCTGCGTCGTGCGGGCCTACGCGCGCCCTCAACGCAGCACGTTTCGAGAAGACAGCTGATCGGACCGGGGCTAGTGTGGCCGGCACGATGTCGACCCGACCACAGGAGGCGGAGATGATCAAGGTTGCCAACGCGCAGCTCTGGGTGCACGACCAGGATGAAGCGCTTGCGTTCTACACCGAGAAGGTGGGCATGGAGGTTCGCCAGGACGTGACGCTGGCGGAGATGGGTGACTTCCGCTGGCTGACCGTGGGCTTTGCGGGGCAGCCCGACTTCGCGATCGTGCTGATGGCGATCCCGGGAGCGCCGGTGATGGACGCGGCGACCGGTGACGAGGTGCGGGCGCTGATGGGCAAGGGCTTCGCGGGCACGGTGTTTCTGACCACCGAGGACTGCCGGGCGTCCTACGAGGAGCTCAAGAATCGCGGTGTCGAGTTCACCGAGCCGCCCGAGGAGCGGCCCTACGGCATCGACTCTGGCTTCCGCGACCCGTCGGGCAACAACCTGCGGCTGACCCAGGTCAGGGAGCTGGCGTCCGTGTAGTCGGTTCCCGCGCGAGCTCCGCGTAGCGCTCGCGGAGCTCGCGCTTGAGGATCTTGCCGCTGGGGTTCTTCGGCAGGCCCTCGACGATCACCACGTGCTTGGGTGCCTTGAAGCCGGCGAGCGTGGAGCGGCAGTGCTCGATCACGGCCCGGGCGGTGACGGTGGCCCCCGGCTTGGGGACGACGGCGGCGACCACGGCCTCGATCCATTTCGGATCGGCGATCCCGAACACCGCCACCTCGGAGACCTCGGGCATCACGTGGATCGCCTGCTCGACCTCGAGGCTGGCCACATTCTCACCGCCGGTCTTGATCATGTCCTTCTTGCGATCGACGACGAACAGATAGCCGTCGTCGAGCAGGCCGAGATCACCGGAATGAAACCAGCCGTCGCGGAACGCCTCGTCGGTCTTGGCCTCGTCGTTCCAGTAGCCGAGCGTCGCCTGCGGACTGCGATGCACGATCTCCCCGATCGTCCCCGGCGCAACCTCGTTGCCGAGATCGTCGACGAGCCGCGTCTCGACGTTGATCGCCGGCCGACCCGCGGAGCCGGCGTGACTGATCTGCTCGTCGGGTCGGAGGATGGTGGCCAACGGCGCCATCTCGGTCTGCCCATAGAAGTTCCACAGCCGCACCTCGGGCAGCCGCCGCTGCAGCTCGCGCAGCACCTCCACCGGCATCGCCGAGGCGCCGTAGTAGCCCTTGCGCAGCGATGAGAGGTCGGCGGCGTCGAACGTCTCCGCGCGGAGCAGCGAGATCCACACCGTCGGCGGCGCGAACAGCTTGCTCACCCGCTCGGACTCGATCGTGGCCAGCAGCACCGCCGGGTCCGGTCCCGGCAGGATGATGCTGGTCGCGCCCAGGTACACATCGGGCCCGAGGAAGCAGTCGAGCTGGGCGCAGTGGTAGAAGGGCAGCGAGTGCAGCTCGACGTCGCCGGCCTCCATCCCGCCGTCCACGATGCAGCTCACGTACTGTGCGATCAGCGACCGGCTCGAGAGCACCACCCCCTTGGGGCGCGACTCCGTCCCGCTGGTGTACATGAGCCGCAGCGGGTCCTCATCGGCCACCACCACCTCCGGCGGCCGGCCGCGATGCTCTGCCCACGCCGCCACGTCCTCCCAACCCTGCGCGGGTGGTTGCCCGGCGAGCGCGATCCATCCGCGCACCCCGTCCGCGGTCCGGGCGAGCCCGATCGCCCGCGCGCCGACCGGGTGCAGGGTGTCCTCGACGATGAAGCCCGACGCCCCCGAGTGCTCGAGGATGAAGGCGATCTCCTCCGCCCCGAGCATGAAGTTGATCGGCACGAGGATCACACCGAGCCGGGCGAGCGCAAAGCTCAGCGTCGCGAACTGCCACGAGTTGTGCGAGAGCAGCGCGATCCGGTCGCCCTTCGCCACGCCACGCTCGCTCAGCGCCGCCGCCGTCGCGTCGACGGCCGCGTCGAACTCGGCGTAGGTCCAGCGCACCTCGCCGCACACCAGCGCCGGCTTGCCCGGGTAGCGCAGCGCCGAGCGGCGCAGCAGGTCCCCGAGCCCGTGCGCCCGGGCATGGCGCACGGCGGCGGCGGACGACGGCTGATTCTGGGTCGAGCTCACGCGAGGTAGGGTGTCGGGCTCGCGCGCCCGGAGGCGCGCGCCTCGATTATCGCGACACGATGCTGTGAGACGACTCCACCTCGGCCTGGCGGTGCTCACGGGCCTGCTCCTGCTGAGCGGCGGGATCCTGTTCTACGTCCACGGAGAGATCGCCGACAAGACGGCGTTCAGCGCCCGGCTCGCGTCCTCGCTCGACGATGCCCGCGTCCGGACCGTGGTGACCGATCGCACGGTGGACGCGCTCGTCAGCGCGTCACGCGGTCATCTGCTGCTCGTCCGGCCCCTGGTCACGCGGGTCACGGCGTCGCTCGTGGCCGGCTCGGCGTTCCGCCGGATCGTCGCGGCCGCGGCGGCGGCGGCCCACCGAGCGCTACTCGCCCCCGACCGCAGCCTCGTCATTGCGCTCGCCCGCGCCGGCCCGACGCTGCTCGCTGGGCTGCGCTCGGTCTCGCCGGCGCTCGCGGCCAGGGCCGCGGCGACCGTGCCGCCCGCGCTCGCCACGGTCGGCAAGGACGACGGCGAGCTCGGCGTCATCCGCCGCGCCGTCGGCGCCTCGAGCTGGGGCGTGTGGCTGTTGCTGGCCGCGGTCGTCATCGCCGTCTTCACGCTGATCCGCTCCGGCGACCGGCGGCGCACCGGCACCTACCTGTGTGCCGCGCTCGCGGTGGCCGGAGCGCTCGCGGCCGGGCTGGTCGCGCTCGGCGGTGCGCTCGCCACGGGACACGTCGGCGGGGCCGGCTCCGAGCGCCGCAAGGCTGCGGTATCGGCCGCCTGGGACGCGCTGTTCGGAGATCTCCGCACCGCGGCGCTGGTGGCGGGCGCCGGCGGTCTGCTCGGGCTGGTGCTGCTGGTCGCCGGGCGGCGGCAGGCAGCGGGTCGCGCCGTGGCCGACAGAGAGCGGGGACGGGTAGGACGGCGGCTGTGGCCGGTGCCGCGATGGTCGTCGTCGCCGGCAGCGTCGCGCTGGCCTGCGTGATCGCGGCCGACGCGCCGGCGCCGGCGCACGCCGCAGCCGCTCCCGGCGGCTGCAACGGCCTGCCGTCGCTGTGCGACCGGCGCCTCGGTGACGTCGTGTTCGCGGCCACCCACAACTCGATGGCCGCGGCCGATGAGCCCGGCTGGCTGTTCGCCAACCAGCGCTATCCGATCGCCCGGCAGCTGAAGGACGGGATCCGGGCCCTGCTGATCGACGTGCACTTCGGCGTGCTCGACCCGCGCACGGGACGCGTCAGGACCGACCTGCGGGCCGAGGGCTCCTCGCGCAACAAGGTCGCACAGCAGCTGAGCCCCCAGGCGCTGCGGCTGGCCGACCGGCTCGCCGGACGCGTCGGCGCGGGCGACCTGAACGGGACAACCGAGCCGTACCTGTGCCACACCCTGTGCGAGCTCGGGGCCAAGCCGCTGGACCAGGAGCTGACAGTGATCCGGACTTTCCTCGCACAGCACCCCACACAGGTCCTGGTCGTGGTCGTCGAGGACTACATCCCGCCGCGGGAGATCGAGCGAGCGTTCGAACGCACCGGGGTGCTCCCGTACACGGCAACACTGCGTCGGGACGAGCCGCTGCCGACGCTCGGCGAGCTGATCAGCTCGGGCAGGCGCCTCGTCACCTTCGCCGAGGAGAAGGGCGGCACACCGGCGTGGTACATGCCGGCGTTCTCCTACATCCAGGACACCCCACTGGGGGCCACGCGCCCGGGCCAGCTCAGCTGCACACGCTTCCGCGGCGACGCCGACAGCCCGCTACTGATGCTCAACCACTGGATCCCGCCGTTCCCACCGCTGCCGTCCGAGAACGCCCGCATCGGTACCGCCGCGTTCCTGCGCGAGCGCATCAAGCAATGCGAGGCCGCGCGTGGTGTGAAGGGCGCGATCGTGGCGGTGGACTTCTACGAGCGCGGCGCGACGGTGGCGGTGGCGCGGGAACTCAACGGCGGCGCGTGACGGGGCAGTGGCGGCGGCCTGCAGCCCAGGGCTCCGGGGGAAGCGGCCGCCGGCGATGGGGCTCGCGACCTCCGGCGGCGCGAGCAACCGGCATAACGTTGCCTCTCGGCGCCACCGAAGGCCGGTGGATTGACGTTGTGCCGCTATAACCGGCACAACGTTCCTCGGCTCACCTGGGCCCGGCCAAGAGGCAACGTTATGCCGGTAGCCAAGCGCCTACCGAACCGGGGGGCCCATCCCCGTGCGAGCCGTTCAACGCCCCGAGCCTGGGCGCCCGCCGGCACCCCCGGCACCGCCGGCACCGCCACCGGCACCGCCGGCACCGCCCGCGCCGGCTACCCGCCCCTCCCTACGCCACCAGCGCTAGCAACTGCTCCGCGCTCCGGCGCATTCCATCGATCATCGCCTGCAACTCCACCACGGCGTCGCGGTCGGCGTTCAGCCCGAAGAACAGGCTGCCGGCCGCGGAGATGACCGCGACACGGAGCGCGTGCTGCTGGGCGATCTCGGCGAGTGAATAGAACTCCCCCACG